>DASRCZ010000228.1:0-11775 GCA_035652855.1 Candidatus Acidiferrum sp.
GAAATGATGCATGCTGCGGCGAATCAGGCGGTGCGTTTCCAGTTCGCGGCGAAGGCTTCGCAGTTCCTCACTCGGCCCGCCGCTCAAAATGGACTGCACGACTCCGAGAGCGCCGCGGAAGCCGGTGACGATGCCACCCACTGTGGAGACCTTGACTTGCGCGGCGGCGTCGCCCACCAGAAAGACCTCGCCATGGCCGATGCGCCGGCGGACGGGGATCCATTTGCGATAGACGGGAATGCGAGCTCCTTGCCATTCAAGCGGCTCGAGCGCCTTCTTCTCGAGAAAGCGTTCGAAGGATTTTCTGGTAGCGCCGGCGTTCTCGCCGATGACGCCAAGAGCGCCGCGTCCTGCGGACTCGGGCACGAGCCAATAGAAATAAGGGGTGTCATCGGGCACAAACCAGACGCGCGTGGTATGCGCAGGATAGTCCTTAGGGAGCCGGACGATGGCCTGCATCAGAGGCACGGTCTCGACGAAGGGCCAGCCAGCGGCGCGGGCCACGCGGCTGGCGGCGCCATCCGCTCCAATGAGGACCTCAGCATGAACCTCATCGCGGCGTCCCGCGGAATCGATTTCCAGACTGAGACCGCGGCTGTTCGGGGATACGCAGTGGAAGCGCGTATTGAACGCGAATTGGGCACCAGCGGCTTGCGCTTCGCCCGCAAGAGCAGCGATAAGCCGGGAACGCTCAATGATAAGGTCCGGCCTCGATAGCGAGACTTGCGCCGAACGGCCGTCCGTGAAGAGCTCGAAGCGACGAATTTCGTTAACGACGCTGTGCTCTCCCGCAGCCCCCGTCTGGAGGCGGAAGTGATCGGTGACGATAAGCGTGCGCGCGGCGGGCTCAAGTTGCGGCTTGGATTCGATGACGCGCACAGAACGGCCAGCTTGCGCGAGCCGGGCCGCGGCGAAGAGGCCGGCAGCAGATCCGCCGACAATGACAATTGGAGAGTGTTCCCGGCTGGACCGGCGATTGTATTCGTCCGTGGTCACGTATCCGCTTCCCAAGAAATTCGAGGCGATGAGCACGCCTTCCCGGTGGCCGCAAGAGAAGAAACGTTCGCCGCGTTGCTCGGTCTGAAGTCCCACCTCGAAGGATAAGAAGTCAGTATAGCGAAACACCAGAGCGGCACAAATGGCGGGAGGCGCGAAAGTAGAAGCGCGGAACGTGATTCGGCTGCAAAGGGCGACTGCCAGCTACGGAGCAAATCATACCGGCTGAAACGCTCGGCTCGAAATTCCGGGAACTTGGCGCTGGTTCAAGCGGCTTTGGGAAAAACGGGGGATTGCGACTTGCGGGCCTGGCGTTCGTAGGGAGCGTGTTCCAGGAGGCCCACCCCAACCAGGAATGCCAGCAGCACAGCGGCGGCTATGATTGCGGAGATTCTGGCGGAAGAATAGCTGGCCACCACGGCCGCCCCGCCGCAGAGTGCGCCTAAACCATAGAGCAAGACGACGGCCCCGCGGTGCCCAAGACCGAGATTCGCCAGCCGGTGGGCGGCGTGATCCTTACCCGGAGTGGCAAAAGGCAACAATCCACGGCGAGAACGGGAAATCGTCACCAGCGTGGTATCGAAGATCGCAACACCGAGAATCAGAACGGGCACGAGCCAGGCGGAAAAATTAGCGGCATGGTCAAGCCTCAGCTTGAGGCCGAGCGTCGCCATGAGAAAACCGAGGAACATGGCGCCGGCATCACCCATGAAGATCTTGGCGGGCTTGAAATTCCAGCGCAAGAATCCGGATGCGGCGCCGAGCACGGCAGCTGCCAGGACCGTTACGAGCGCTTGACCGTTGAGCAGAGCGAGCAGCGCAAAAAACGCCGAAGCCACAGCCGCCACGCCCGCGCAAAGCCCATCCATGTGGTCGAAAATGCTGAAAGACGCGGTGATGCCGACGACCCAGAAAATCGTGAGCCCCGCGTCCAGCGCGTAACCCACGTTGCCGCCGATGAGCACTCCGAAAACGCGAGCGTGAACGCCGCTGAGCAACAGGATCACGGCGGCGAGGGGCATCCCAAAAAACAATTTGATTTGGTGATGCAACAGTCCGCGGTCATCCATAATGCCAACGACGGCGACAACAGTGGCGCCAAGAAGGATGCCCATGATCTGACTGCGGGCGGGACCGCTGAACGAGAGCAGCACGGCGAGGAGAACCGCCGCATACATGGCGAGCCCGCCGAGGAGCGGGATCGGCTGCAAATGGACCTTACGCGGCCCGGGAAGATCGACCATGCCGACACGAATGGCGAGGGCGCGCACCGGCACGGTAAGCGCAAGAGAGGAGAACAGCGCGAGAAAAAAAGCCAGCAAGCCCGCAGGCAAGCGACCTCGGTTTCCGATCAGAAGCAACCACCCGGCCCGACTAGCGGCTGGCCGGAGCCTCAAGAACATTGCCGGACTGGGGATCCGGCTCCCAAATGGACAGACACTGCCCCACGCAGCGGTAAACACCATACTTCCGAAAGTGTTGCGCAGCAATCAGGAAAAAACGGTAGTTGCATCCGAAGCAAGGGAGCTGCGCGGCATGCGCCGGCTGGCGAGGATCAACGCTCGGTCAGCATGCGCGAGAAGATGCGCTGGACCTGGGCGCGGTCCTTGGTGGCAAAATACCAATCAATCGTCTTTTTCAGGCCTTCGCGGAAAGGCGTTTTGGGTTCCCAGCCGAGCAATTTTTTGGCAAGGGCATTGTCAGCTACCCGGTTCAGCGGGCCGGTGGGCATATCGGGGCGCTTTTTGATTTCGGCTTTGTGGCCTGTGAACTCACAGACCATCCGAGCGCAATCGATGACGCGAATGCGCTCCATGGTGCCGAGATTGACGGCGGTGCCGTCTGAAATTTTTTCGCCCGCCAAAATGGTGCCCTCCACGATGTCGTCAATGTAGGTCCAATTGCGGATCTGTGTGCCGTCCCCCCAAACCTCGAAAGGATCTTGCTTTAGAAAGGCGCGCGCGATCATCGCAATGACGGCGTGGTTTTCCACGCCGCGCGGGCCGTACACGGTAAAGTAGCGGCAAGAAGCGGCGCCCATGCCGTGCTCCTTGGCGTAAGCCTTCAAGGTGAATTCGGCCATCAGCTTGGCCCAGCCGTAGGTATTATCGGCATCGTTCGGGCCATTGGTCAGGTCTTCGGTAAGAAACAGTTCCTTGTCGATATCGGACTGGAGGAAATTCGGATAGACACAGCCGGAAGAAGCAAAGACGACCTTCTTGACCTTGGCTTTCAGAGCCTCGGCAAAGACGAGGCCGTCGAGAAAGAAGTTCGATGCAGGGCCCGCCTGGTGCAGGTCAACGTAGCCGCGGCCGCCGTGGTCGGCCGCCAGGTGAAAAACGGTGTCAACACCCTGCATGGCGGCTCGGGTGACGCCGGGCTCGCGCAAATCGGCTTGCAAGAAGTCGATACGATTTGTCCCGAGATGCTGCTTCAAATTTTCCAGATGCCCGCTCGAGAGATCGTCCACGATGCGGACCCTCGCGGCGCCGCGGGCGAGCAGTTGATCGGTAAGGGTCGAGCCGATGAACGAAGCGCCTCCCGTTACCAAAACCAGTTTGCCGCTCCAAAACGTTTCCGGGGACGTCACGTGTGCCCTGCCTCCTCGAGAATGCGCACGAACTTTTGCAACTCCGTGACTCTATCATAGCCGCGAGCCGCGGCCCGGGCAGCTTCACGCATGTTTCCAAGTTTCTGGGGATCGCGCAGCAGCTCGCGGACGACGGCGGCGAATTGAGCGGGAGAATCCGGCTCGGCGGCAACTGAAAAACCCTGTTGAACGCCGATGGCGGCAACATCCGTTTCCGCCGCGGCCACCGCCACGATGGGTTTGCCCGCGGCAAGAATGCCATACATTTTGCTTGGCACGACGACGCCTTCGAGGCCGCGCTTTACGGTAATGACGTGAGCATCGGCTGCGGAAAGCACGGACGGAATCTTGCTCGCGGGGAAAAAATCCAAGAAGCGGACGTTGTGAATCTCACGCGCCGCGGTTTGCAATGCGGGGCGCTGCGCTCCGTCTCCGACGAAGACGAGAGCGGCGCCATCGCCGGCGAGTTCCCGGGCCCCGGCGAGCATCGTGTCCCAGGCGCCGTAGAAGCCAAGGTTGCCGGCATGCAGCAGGACGAAACGGAAATCGCCGCGGATAGCGCGGACGACATCACCATCCGCCGCGGGCTCGCCGGCATCCGTGCGGGAAATATCCGCCCCGTCGCGAACGACGGCGATCCGCGCCGGGCTGACTCCCTTGCGGACCATCCGCGCTTTCATATCTTCGCCGAGCGCGATGACTCTGGTAGCACGGCGGAGAGCCCAGCGGTGAAGCCGCTCCCAAACGCGGGAGAGCAGGCCCGGCTCGACGATCGAGCCGGCTACGGCCATATCCGGATAGAGGTCGCGGATGTTGTAAACGAAGGGCTTGCGCTTGAGCATGGCGACGAAAGCACCGACGATGCCCTCGAAGGGAGGGTCGGTCATAGCCAGAACGAGGTCGCAGGGAAGGAAGAGCGCGCACGGAACGGCAAACGCGACGTACGTCAGGTAGTTCAAGACGCGGAGCTTCATCGCGAAGCGGGGGTAGTCGGTCGAGCCTACGCGAATCACGCGGACGCGATCTATTCGCTCGGAGCGCCATGGCCTCCAGGGGCGGCGCTCGGGCGGGTCATAGGAAGGCCGGCCGCAAAGCACGGTGACTTCGTGCCGTTCGGCGATGGCAGCAGCCACGATCCGCGCCATCTTCGCGGTGGCAGACGTATCCGGCGGAAAATAGAGGTTCAGCAGGAGGACCCGCACGGTGAGATTGTACAGGCAAGCCGCGCCAGTGAAGAACGGTGCGCTCAAAAGTTCTTTAGATCAGGCACGGGTGATCAAAAAGTCGCCGAGCACCAGGGCATCCATCTGCGTGCGGAGAAAGCAATCGAGCGCCTCTTCGGGCTTGCAGACAATCGGCTCGTTGTCATTGAAGGATGTGTTGAGAACAACCGGCACTCCGGTACGCTCCGCAAAAGCCGAAATCAGCCGGTGATAGCGCGGATTGGCTTCGCGGGTCACGGTCTGCAAGCGGCCGGTTCCGTCCACATGAGTTGGCGCTGGAATTTTGTCGCGTTTCCCGGGCCGAACGGCATAGGCCAACGTCATGAAGGGGGAAGGATGTGACTTCTCAAACCATTCGCCTGTCGCCTCGGCGAGAATCGACGGCGCAAAGGGCCGGAAAATTTCGCGATGCTTGATGCGCCGGTTGAGGATTTCCTTCATTTCCGGCCGCCGGGGGTCGGCCACGATGCTGCGGTTGCCCAGCGCTCGAGGTCCCCACTCGGCGCGCCCCTGGAACCAGCCGAGGATTTTCCCGTCCGCAATGATTTCCGCGGTTTTGCGGAGCAGTTCGGGTTCCGAAAGCTCGGCGATGCGGAAGCCGCCTTGCGAGACGGGGCTACTCGCAATCGCGCCGCGTATCTCTTCCGCGCCGAAGCCGGGACCCCAGTACGCGTGGTCCATCACGAAGGAGCGCCGCTTTCCAAGGACCTGGTGCCAGACATAGAACGCGGCGCCCACCGAGAGCCCCGCATCGCCCGCCGCGGGATGCACATAGACGCGTTCGAATGGCGTGGCATCGAAAATTTTTCCGTTTGCCACGCAGTTGAAAGCCACGCCGCCCGCAAGACACACGGCTTTCCGCCCAGTGCGTTCGGCGAGTTTTCGGAGCATGCCCAAATAGACCTCTTCCAGCCGCGCTTGGAGCGAAGCCGCCAGATTGCGATGCCGCTGTTCGAGGGGTTCCTCCGGTTGCCTTGCGGGCCCTCCCAAGCGTTGCGCCATGGCATCGGAGAACATTCTTCCGAGCACGGGAGTTTTGTCCGCTTCCGCCCAGGACATCTCCGGGCCAGTGCGATGGTGCGTGAAGTAGGCAAGCCCGAGCCGGAAGGCATTTCCCTTCGCGGGATTGAACCGCAGAATGTCGCGGAAAGCATCCTGCTGTTCGGGCTGGCCGTACGCGGCCAGACCCATCACTTTGTATTCGTCGCCAAATTTCAGAAAGCCGAGATACTGAGTCACCGAGCTGTAAAAGAGACCAAGCGAATGCGGGAAGGCGATCGCGCCGTTAATCTGCATGGCGCCGCCCGCGCCCGTTCCCCACATCGTGCTGGCAAAATCGCCCAGTCCGTCCGCGGAGAGCAAGGCCGCCTCTTCGAAGGGAGAGACAAAAAAACTGCTGGCGAGATGCGCCTGATGATGCTCGACGCGGTGAAACTCGGCTTTCCATTGTTTCCGGTCGGAATCCAATGCGGCGGCGAGTGCTTCCGGGATGCCCGTGAATTTCGTAAGCACTTTGGCGCGCTCGCGCGCGAAGGACGGCATGCGAATCGCGTAAAAAAGTTTCGTGGCCAATCGCGCGTAAGGATTGCGCGGCACGGCCACATGGTCGATTTCCGCCGGGGTGATGCCGGCCTCGCGCAAGCAGTAGCGAATCGCCGCGGCCGGGAACCCCGCCGCGTACTTCACGCGATTGAAGCGCTCTTCTTCCACGGCCGCGACCAGCCTGCCGTCGCAGACCAGTGCGGCGGACGCGTTCCCGTGATACGCGTTGATTCCAAGGATGTTCATGTGGCAGCGAAACAGTTTAGCGCAGGCACGGAGCCGTCCGCCTCAAGCCGTCAGATGCCGGCGGCACCATTCGTTCAGCACATAGAGCGACCACGGCCGTGACCAACTGGTTTTTTTCGCCTGAAATTCCTTCCACACGTTTTGAAAGCCGGTGGGACGCAGATACGGAGCCAATGCGGCTGCGGGGTCCGCAAAGCTGGCTTCGATTTTCTGTTGCAAAGGTCCGCGCAGCCATTCTTGCCAGGGAAGAGTAAAGGTTTTCTTCCGCTGTGCCGCGATTTCCGGGGGCAGCCGGTCGCCCATGGCCCGCGTCAGGAGAGCTTTTTGCTCTCCCTGGCGCCTGCGCGCGGTTTCCGGCAGGGCCCCTATCAACTCGACGAGGGGCGTATCCAGCAGCGGCACGCGCACTTCGAGCGAATGCGCCATGCTCACGGAATCCGTATCGCGCAAAAGGGTGTTTGCCATGTAGTTCCGCATCTCGAGCCAACTCACGCCGGCAACCGGCCCGAGCTTTCTCGCTTCATCGGCAGTGCGCTCGAGCCATGCCAGCCAGGTGGGATCAAGCGTCACGCCGTCCGGATTGATGCTGCTCGGCCGGAATCGCGGCTCGATGATGCGATCCACGGAACCCGGCGGGAAGAGCAAGCGCGCAAAAAAGTATGGGTGCGGAAAGGCATCCGGGCAGGCCCAAGCGGCCGCGGCTTTGCGCCCCGCGTCGGGCGAGGCGTCGCGCTCCACCAAGGATGCGGCGAATCCCGCGCTGAATTTTCGCAGCGCGCCCGGCACAAACCAAGCCGCCCGCACAAGATTCCGCAGCCGGGCGGTATCCTCGAACGTGCTGTAGCCTGCAAAAAGCTCGTCGCCGCCGAGGCCGGAGAGCGCCACTTTGAGCCCAACCTGGCGGGCCGCCCACGAGACAAAATACGTGTTGATTCCGTCCATGGTCGGCTGGTCCAGCGCGCCCAAAGCTTCTTCGAGTCGCGCCAGCATTGCCGTGCCGTCGAGCGGGACTTCCGTGTGCGTTGTCTGGCAGCGCTCCGCCGCCAGGCTGGCCAATGCACTCTCGTCGTAGCGCGTGCCGGGAAAACTCAGGGTGAAGCTCCGAATGCCCTTGGCCGCTTGACCGGCAAGCGCGGCGATGGCGCCTGAATCCAGGCCGCTTGACAAGAAGAGCCCAACCGGCACGTCGGCAATCAAGTGCGTGCGCACGGCATCGGCGAGCGCCAGCCGCACCCGCTCGACCGCTTCGCTGAAGTTGCGCGGCCGCTTTGGGTCGCGCGCAGCCGGGCTCCGCGTGGGATCCCACCAAGGGCGGGCGCGCGGGGTTCGCCGGCGCTCGGGCAAATACAGCAGCATCCGATGCCCGGGCGGAAGCGAAAAAATGCCTTCGACGAGCGTCACCGGCTCGGAAACGCTGCCAAACAGCAGGTACGAGGTCAGCGCGTCCTGGGAGATGCGGCGTTCGGCGCCACCCGCGAGCAACGCCCGCACTTCCGAGGCAAAGGCAAAACCGTCATTCGCTTGCGTGTAATAGAGCGGCTTGATTCCGAGCGGATCGCGCGCGAGAAACAGGATGGGCGATGTAGCGAAGCGGGCGCGAAAATCAATCAGCGCAAAAGCGAACATTCCACGCAATTCGGAGAGCAGGTCCTCGCCCCATTCCTCCCACGCGTGCACCAACACCTCGGTATCGGACTTGCTGCCAAACCGGTGCCCGAGCCGCGCCAGACGTTCGCGCAGCTCCTGATAGTTGTAGATCTCGCCGTTCAGCATCGCGGCGATGCTGCGGTTCTCGTTCCACACCGGCTGATGCCCGCCGGCGAGATCGATGATGCTGAGGCGCCGCATGCCCAGCGCAAGACCGGGAGCGCGGGCATCGCAGAGAAATCCCTCATCATCCGGGCCGCGATGCGCCATCGCCCCGGTCATTTTTCTTACGCGGGATTCCGCTGAGTGCGCCTGGCTTGCGAACGCGACGCCGCAGATGCCGCACACGTTACACCCCGATTTCCGGCGCCAAAAGGAACACGAATCTCTCCGAGGAACGGCTATTTTGCCGTTCTGGATCGTCCCGCGGCAAGTTTCTCATAGAGCGCTTCCATTTCCTCGACCGGCTCCGCCCAGCCAAGCCGCCGAGCCGCGGCCATCCCGCAGGCCGCGAGTTTGGCGCGAAGGCCGGCATCGCCCAGCACGCGCTCGAGAGCGCTTGAGAGCTCCTGGGCATCGTGCTTCACAAGCACGGCCGCATCGTTTCCCAGCAGCGATGCAATTCCGCAATTCTCGGTCAGAATCACGGGTGTGCCCGCCGCGGCGGCTTCCGCCGCCGTGTTGCCAAAATTTTCGTTCTGCGAAGGCAAGACGAACACATCCGCATCGCGAAACGCCGCCCACTTGTCGTTTCCGAAGAGCGGCCCGGCGAAGTGCACTCGCGCGCTCAATCCGAGCCGCGACGCTTCGGCACCAAGCGCCTTTTGCATGCCGCCCTCATCGGGACCGGCGAAGATCAAACGCGTATCGGACGCGCGAAGGTTCTCGGCCTTTGCAAACGCCCGCAAAAGCAGTTCGGGGCTTTTCTTTGCGGAAAGCCTTCCAAGGAAAAGCACGACCTTGGAATCGAGAGGAAGCTTGAACTTTGCGCGAAATGCTCCGTGCGGCGGCAAAGCCGCCGGAATTTCCACGCCGTTCCGCCGCAGTTTGATCTTCGCCGAATCGAGCCCGCCATCGATCAGTTCCTGGCGCTCTTGTTCGGCGGTGGCAATCAGGGCCGAGGCGCGGGAGAGCATGCGGTTCCCCCAGAGCGCACGATATATACGCTTCAGCGCGAGGTTCCGCACAATCGGCACAAACATTCCGATGGGCTCGACGACGTACGGTATGTTCCGCGCGCGGCACGCGGCGCTGACCGCGGGACCAAGCAAGTCATAGAGTCCGAAAATATGCGCGACGTCAAAGTCCTTGAGGCGCGCCCGGCAATACCGCTTCACCGCGGGATTCCAGGTCAGCGCGCGGCGCCGGAACCACGCCGGCAGATAGATCGCCTGCACGCCTGCCTCGGAGCGCCTCCAACCGAAGGGCGAGCGGTCCGTTTTGATCTCGATCGAATCCGCCGCGAGCCGCGACTCGAGTCCCCAATCGGAGGTCAGGACGGTCACTGCGTGCCCTCGCCGCGCAAGTCCTTCCGCCAGGGCTTTCACTTTGATGGGCGGGCCGCCGAACTCGAGGAACGGCGCATACGTCGCCGTGACCTTCAGGATTCGCATTGTTCGCGCAAGATTTTTTTGAACGCCTTCGCAAAAACGCCGAAGCGGAATTCATCCTCGACGCGCTGTTTCCCGCGCCTTCCCATTTCGCGGCCGAGGTCAGGATGCGAAAGCAGCGTCTCGATCGAAGTTGCAAGCTGCACCGCATCCCCGTGCTGAACTAAATAGCCCGTTACGCCGTCCTCGATGACTTCCGGGGCGCCGCCGTGCGCCCCGCCAATGACGGGCTTGCCGCGCGCCATGGCTTCGAGGTACACCAAGCCAAGGCCTTCGGCGCGGCTCGGCAGCGCAAAAATCTCGCAGGCGGAATAGCATGCGGAGAGCTCCGCGTAGCTTACGCCGGAGAAAAACGCCACGTGCCGCCGCACGCCGTTTCGTTCGGTCAGGTGCTCGAGCCACGGCCGGTCGTCGCCGTCGCCCACAAGCGCCAATTGCAGTTCCGGCCAGCGCGGCAAAAGCCGCGGCAAGGCGGTGATCAGCGTGTCCATGCCCTTGTAGCGCTCGGCGGCGGTCCAGCGGCCAACCGCCAGAATCACGCGCCCCGTTGGAAAATTTGGAGGAGGCGATGGTTGTGGTGAAGCCGCCAGCAGCGCTTCGAACTGCGGATCGAGTCCCCAATGAAGGACGCGCAGGCGCTGCGCCGGCACGCCTTGCTGCAGCCGGACGTGCTCGGCGGTACTTTGGCTGGGCGCCAGGACCAAATTTGCGCGCCGCAACGCTCGCCGTCTCCAGCTCGAAAGCGGCTCCCACACTTCAATGCCGTGGGTGCAGACGATCATTTTGGCTTTGGGCGCCGCCACGCGCATCGCGCGTGCCACCGGCGCCAGGTGGGGATGCGCTGCAAGAACCAGCTTTGCGCCCCTTCGCGCGGCGCGAATCGCCGTTGCCGCGAACCGCGCTTTCGCTCGCGCGCTCCCGGTGAACACAAATTCCCGCTCGCCTAGGGCCATGCGGTGCAGCACGGGCGTGTCGTTCAGGCTCAGCAGCCTGCATTCCAGCCCGCGACTCGCTGCAAACTCCGTCATCACAGCCGCCATGTGGCGGCCGGCGCGCTGCACGCCTCCTGGCGCGTCCAGTTCGGGGAAAAGGCCAATCAGCACGCGTTGAGTCTGCCAAGTGCTCCGCCGGATGGCAAGTTTTCCCTCGGCCAGCGGCGCTGACAACTCGGAGCAGCGGGTTTCGCGAACGCGGCGTATTAAACTATTTGCCTCATGGTCAACCAAGGCTTCTCCTCGGTAAGCGCGCTAATTTTCGATTTGGATGGAACACTGATCGATTCGAAGCGCGACCTTGTGCTCTCCGTAAACGCCATGCTCCGCGAACTCGGGCGCCCCGAGCTTCCCGAGCGAATCATCTCCGGCTACATCGGCCGCGGCGCTCCGCAGCTCGTGGCGTCGAGTCTCGGCGGCGGCGCATCGGAGGAAGAAGTGCAGCGCGGGCTGAAATTCTTCCTCGAGTATTACGAGGACCACAAGCTGGATCACACATCGGTTTATCCCGGCGTCGAGGATGCGCTCGCTCGGATTTCACGGCCGATGGCCGTGCTCACCAACAAGCCATATCGGGTAAGCGGCCGCATCCTCGATGCGCTTGGCCTCTCGAAATACTTTCGCGTCGTCTACGGAGGCAACAGCTTTGCCACGAAGAAGCCCGATCCACTCGGCGCCAGAACCATTCTTCGGGAGCTCAACACGAAACCGAACGATGCCCTGTTCGTCGGCGATTCCGAAGTGGATGTCCAAACGGCTCGCAATGCGGGGATGTTTGCCGCGGCTGTCAACTACGGCTTCGGGGTACACGACCGCGCCGCCTATCCTGCCGACGTTTACCTCGACCGCCTCACGGATTTGCCGCCCCTGCTCGCGAACCACGCGGCGCGCCGGTAACGTATCGCAACGCCGCAATTGCCGTTAGGGGG
>DASRCZ010000229.1:0-7415 GCA_035652855.1 Candidatus Acidiferrum sp.
TCCTTGCGTGTATCGAAACTCGAAACGGTGCGGGTGGCGGATTTCGCGCCATCTTTCTC
Source organism: Candidatus Acidiferrum sp. (assembly GCA_035652855.1). Taxonomy (GTDB): domain Bacteria; phylum Acidobacteriota; class Terriglobia; order Acidiferrales; family UBA7541; genus Acidiferrum. The sequence continues at coordinate 60 of DASRCZ010000229.1, forward strand.
GGCGTGGACCTCGTAATCCGCATTCGGGTCCAGTCCGCTGAACCGGTAACCGCCGTCTTGCTCCGTGTAGCTGCTGCGGACGACTTTTGTGCGCATGTTCTGGAGGAAAACAACACTCCCGGTCACGGGGTTTTCCGCTCTGTCGGTGACGACTCCTGTGACCGTTCGGAGTTGCGCCTCGCGTTTGGCATCTTGTGCTGCCGCAGCGCCCGCCAGAATCAGCAATGCGGCGCCTATTGCGGCCATCAAGGTCCATCGCGCACTCGATCTCACCTTTTGCCTCCTGTGGGCTGCATCCGGAAGACGATGTCGTCCAGGTAGTCGCCAGTCTTTGCATCGATGGCTAGCGTCTGGTCCGCGAATCCTTTTGCATGCACCGCCAATTCGTAGTCCGATCCCTGCGGCACGCGCACCGCAAATTCGCCGCGCGAATTGGTGTAGGTCTGCCAGCGAAATTTCTTCTCACCCGCGCGCTTGATTCTCAGTTGTACACCTGGAAAGGCCAGCGCCTTGTCCGTGAAGACGGTCCCCTTAATCAGAAAATCATATGCGTGACTATTCTTCTTTGCACTGGAAGAGGCCGCCTGCGCGGAATCCGTCCCAGGCTTGGGCGACGCCTGTTCCTGTGCCACTGCGGGAGCGGCGAAGCACGCCAACGCTGACAGCAAGAACACACCATGCAGGCGAGAAATGGCCAACGGAGTTGCTCCTCGGCTCTTAGATGGCGCGGCACGTTCTCAAAGATGCCAGGCTATTCTTCGTCTTCTTCCTCGTCGTCCTCTTCTTTGTCTTCGCCGGAAAGATCTTCGTCCACGCCCAAATCGCCTTCCGCTTCGTCCTCTTCTTCTTCTTCGTCCAAATCGTCAGAAATCAGGTTCAGGTGGACGGGATGTGTTTGCGATACTTCCAGCTCCGATTCGCATTCGGGGCAGCTCAGAATCTCGCCTTCTTCCACTTCGTCTTCATCGACGTCAATCTCGGCGGAACATTCAGGACAGCGAATCACGACGACGACCTCCGGTACCTTTCGCGAAAGCGGTGGCTCAACCGCCCCCGCCACCTTGCATCGTATTATATACCGTGCATCGGGAATTCAACTCCTGCGCATCGTACCAGTGCCGCCGGTACGAAGAGGATACGGCGTGTGGCATGGCTTCCTCACGAGAATACCCTGAGCGCCCGCTGGTCGGGGTCGGCGGCGTGGTGATCCAGAATGAGCGCGCGCTACTGATTCGGCGCGGCAGTGAGCCTTTGCGCGGAGAATGGTCGATTCCCGGCGGAATACTCGAATTGGGAGAATCCCTTCAGCAGGGCGTGGCCCGGGAACTTCTCGAGGAAACGGGCTTGCGCGTCCGCGTCCTCGATGTGATCGAAGTGTTCGATCGCATCTGCGGCAGCGACGATCAGCAAAAGGGCATCCTCCCGGCGGACGGTCCGGCGAATCAACGCCCGCGCTTTCACTACGTCATCATCGACTACCTGTGCGAAGTGATTGAAGGCCGCCTCCGGGCTGGCAGCGATGTCACCGACGCCAGGTTTGCGTCCGAGCAGGAGCTCTCTCAGTTCGGACTAACGGAAACCGCCTCTCGAGTCTTGCAAAAGGCCTTCGCCATGCACCGGGCGCGCAGAGCAGCCGGTTGAAGCGGCCTGCATCGCCTTCATGATCTCGATACTTCCGTTGGAATCGGTCAATTGCAACTGGCTTCTGCTGCCAGCGCTCGTTCTATCCTCCCCCAACGGCGCCGGGTCCTCGCGATAGTCCCGCGACTCCGGCGCTCTGGCGAACTCCCCCGCCGTTTAGCTCACGGCTTCCGCTGGCAGCGCTCCTCGGGTCCGCTCCCGGCGATAGTATTCCGCGATCGCAGCTTCCAGATCCGCCACTGTAAAATCCGGCCAGCGCTTCTGCAGGAACACCAGTTCCGCAAACGCGCTTTCCCAGAGCAGAAAATCCGATAAGCGCTGCTCGCCTCCCGTTCGAATCAGCAGGTCCAGATCCGTCGAGCCGCCCCGGTGTACTTCCGAGAGCACGCGTGCAAAAGACTCGGCCGAAAGCTCCGTAACCTTATAGAACCGGCACGCCGCCGCATAGATTGCATCGCGCGCCGAATAGTCCACCGCCAGCCGCAGGTGCAGACGCGTGCCGCGAGCCGTTGCCGCTTCCGCTCCCGCAATCGCCTCGCGAAGCGTCCGGGGCAGCCGGTCGCGCCGTCCAATCACGCTTAACCGCACTCCTTCTTGCATGCAACTCGCGGTTTCCGTAAGCACGTATTCGTGCAGCAGCCGCAGAATCGCGTCCACCTCCGCCTCGGGCCGCTTCCAGTTGGCCGAAGACAGCGCAAACATCGTCAGCGTGTGGATCCCCAAGCGCGGCGCGGCCTCAATCACCCGCCGAGCCGCTTCCGCTCCCGCGCGATGGCCGGCCGAGCGGGGCAGCCCTCGGGCGCTCGCCCACCGGCCGTTTCCATCCGAAATGATGCCAACGTGCAGCAGATTCTGATTGGCCGGCAGAGGCCGCTCGAGAACGTTTTGTGGAAATGCTTGGTTCATGTCGCACCCGGTATCTCTGCGCCGCTATACTGTAAATTACTCTGCAACATAAAGCTTGCGCGCAAAAAAAATTGCCCTTCAGCCTTCCCGCGTAGCCCGGATCAGGGCCTCCATATGATTGAGATACCGCTCCAGCGCCTTCCGCCCGCTCGCTGTAAGCCGGTATTCCGTCTTTGGCAAACGCCCTTCAAAGGACTTTGCGCACACGATGTACTGCGCTTCCTCCAGCTTCCGCGCATGCACGCTCAAGTTGCCGTCCGTCGTTTTCAGCAGCGCCTTCAGCTCGTTGAACGTCAGCGACCGGTTTACTGCCAGCGCGCTCACAATCCCCAGCCGCATCCGTTCGTGAATCAGCCGGTCCAGATCCTGCGGAACCGCCTCCCGCGCCGCCGCGGCTACCCCAGACGGCCCGGCGCCGTCCCTCCGCCGCACCCGTTCGTCTCGTGCTGTCGAAGACTTGGCCATGCGCTCAGCCTCCGAATCTCCGCGCGATCAAAAATCCGAAAATCATCTGCACGATCCCGAATCCTCCCGCCATGAACAAATCGCCCCAGCCTGCCGGGGAAAATATCGCGGCCGTGCCCATCGCCATCAGGCACAGCCCCATCACCGGCACAACGCGCACCGAAAACGCTCCGCCGGTCACGATCGCTGCGCCGTAAAGCAGCAGCCACACTCCGGGCAGGGTTGAGACCGCTCCGGCATGAACCAGCGCGAACGTCAGCAGCCCCCCGGCGACAATCGGCGGGGCAAAGCTCAGCACGAATTTGCGCCCCGGCCCGGAAAACAACTGCGAATCCACGCGGTGCGCCTTTGTCGCCGCCGTGGCCGCCGCTATGGCCACCGCGACGAACGCCTCCGCGAGCCAAACCGTCAGCCAGGCCCTGGGTGTCGCCTGCCGGTGAGCAATCCACGCCGCTGCGAGAGCGGTCAGGCCCATCGCCACGCCGCCCCAGCCGGGCACAGCCGTGAATTCCGCCGCCCGGGCCATCGTCTCTCGAATGTACCGAAGGTGATCCGCCGCCCGCGCATCGATCGGAATCGGCGCTGCCGGGGATCGCAGAGGACTCGGTGCAGCCATGCCCATACCCTATCGAATGCAAGCGAGAACTGTCAAGTACTTTGTGGAGCAAAGTACTCAGCTACCCTCCCCAATTGCTCCCTGGCCCTTTATGCCTTTCGGATATCTTCCCGCCATCGCGTTCCACCGAATCCGGAACACGTCCCCGAACATTTGGAGGCTGTCGCGCAGCATATTCACCTTAGTCGCCGGCGAATGCGCCCATCGCACGGGAATCTCCGCCGTCTTCAAGCCGTGATGGCGCGCCAGATACAGCAATTCGGGGTCGAACCCAAAACGCTCGATGCGCTGCTGGTTGAAAATGATCCTGCACCGCTCGCGCCGGAACGCTTTGAAGCCGCATTGCGTATCCACGAACGGCAATCGCAGCGTGATCCGCACAATCTTGTTAAAGATGATTCCGGCGAATTCGCGAAGCGGCGACTCGTGCACTTCGATCAAGCCCCGGTCCACCGCCCGGGAGCCAATCGCCACGTCGTTGCCTTCCCCTAGCGCCGCCAGGAGTTTCTCCGACTCTTCGATGGGCGCCGAGAGGTCCGCGTCCGTGAAGAGCACCAGGTCGCCGCGCGCCTCCTGCATGCCGCGGCGCACACTGTAACCCTTGCCGCGGTTCACCTCGTTCGAAAGCACGCGCAATCCGGGGAGCTTGCGGCGAAAACTCCCGGCGACTTCCGCGGTCCGGTCGCGCGACCCGTCATCCACGACGATCACTTCCGCCGGCCTGCCGTTCGAATGGAGAAACGCCGCGATCCTCTCAAGCGACGCGGGTAGTCGCAACTCTTCGTTGTAGGCGGGAATGACGATGCTAAGTTCCGGCGCGGTTGTGCTCATCGTGGGGGCGCTTCCGGCCAACCATGGTACCCAATGAGAGGCACAAATTGGCACGCATCCAGCCGCTTTCGCTCGAAACGGCCGGCAGTCCGCGCCACGAGTTCCAGCTCCTGATATTCCGCATCCCCGACGGGAATCACCAGCCGGCCACCCTCTGCAAGCTGCTCGAGCAACGGCTGCGGCACGCCGGGCGCGGCAGCCGCGACGAGTACTCCGTCATACGGCGAGTGTTCTGGCAATCCCAGCGTTCCATCTCTCAGAAATACATGCACGTTGTTGTAGCCCAGGCGCTCGAGTCGCTGCTTCGCTTCCGCCCGCAAATCCTCCCGCACTTCAATCGAATACACTTCCGCGACGATGCGCGAGAGCACGGCGGCCTGATAGCCGGAGCCGGTGCCGACCTCCAGAACGCGGTCGCCGGGCTTCAGACGCAGCACCGCTGTCATCACCGCCACGATATATGGCTGCGAAATTGTCTGTCCCCCGCCGATCGGCAGCGGCCCATCGTCGTAGGCCTGTGCCCGATACTGCTCTGCCACGAATTCGTGCCGCGGCACGGCGAGCATCGCGCCGAGCACCGCCGGGTCCTGGATTCCGCGCCGCCGAATCTGCTTCTCCACCATCGCCGCGCGCTTTTCGGCAAACGCATCCTCGCCGGCGCCGGTTTCTTCGCTCTTTTCCGGGCCGTGTTCCCGCAGATGCTTCCAATTCCAGCTCATTGGGTGGAGCGCCAGCCTCGTGGCGCCCAGCTTCCCCGCGGCTCAAGCGTGACTGCCAACCGTGGCGTGCTTTTCCCAGGCACGCGTCTCGAGAATCTCCGCCATCTGCGCGAGCCCGAAATCGCACTCCTCTTCACTATTATAGAAGTGGGGCGAGAGGCGCACTCCTGCCTTGGGGCGATAATCCACCAGAATGTCCCGCGCCAGCAGTTCCCGGCAGACCTCCGCCGCGTGCGGGCAATCCACGGAAACGGTTCCCGCCCGTTCCGCCGGATTGTCGGGCGTATTTACGCGCCAGCCGTGCTCCTTTGCTCCCTCGAGCAGCCGCTTGGTCATGCGCATGGACTTCTCGCGAATTGCGGCCGGCCCCACGCGGTTCAAAATCTCCAGTCCCGGCCGGCACGCATAGAGCGCCGGGACGTGCGGCGTGCCATTCATGTAGCGATAGGAATCGTCGCGTGCGTCGATCGCGCCCGGCTCAAAGTGAAAAGGCCGCCGGTGCGCGAGCCAGCCCGTCAGCGCCGGCTGGAGCTTCGTCCGCAAATCCTCGCGCACATAAAGGTACGCCACTCCCGGCCCGCCGCAGAGCCACTTCAGCACTCCGCCCACCGCAAAATCCGCTCCCAGCGCGCTTACGTCGACCGGAATCGTTCCCGTTGCCTGAAACAAATCCAAGACCACGTGAGCTCCCACGCGATGCGCCCGCTCAATCACCGCCTTGGCATCCACCACGTACGAACTTCGAAACAAGACTTGTGATATCGGCACCAGCAACGTGGTTTCATCGATGGCCGCCAGCAGCTTCTCCAGATCGATGCGCACCAGGTCCGGCGACTTCACCAACTCCACGCGCGCGCCGAGCCGCCTCTGCTCGTGATAGAAGTACTGAATCGAGGGAAACTCGAGGTCCACCATCACGACTTTATTTCGGGGCCCGCGGAAGTCGAAGCACGAAGCGATCACCGCCTGGGTCGTGGTCACGTTCTGATGCAGCGAGATCTGGCCCGGGCCCGCTCCGATGAGCGGCGCAATCAGGTCCGCGGTACTCGCGCCCAGCTCCCACCAACTCTCCTCCCATGCCCGCACGCCGCGCTCCGCCCAGGAATCCGCATACGCCCGCAGGCTGTCATAGACTTCGCGCGGCATTGCGCCGAGCGAATTGCTGATCAGATACGTCGTTCGCTCGAGGATCGGAAATTTGCTCCGCCACTTCAGCAGCTCATCCATTGCATTCACCTTGAGACCTGCTTCATTCCGCAGGGGCGGGAGTCGCCGCCCGCGCACTCCTCATCCGCACCTTCTTCCAGACAACGTAGCACACCGTCACGAACAGCAGCCACGGTACTCCGGCCACCAGAGTCACGCGAAACCCTGGCACCCACCACGTGGAAATCAGGACCGCGATCAGGCTCCCAAGGCCCGCTAAAGAGACCCACGGTCCGCGCGGACTGAGCTGCAAATACGCCTGGCCCCGCCGCTCGTGGAATCGCCGGAAGGACAGATGCGTCAGCAGGACCATCGACCAAGCAAACAATCCGCCGAAGGTGCTTAGCCCCACCATGTATACGAACAGCGAATCCTTGAACACACCAGACAACACCAAGGCGGCCACCATTCCGACTGCCGAGGCCAGCACCGCCGGTACCGGCATGCCCTTCTGGCTTAAGCGCCCAAACGCCTTGGGCGCATACCCGCCGCGCGCAAGCGAAAAGAGCAGCCGCGCCGCAAAATAGAGATTCGCCATGGCGCTGGAAAGCGCGGCGGAGAGCACCACAAAGTTCATCACGTGGCCCGCTCCGCGAATTCCCACTTGCTCGAAAACCCGCACAAAGGGACTCTCCCCGAGTCCGATACGCGGCCACGGCACAATCCCGACCACCACCGTCAGCGCGGCCAGGTAGAAAATCGTCAGAGCCAGCAGCGTTCGCCGCAGCGCTCGTGGCACGCTTGCCTTCGGGTCTGCCGCCTCTCCCGCGGTGCTTCCCACCGTTTCCACGCCAAAGAAGCTGAAAACGCCCATCACCACACCAAGCCCCGCGCCGCTCCATCCATTCGGCAGGAATCCGCCGTGCTCGGTGTAGTTCGCGAACCCGATTCGCGGAAATCCCACCCCAAGCAATAGCGCCGCTCCCAGCACAATAAACACCAGGATCGTCACGACCTTCACCATGGAAAGCC
>DASRCZ010000230.1:0-6674 GCA_035652855.1 Candidatus Acidiferrum sp.
TACCACTTCGTGGGATACCGCAGTTCGAAAAGGATCGGCATTCGTGGTCCGCGCGTTCGCTGGATTCAGGCGCACGCCGCTCAACAGCTTTCGTAAATTCCTGACGCGATGTTCAGATGCTAGCATGCGCTTCGAGCCGCCCTTGACGGAAAGGCGAGGCCGTGTGTCGTGTGAGGAAAAGCAGCGGAGCCAGAGCCATAACCGAGCCAGTCCCCCTCGAGGGGGAAAGCCGCATTTCGCGGCCCGTCAGCCAATCGGCTATGATTGGTTTGAAGAGGCCGGGCCGGCCGGCCCGCAGCCATGATGAATATCATCGACCTTCGCCAATCCACCGTCAAGCAACTGGAGCCGCTCTTTGAGGAGGAGGCCCGGCACTGGCGCGAGGATTTGCACTGGGACTACCGCGGCGCGCTGGACCTGATCAAGCGGTTTCTGGATGCGCATGCGCTGGCCGGCTGCGTGGCGTTCGAGAATGGCGCCGCGGCGGGATATTCCTTTTACGTCCTGGAAGAGCAAAAAGGTCTGATCGGCGGCCTATACGTGGCATCCCGATTCGCGCAGACCAATGTCGGGCGGCGTTTGCTGGAAGAAACTCTGTTCGGTATGCGCGGCCTTCCGCAGCTTTCGCGCATCGAGGCGCAGCTCATGCCGTTTAGCGGACCGGTCGAATTGCCCCTGCGCGAGCAAGGTTTTCGCTTGTATACGAGGCAATTCATGCTGCTGGAGCTGGCACAAGCGCCGGTTACGAAGCCCGCTCCGCTGCAGGGCGTGCGGATCGCACGCTGGCACGACCGCTACTTCGAGCCTTGCGCCAAGCTGATTTATCTTTCCTATACGAACCACGTGGACGGCGAGATCAATGATCAGTATCGCAGCCGGAGCGGCGCGCTGCGGTTTCTGAAAAATATCGTTCTGCTGCCGGGCTGCGGCCAATTCGTTCCGGGCGCTTCGTTCGTCCTGCACGAGCCGGGCAGCGACGACCTGATTGCGGCTGTGCTGACGAGTGAAGTCTCGCCGGGCGTCGGGCATACCACGCAAATTTGCGTCCAGCCTGGCTTTCAGGGCAACGGCATCGGCCGAATGCTGATGCTGGCTTCCGTCGAGGCGCTGCGCGGGATGAGGTTCAAGGAGTTGACGCTGACGGTGACCTCGGAAAATCGCGGCGCGGTGCGCCTTTACGAGAAGCTGGGTTTCCACACCATCAAATCGTTCACCGCGGGCGTGTGGCCGCGTTAATCACTTCTTCGAACGATCCTTCAGCAGGTTCTTCAGCTCGCTCATGAACTCCTGTACATCCTTAAAATCCATGTAGACGCTGGCGAAACGCACGTAAGCGACCTTGTCGAGCTTTTTGAGGCGATGCATGATCATTTCACCGATCTCCGTGGTAGTCAGCTCGCGCTCGGTGGCGTCGTGCACGACGCCTTCGATTTCATCAACGATGGATTCGAGCTTTGGAGTCGCGACCGGGCGCTTTTCGCACGCTTTCAACAGTCCTTGCAGAATCTTCTGGCGTTCGAAGCGTTCTCGGCGGCCATCTTTTTTGATGACCATGTATGGAATTTCGTCGATGCGTTCATACGTGGTGAAGCGGCGGCCGCATTTGAGGCACTCGCGGCGCCTGCGAATGGTGTCGCCGGTGCGTCCCTCACGGGAATCGATCACCTTGTCGTCAATATGCGCGCAAAAAGGACATTTCACTCAAGCTCTCCGCTGACACCCAGATCTCCGGCGCTTGCCTCGCGGGCGCGCTCGTGATCGGCCATTTCCCTCAACTGGCCGAGCGAAAGCCCCTGATGAATCAGAATCGGGGTGCCGACAATGGCTACGGCGGCAAAGGTAATCAGCCAGATCATGATGGCCGCCGCCGCAGCCAGCCCCGGTTCTACCCCAAAGACCTTGGTGAACACAAGAACGGAGGCGACCTGTGACCCGCCGCCGATTCCAGGCAGTTGCACAATGGACCCGACAAGGGTGAACGCCATGAGCAACATGGCGTCGCCAAGGTTCAGCTCGGCGAGCCGGCCACCAAACGCATGCGGCACCCAAAGATAAATCAACAGTACGAGAAACCAGTGCGCCGCGGAGTACAGCGTGGCCAAGAACAGGTCACTCCCGGTGCGGATGGTCTGAACGCCGCGAGCGAGCCCCAGCAGCGTCCCAGCCAGGCGCTTCTTCCACTTGCCGGCCGCGAGCCACGGCGCAAGGCGCCGCTCGAGTATGCCGGCACCGCGCCAGCGCACGAAAACCACGAGGGCAATCGCCGCAAAAACGGCCGCTCCGAGCAGACCTCCCGCCGTCTGAAATGCAGGCACGAATTTGGCCATGCCGCTATCCGCGCTGCTACGCGAACTGATGAGGAACAGGCCGAGCGCCGCGATCACCAGCGTACTGGCGAAATCCAGAATGCGTTCGACGACGTAGACGCCGAAAAGATCGGAAACGGGATGCTCCTCTTTGCGAGCGAGCAGGAGAATGCGCACGGGCTCGCCGGGGCGGCCAAAGAGAAATATGGAGGCAAAACCCGCTACCGTCATCCCGTAGATTTGCCAAAACCGGGAACGGCCAAGGTTGCGCTGCAAGACTTGCCAGCGCAACGCACGAATGCCGTAGCAAGTGTAAATGGCAACCAGGGAGAGGCATAGCAGGAGGGGGTTGGTGCGGCGGACGGCGTCAGCGGCGCTGCGAAAGAAATCGCCCGCATGCAGCAGGTCACGGGAACGATAGAGGAGGAAACCAAGGACGGCAACACCCAGTGAGATGAGAAGGAGCTTCCTCGAAGGTTTCTCCATGCGCACGCCAGCCTACTGGCAGCGTGCACGTGCGTCAAGTCGCTCGGCGTGGCTCTGGCAAAGGTTTGCGGGCAGCTTTTTGTCCACGCGGTTTGTGTGCCTGGCGCGGGGGTTCACCATGGCGCCGGAGGAGTTCACTCGACCAGACAGTTCCAGACTCTTGCGCCGGGAAACGCATTGCTTCGGAGCCGATATTCCCGCGGCTCGCAAGGAGGCAGCCGGCTTAGGGATATGCACGTGGCCGCACTCGCCATGGAAAACGGCGATGCCTATGTACACGACCGAACCGCGTTGGGCGGTTTTCGGTCCCTCCGCCGGCACCTTCCGCTCAAAGGCCAAAGGGGCCCGAAGCGGCTGTTTCCCGTTTGTTTTCTGGAGTTTTCCCGGTAAGATGCCGCTGGCTTGGTGCTGACACAGTCGACAAATACAAGGGGAACTTTTCGCAGGCACTTTTCGTTCCATTGTATGGCAGGCCGGGATGCAGCCATCCAGGATGCATCCAGCATGCGCCGCTTGCGCGGCGACATGGAACCTGGGCGGCTTGGCGAAAATCGCGTTCGTCAAGCAGCTTTGAGGCTTTGAAGCGTTGGAGCAGGATGCCCAACTGGTCCAGCAATGCCTCCAGGGCGATGGGTCGGCCTGGGAGGAACTTGTGCGCCGCCACACGCGTCGCATCTTTAACATCTGCTACCGGTTTACCGGCAACCGCACGGAAGCCGAAGACCTGTCGCAGGAAGTTTTCCTTCGCGTGTACCGAACGCTCGGGAGCTATCGTTCGGCGCACGGCGGTTTTGCGACCTGGATGACAAGCGTGACGCGGAACCTGTTGATCGATCATTACCGGAGAACGAAGCGGGACCGGGCGACGGATTCGCTCGATGACGCCATGCCGGTGGTGGAGAACAAAGAATCCTCGGCGCGCCGCCCGGATGAGCAGGCGCTCCTCGGCGAGTTGAGCCAGCAGGTGCAGGCGGCGCTTACAAAGCTCTCTCCGGAATTGCGGGAAGCGGTGATTTTGCGGGATTTGCAGCAATTAGAGTACATCGAGATACAAAGGGTTTTGGCGGTGCCAGAAGGGACCGTAAAATCGAGAATTAACCGCGGCCGGATCGAGCTTGCGCGCGTTTTGCAACAAATGGGGGTGCGGCCCTCATGACTCCGATGAACTGGACTTGCGAACAAATCGAAGCGCGGCTGAGCGATTGCCTGGATGGGCAGCTCAGTGCCGAAGAACGCGCCGCCTTCGAGGCGCACGTGCGCGTTTGCGCGCAATGCGCGCCGCTGTTTGCTCAAGTCTCTCAGCTTGTCGGGGAATTGCACGCGATGCCGCAGGCCGAAGAAGCGCCGCGACTGGTTTATGCGATCCTTGACAAGACACTCGGGCCGCGGGAGACGCTCAGCGGCTGGCGCGCGCTGGCGGGCTGGCTGCGGAATCTCAAGCCGCAGCCAGTGGTTTACGGAATTGCGTCGGTTGCGGCGACTTTTCTCGTGATCGCCTCCGCGTTTGGCTTTTCCCTGCGCAAGCCGAAGCTCGCGGACCTGAGCCCCGTGAGCATCTATCGGAATGCGGACCGGCAGGCGCATTACGCGTACGCCCGCGGTGTGAAATTTGTCAGCGATTTGCGCGTGGTGAATGAGGTTCAAGCACAAATCCGCGACAACAAAGCCGCGCCCGGAGAATCACAGGACGTGCTGCCGGCTTCCGCGCCGAAGAAAGAACCGGGAAGCACCGACGGCACCAAGCCCGGCACACGACAGCAGAATCGAGCAAATGGCGTTTACCACAATTTTGAGATGCTTGCCGAGGAGCTGCCCGGGTTTGTTGCTCCTTTCCGTGGGAGGAACATCCGATGAAGTGCGCCGTGCATTCGGACGCCGAAGCCGCCGGCTACTGCCGTAACTGCGGGAAGGCCATGTGCAGGGTCTGCGTCCGGCCTGTTCGGGACGTGCTCTATTGCGAGGATTGCCTGGCAAGCGTAATGGGAATTCCGGCGCAATCTCCGTATGCTCCGCCTGCCGACACATCGGCGGCGGCGCCAGCCGCCTTCGCGCCACCAGCAATGACCGGCCCGCGCAGGAGTCATCCCGGCCTGGCATTTATTCTCGGTTTTCTCTTCCCCGGCCTTGGAGCGGTTTACAACGGTCAATACCGGAAGGCGCTGCTGCAAATTGTAATTTTTGCGGCGCTTATCGCCGGCCTCAGCAGCGGCGGGGACGCGGGCTTCGAGGCTGGCCTCGGTATCTTGCTTGCCGGCTTCATCTTCTACACCGCGTTTGACTCGATGCGCGTTGCGCGAGAGCACGCCTCGGGTTCCATGGCCACGCCCGACCCGCTGGAAAACTGGAGTAAGGACCGGCCGCTTGGCCCGATCATCCTGATCGCCGTAGGAGTGATTCTGCTTCTGAATAACTTCGACTGGTTCCCCTGGTACCGGGTCGGCCAGTTCTGGCCGGTGCTCCTGATCATTATCGGCGTATTCATGTTTCGCAACCGGCTGGGCGGACGTCCTTAGGAGGTTTGCGCAATGGGAACTCGATTTCGTTGCTCCTGCCCGCGTTGCACGCTTCGGGGACTGATGGGTCCCGCCGTCATCATTACGATAGGATTGCTGCTGCTCTTACAAGAAACAGGGCGGGGCAGCGCGTTCCACATGAACAACACGTATCCGGTGATCCTGATTGTCATGGGCGCGATTCTGCTAGCTTCCGCGCTCGCTCCCATGACGGGCCATGTGTACGCGCCCCTGCCGCCGGGCGCGCCGCGTTACGTACCGCCGCCCCCCGGCTCGCACCCGCCGGCCCCGCCAAGCTCTTCCTCCGGGCAGGGTGGCTGATGGCTTCGCTCCGTCCCCGCAGTAGCAACATTTTCGTTGGAATCGTGCTTATCGCCGTCGGTGTGTTGCTGCTTCTTCACAATTATCGCGGCTACGAAATCGGCAGCACGGTCCTGCGCTGGTCGCCGTTGATCCTCATCATCTGGGGCGTCGTGAAGCTCTACGAGCGCACGGCCGGCCAGCGGGAGGGAGGGCCACCCTCGCGGACCACCGCGGGAGAAGTCTTTCTGATGCTTGGCTTGCTCGCGCTGCTCGGAGTCGTTATCGGAGTCGATTACGCCAAGCAAAACCTATCGGGTGTAATTAACGACGACTTCGCCGGGGACAGCCACGACTACGACCTGGATGTTAGCCCGGCGCCTGTTCCCGCGGACGCGCACATCGTCATCCGCAACGGCCGGGGCGATATCACGGTTCGCGCGGGAGATACGCCGGAGGTTCATGTCACCGGCAAAACCACGGTTAGAACCTGGAGCGATGACGAAGCCGACCGGATCGCCAAACCCATCAGCGTTGAGGTCGTCCAAAGCGGCGATGGCTACGAAGTCCATCCCTCCGGCTTCGATATGAACAATGGCCGGATCTCGGTGGATATGGAAGTCAGCGTGCCACGGCAGTCCACCGTGACGATTCGCAGCGACCGCGGAGATATCGTCGTCTCCGGAATGTCCACGCCGGTAACCGTCAACTCCGCGGGACGCGGCGACATCGAGGTCCGCGATACGAATGGCGCCGTCAGCATCGAGAACCGCAAGGGCGACATTCGGGTTTCCGACACGAAAGGCGACGTCAGCATCAGCGGGCATGGAGGGGACGTGGACGTCTCGAATGCCTCGGGCAGGCTCACGCTTAATGGCGAATTCTTCGGGTCGATCCGCGCGGACAAAATAGCGAAAGGCGTGCGGTTCATTTCCAATCGCACGGATCTCACGCTGACCCAGCTCAGCGGCCACCTAGACGCCGGTTCCGGCAACCTGGAAATCGCGGACGCTCCCGGCGACCTCGCGCTGCGCACAAACCGCTACGACGTTTCCATCGAGAATCCCGG
>DASRCZ010000231.1:0-8248 GCA_035652855.1 Candidatus Acidiferrum sp.
GCCGCTCTCGCGAATCTGCCCGTCCTCGAGCACCAGAATCTTGTCTGCCCGCCGGATCGTGGCCAGCCGGTGCGCGATCACGAACGTCGTCCGCCCGGCCATCAGATTCGCCAGCGCCTTCTGCACCAGCCGCTCTGATTCTGCGTCGAGTTCCGAAGTCGCTTCATCCAGAATCAGGATCGCCGAATCCTTCAGAATCGCCCGGGCAATCGCGATGCGCTGCCGTTGCCCGCCGCTCAAGCGCGTGCCCCGCTCTCCAATCAGCGTGTCGTAGCCTTGCGGCAGCTCCTGGATAAAATCGTGCGCCAGCGCCGCCTGCGCTGCCGCGATGACGCGTTCCTTCGGCACGTCCGTCACGCCGTAACAGATGTTGTTCCAGACCGTATCGTGAAAAAGGATATTTTCCTGCGAGACAAGCGCAATTTGGCTCCGCAGCGAGCGAATCGTCGCCCGCCTAAGATCCAACCCGTCAATCCGAATTGCGCCCGAACTTACTTCGTAAAATCTCGGCAGCAGATTGACCAATGTCGTCTTCCCCGCGCCGCTCGATCCCACAAACGCGATCACTTCGCCCATCCGCGCCGTGAACGCCACGTTCTTGAGCACCGGCGTCGAATCATAGGAGAAGCTCACGCTGTCATATTCGATTTCCCGCGCAAACGCCGGCAGATCCACCGCGCCGGGCGCATCGCGCTCCTCTTCCGTCATGTCCAGAAACGCGAATACTTGGGTCGTCGCGCCCTCCGCCTGCTGAAATTGGCTGTACACGGCCCCGATCCGCTTGATCGGTTCATACGACTTGAACAAAGCGTACAAGAACGCAATAAACATGCCCACGGTCATCATGTTCAGCTTGATTCGGTCGCGCGCGTAGAGCAGAAGAAAGGCAATCACCACCGGCTGCAGCAAGTCCATCAGCGGAGAAGTCACCACCTGCGCGCTCACCCACCGCATCGTGTCTCGCAGCAGCCGCTTTGCCGAGACCTGGAATTTGCGGATCTCCGAGTCCTCCATCCCGAACGCCTTCACGACCCGGTTTCCGTTCACCGTCTCCTGCAAAATTTGCGTCAGCTCGCCCAGCCGCGTCTGACTGCTCTCGACCGAATGCCGGATGCGCCTTCCCAGCTTGCCGACCGGCCAAACCACCATGGGCAGCAGCACTCCGCACGCCAGGGTCATTCGCCAATCAATCCGCAACAAAATGAAAAGAAACACCGGCAGCAGGAACGCCTGCCGGAAGAGATCCGCCAGATATTCCGAAAGCGCCAAGCGCGCGCGCTCCACGTCGTTAATGACCGTCGAAAAGATCCGCCCCGCTGATTGCTGCTGAAAAAAGCCGATCGGCTGCCGGATGATCTTCGCGTACACCGCGTTCCGCAAATCCGTGATCGCCCGCAGGCCAACATACTGGATCAGCGTCACTCCGCAGAATTCGCACAGCGACTTGATGCCAAAGAGCACCAGCAGGGAGATCGAAACAACCGGCCAGACGTTGTGAATGCTGCGCGGGAACAAATGGTTCAGGTAAATCGTGGGTCCGCCGAAGGGCACACGGAAGAGGGCTACGTTCGAGTCCACGCTCGCCGGATTCAATACCCGGTCCACGATCGGAACGATCATCAGCGCTACCGTGCCTTCCGCAAGCGCCACGATCGCCAGCAACGCGACACCGAACCCAATCCAAATCCGGTACGGCCGAGCGTATTGCAACAGCCGTTTCAATTGTGGTGAAAGCAACGAAGCCACTCAGGCTCCCCCGATTCTCCCCGCCAATTCTCGCTCAGCTATTTTCACCGGATTCTCCGGCTTCGATTCTCCACGTTACGCTAGTCGCCGCATCCGCGCCCTGTCAAGTTTCCCGCCTTGCTCCATCGCACACATCCGCTCTTGCCCAGCTTCGCGCGCTGGTCTGGCCCCACTCGCCGGGTCGCTGCCTGGCCGGGCAAGTTCGCCGCGTCGGAAACCGCATCGTTGCGCCCGGCAAAACGCCGGAGCTTTCGCAAACCTCTTCTTCTATTTCTGTATGTCCCGGTGCACGACTTTCGTCGCAAATCCTTTCTTCTTCAAATCCCTGGCGATCCTCTCTCCCAGCATCACCGAGCGATGCTTCCCGCCCGTGCACCCTATCGCAATCGTCAGATAGCTCTTCCCTTCCTGAATGTAATGCGGAATCAAATACGTCAGCAGTCCCTCGAGCCGCCGCAAAAACTCCTTTGTCTGCGGAAACGAATTCACGTATCGCTGCACCTTTCTGTCTTGGCCCGTGAATTCGCGCAGCTCCGGCACAAAGTGCGGATTCGGCAAAAATCGCACATCAAACACAAGGTCCGCATCGGTCGGAATCCCGTACTTGTATCCGAAACTCACCAGCGACAGCAGCATCGGCCGGTTGTCTGGATTCTTGAACCGCTCCGTGATGAATTGCCGCAGCTCGTGCACATTGAATTTGCTCGAATCAATTACTACGTCGGCCAGATCGCGGATCGGCTCCATCAGGGCGCGCTCGCGCGCCAGGCTTTCGCGGACCGGACTATTTTTCCCCAGCGGATGCGGCCGGCGTGTCTCGCTGTACCGTCGCAACAGCGCGTCTTCGCTCGCTTCGATGTATACCAGCGTGATGGGATGGTCCTTCTTCAAATGTTTCAGCAGCGCGGGCAATTTCTCGAGATGCGACCCCTCCCGCGCATCCACCAGCAGCGCTGCGCGCGAAAAATCGCCCTCTCCGGCCCCGTGCAGCTCCGCAAAAATCGGTATCAGCTCAACGGGCAGGTTGTCCACGCAATAAAACCCCATGTCCTCGAACGCGCGCAGGACCGTGCTCTTCCCCGATCCGGAGAGACCCGTCAAAATCACCAGTTGTCTCGAGTGACTGCGCGACCGCGGCTTCACGGCCGGCCTAGTTCTTTACCCGGCGTTGGTGGGTGCTGGGTATGCGCATGTCTTCGCGGTATTTTGCCACCGTTCTCCGCGTCACGTGAATCCCCGCTTCGTCCAGCTTTTTCGCAATCTGCTCGTCGGTCAGCGGCTTCTGCGGGTCCTCTTCCTCAATCATCTTCTTCACGAGCCGCTTGAGTGTTTGCAGCGACATTCCGCCGCCTTCCGGGCCGTTCACCGCCTCGCTGAAAAACGACCGCAGTTCCAGCACCCCCTGCGGCGTGTGGGCGTACTTGCTCGCCACCGCGCGGCTCACCGTGGAAGGATGCACGCCGACTTCTTCTGCGACCTCCTTGATCATCATCGGCTTCAGCGCATCCGGCCCGTGATCCAAAAATTCGCCTTGCCGCGCGATAATGGACTGGCACACCCGCAGAATCGTGTGCTTCCGCTGCTCGATGTTCTTCATCAGTTGGATCGCCGCCGTGAAGCGCTCCTTGACGTAATTCCGCACGTCTCGGTCCGCCGCGTCGCGCGTCAGCAAACGCCGGTAGGTCGGACTCAGCCGCAGTTGCGGCATATCGTCCTCGTTTAAGAACGCCTGCCAAAGGCCGTCCACCTTGCGGAAATACACGTCCGGCTCGACCAGCCGCGGCTCCGTCTTGTTGTAGCGCAGCCCCGGGCGCGGATCCAGCTTCTTGATGGTCTCCAGCGCACGCTTCACGACTTCCACCGGACGGTTCAGCGCCCGCGCCACTTCCTTCAACTGGTTCGATTGCACCTGCTTCAGATGATCGGAAACGATCTGCGCGGCCAGCGCGTTTTGCGGATCGAAGGCCTTCAATTGCAGCAGCAGGCATTCGCGCAAATCCCGCGCGCCCACTCCGATGGGATCGAAATCCTGCACCACCGCCAGCGCGTCCTCCAGATCGTCCTGCGAGTACTTCCCGCTCTGCGCGATCTCTTCCATCGAGGCCGTCAGATAACCGTTCTCGTCCAGGTTTCCGATGATATTTTCCGCGATTTCCTTCACTGTCTCCGTGCAAATCGTCACGCTGAGTTGCCACATCAGATGGTCCGTGAGTCCGGAGGAGGAGGAGAGGAATTTCTCGAAGGAGGGACGCTCGGAAATCTCGCGCTCTTGCGACTGGCCGCCGTCGCCTCCCGTGTCCAAATACTGATTGAAAAAGGTCCCGACGTCGAACTCATCAAACGGATTCGGCTCCGGCTTTTCCGGCAGCTTCTCCGTCTCATTCTTCAGAAAATTTTCATCGCTGTAGTTGTCCGTTTGCGTGGGCTCTTCGCTCTGCTCTTCCAGCACCGGATTCGCGATCATCTCCTGGTTGATCATCTCCTTCAATTCGAGACGATTCAGCGCCAGCACGCTGACCATCTGGACCAGGCCGGGCGTCAGAATCTGTTTCTGCGCCACCTTGAGATTAAGTTTGAGTCCCTGCCAAGCCATGCTACTGCCGGTTTCCCTTCCTTACTCTTCACAGCCGGGCGATTGCTTGCTCAGTTCAGCCGGAAATGATCGCCAAGATACACGCGCCGCACTTCCGGATCATTGCTCAATTCCTCGGGGCGGCCCTTACGGAATATTTTGCCACTTTTTAGAATGTACGCGCGATCCGTTACGCTCAGTGTTTCCCGGACGTTGTGATCGGTGATCAAAACCCCAATGCCGGAGCGCGCCAGATCGCGGATGAGTTCCTGCAGGTCCTTGACGGTGAGAGGGTCGATTCCCGAAAAAGGTTCGTCCAGCAGAATAAAGGATGGTTGCAGCGTCAGAGACCTTGCGATTTCGAGCCTTCGCCGTTCGCCGCCGGAAAGCGTGTACGCCTTGCTCGTGCGCACGGTCTCGAGCCCCATCTGCGCCAGCAATTCCTCGAGCCGGTCCCGCTGCTGCTCCGGGGTAAGCGGCAGCGTCTCCAGGACCGCAAGCAAATTCTCTTCACTGGTCAGTTGGCGGAAAACCGAGGGTTCCTGCGGAAGGTAGCTGATTCCACTGCGGGCCCGAAGATACATGGGTAAATCCGTGATTTCGTCGCCGTTCAGCAGCACCCTGCCCGAATCCGGCCTTGCCAGTCCCACCAAAATGTAAAAGGTGGTTGTCTTTCCCGCGCCGTTGGGCCCGAGCAGCCCCACGACCTCGCCTTGACCGATTTCCAGTTCGACGTCGTCAACGACCCTGCGACCCCGGTACGATTTACTCAGTTCGGCCGCATGAAGCTTCAGCATACCTCAAAGGGTGCCACGTCGAAGCGCTCATGTCACTACTCAACTCGGTGCTTCGTCAATGTCCGCGAACCATCCGGTGAATCGACGATGATCGTATCATCCGCTAAAAAGAAGGTCAATTTACGCCCCGTTGTTGTGCCCGCCGAACCGTCGTATATCGTCGGATTCCCTCCACTCATCACGAATTGCCCGTTCGCCGCCGTGTATTCCCCGCGTTCCGCCGTCGCTTTCCTCGTGCCTTCTTCCACCGTGACTCCCCCGCTTCCCACCGCGCGACTCACCTGCTGAGCGCCAAGTTCCAAGCCTGCCGGCTCCGCACGGCCTGCAGTTCCTCCCGTGCCTGCGCTCGCCCGCGCGAAGTACAACTCCATCAGCGGCGCGCTGATTTTCTCCTCCGCCGATTGTGCCGTGACCTCGCCTTCCAGATGCGCGCGATTCTCCGCGTCGTAGTAGGTGAGCTTATCCGCCGCCACATGCCACAAGTTCGGCGCCTTGCTCTCGGAGCCCGATACCGTCGCCGGCGTAACGGCGCTGCGCTTCGAGTTTCGCTGCTCCGCCGATTGCCGCGCGGCCGTCTTTGCCCCCGCTTGCACGAATACGGCGCGCACATGATGCATCGCCGTCAGAACTCGGCTGCTTCGCTCAAGCTCGATCGAATCCGCCTCCATTACGGATTCGCCTTGCCACAATCGCGCCTGTTTCGAGTACACCGCTCTCCCGCTTTTCGAGTTCGCCTGCATCCTCTCCGCTGTGATGTTCAGCGGCGCCCGGTCCACTTGCGCCTCGCTCCCTCTCGCGGAAATATCGCTGGACCTTACGCCACCCTCCGCAAAAATCTCTCCCGTCTCCTGCCGGAACGTAATTCGCGCCGCTGTAGTCCAAGTGCCCGCATCGCGCAGCACAGGATTTCCCGTGAGCACCGCGCTCTGCGCGGCCCGCCGGAAAACCGCGTGCTCCGCCTGAGCGTTCCGCTCTCCTTCTTCAAGGCGCACGTCACCGTGCAAATCCATTTGCGTCCACTCGCCGCTTGCTTCCAGTTGCGCGGTCGCCCGTTCGGCCGTCGCGGTTTGCGCCGGGCGACCCGCAATCGCTCGCTCCGTTTGCACATTTCCTTCCGCTGCCAACCGGCTTGTCTTTCCTGTGCCTGCAAATTCCAACCGCAGCCGGTCCGCCTTCAATCGTGTGAGCACTCCGGCCCCGTGTCCGGCCTCTTCCGTCCACTCCAGGCTTCCCGGAGCGAGCGTTTGCGCCAGTTGCAGCCGGCCCGGCGTCTTCGCTTTCCCGCCGCCAAACTCCAGCCGCAAACTTTCCGTCCGCAGCGTCCGCGATTCCGCCGCGTCTCGCGCTTGCGATTTCACCGTCACCGCGCCGTTCAGGCTCACCTCCTTCGGCTGCGTTGCTCGCGGCCACAATTCCATACTCGCGGCTGAGGAATCGAAGTCGTCGCGCTGCCCTTCCACTTCGCGCCAACCGCGCACTCCCCCGCTCGCATCCACCCTTTCCAGCCATCCTTCGCTCGCCACCTTTGCAACGACCGTGTCCGCCGTTAATTCGCTTACGTCCTTCGCCGCGCGCATTTCCAGCTTCGGGCGTTCGCCTTGCGCCTTCTCCGCGCGAAACGTCTGCGCGTGAAATTCCGCATCCAGATTCAGCGTCATTACCGGCGCGGTCAGATTCGCGTTCTCCGCTTTCGCTTCCGCGGGACCGTGCAGCACCATGCGCCGGGAGTCGCGGTCGAAATCCATACTGCTGCCGGTGACGTTTACAGGGCTCCGCAATCCGAATCGAGCGGGCGCCGTTGCCGCCGCGGGCGCGAGCGTGAACTGCACGTTCCCAAGCAGACGCATCGTGCCTTCATCGGAGTTGTACTGCACGCCCACCGCATGGCCTTGCCCTTCTGGAAAGCTGAACGTCACTGGCTGATCGGAGCTCGCCTGTCCCTTCGCTCGGTCGAAGGTCACCGCGCGCGTGGCTACATGCACGATCTGCGGCGCGCCGCTCCGGGGATCGCTCGCAACGCGCGCCGCATCGGCCGCGCTCTGCAAATCCATTTGCACATCGCCACTGCATTCGATACTGCCGCTTCCTTTCGCGTATTGACAGCTCTCCGTGCGAATCACGTCGTGGCGTTCGCCGTTATTTCCGAAAATGGTGATCTTCACCGATTCCAGCACCGTCGAATCCCGGTCCCTGAATTCCGTGGAGTTGGAAGCCTCGACGGTGAAAATCCGGCGGTTGCCCTCCTCCTTGGAAAAGGTGACGCCGTGGCTCAGGCGCTCCTTCACGCCGCCCGGCGCGGGAGGCGGAGCATCTCTGCGAGCGACGTGCGCGCTCCAGCGCCGGTCGAGATAGACGCCGGTGGTCAGCAGCGCGAGCAGGAGGGCCACGGAGGCGGACCAGCGCGCATAGCGAGCCGCTTCACTTCTTCGCATACCCTCAGTGTAAGCGGATTCGTCTCCGAGAAACCATCATCAGCTCTTACCGAACTCTTTTAAGAACAAGATATACGTGCCCGAAATCCGGAAAAGTGGCACGTTCTTCGCCTGCAATGAGGGGTAGCATAAACGATCACTTTAAGATTGGTCGAGCTTGGAAATGAAGTTAATCCCGCCAACCCACAACGCTGTTCCGCTGGCGTCCATAGATAGAGCCGCGGGTTGTCCACCGACAGCCATAATTCGAGTCTGTGTGTTTGAGGTGAGGTCGATTTCTGAGATGTTCGCGCTCCCGAAGTTTGCCACGTACGCCTTATTCTCGTCACTCTTTAGTACAATAGCTGTCGGTTCTGTTCCGACCGATATTGTTTGGACTAGCGAGCCATGCACGAGATCCACAATGCTTACAGTATTGCTCCCGTAGTTAGTCACAATTGCATTCGTTGGGTACTTAGCTCCCCGGCCGCCTCCCCGACCGCCTGATCCGGTCGTCACGTAGTGATACGCCTTGACAGCGGCGGGCTGTGCCCCAACAGCTATGGTCAGACCGTTGTAAAAGAGTTGGCTGGAACTTCGTAGGGTTACAAGAGGCAAAGGGGCAATGGTGTTTGTGGTGATGCACTGTCCGCCTGGATTGCCGCAATTTACAACGATCGTCGTGTAGTCGGCCACGTCAACACCGAATGGCGCGACATGCG
>DASRCZ010000232.1:0-10289 GCA_035652855.1 Candidatus Acidiferrum sp.
GACGATGCGAATGGCGGGTGGCAGCAGGGCGTTCAACGCGCGCTGAAATTCGAGGGCGGACAGGCCGGACCGCGTTCGAAAGCTGCCAACTTGCCCCAGCGCATGCACGCCCGCGTCGGTGCGCCCGGCGCCGTGCAGCACTACGTCCTCCTGCGTAAGCCGCCGCAGCACGCTCACAATTTCGCCCTGAATGGTCGGTTTACCTGGCTGGATTTGCCATCCGTGGAAGTCGGTTCCGTCGTAGGCAATCGTCAGTTTGAAGTGCCGCATCCCTGTAGCACAGGCACCCTTGCCTGTGCAGCTTTCACCTCACTCGCCGGCGCACCGGCACCCGCCCCAAAACTGCGTCCTACGGGGCGGAGCGTACAAACCGGCTGCCTGGCTTCACTGCCACGCTCCCTTGCCGGCACAGGGGGCAATCTTCCGGTTCGTAGCTTTCGATCTTCATTTCAAGCAGCGCCTGCGATTCCACTTCAAATTCCAGGCGCCCGCCGCTGCGGTCAATCAGGGCGCCGGCGGCTACGACGCGTCCTCCGGCCTCTTCAACGACACGAATCGTCTGCTCGGTTGAACCGCCGGTGGTCCAGACGTCCTCCACGACGAGCACGTGTTGCTCCGGCTTCAGGGTAAACCCGCGCCGCAGAGTCATCATCCCGCTCGCGTCGCGCTCAACAAACATCGCGGGGACTCCGCCGCCAGTGACGCCTTTTGGCTCCGGCAGCGCCCGCGCCACTTCCTGCCCGATAATCAGCCCGCCGAGCGCCGGTGAAACGACTGCTTCGACCACTGTATCGGAAAAAAGCGCCGCCAAGGCGCGCCCCAGCCGCTCGGCGTAGCGCGGATACTGGAGCACGAGGGCGCACTGAACGTACGTCCCGCTGTGCAGGCCGCTGGAAAGCTCAAAATGGCCGTGCCGCACCGCGCCCGCCGATTCCAATAGCTTGAGCACTTCTTCCGGCTTCAGCATTCGTTTCGCTAACCCGCCGACGCCCTGGGCGTCGAACCGTCAGCAGCCTATGCGCGGCTCTCTGCGTTGTCAAGGAACCGGGCCCCTGCTAGACTGCTCTTCTTCTGAAACGGGGAGACTCGGGAGTGGCGTAGCCGTCCTCGGACCATTTCGCCCGGAAATCGAGAGCCCCTTGAAACAAAACCTCTGGCGCGAACGTTTTACAACTTGAGACACGTCAATTCATTCGTCCCACGGGACACGAATAAAGGGTGAGGAGCACTATGAAAGAGTTGTTCGCTCGACCGCTGTTAGCGGTGTTGTTGGCGGCTCTGCTCGTGATCGCGCCGGTGCTGCCGGCCTTTGCGCAGCAGCCCACGCAATATCCCACGCCTCAGGCGGCGCCGCCGGTCCAGACGCAGACGTCCAATCCCGCGCCGCTTGCGCCTCCTATCCCGGTCTCTCTGGGCGTCTCCAAGTACGACTTTTCCAACGGCCCGCACGTTTTTCCGAATCTGCTGAATGCCTACAAGCCGATCAAGGTCGACCAGGTTGTTCTGGTGAATTCGCCGCGCCTCGAGCAGCTCGTGCATGACGGGAAGCTCGAACTCACTCTTCAAGACGCCGTGGAGCTGGCGCTCGAAAACAATCTCGACATCGTCGTGCAGCGCTATATCCCGTGGCTTGCCGACACCGCGGTTCTAAAGGCAAAGACCGGCCAGTTCCCGGGTAACATTCCAACGAACGCGATCGCGATTCCCGGCTCGCAAGCCAACCTGCCGTTTCTGAACTTTGATCCCGTGCTGACTCAGCAGGGCACGATTGTCTCAGCTTCCACGCCAGTCAACAACCCATTCCTGTCCGGGACGGGCACTAGTGGAAACGGCGGATTCGGGCCCAACCTCATTCCCCTCAAGAGCCACAGCACGATTTTCAACACCGGCTACGCACAATCCTTTACCACGGGAACGACGTTGCAGGCTGCCTGGGACAATACGCGAAGCTCTTCGACGGCGGCCAATTTTTTCAACCCTACGGTTCAGGGCTCGCTCGCCCTTACGATCTCGCAGAATCTGCTGGCGGGTTGCTGCTGGAAGGTGAATCATCGCCAGCTCTACATCGCGAAGAACAACCGTAAGATCGCCGATCTGGTTTTCGCGCAACAGGCAATCACCACGGTGACGGCGGCCATCACGGACTATTGGGAACTTGTTTACGCCCGCGAAAACGTCAAAGTTCAGCAGCAAGCGGTGGCCGTTTCGGACAAGCTTTACAACGACAACAAGAAGCAGCTCGAAATCGGAACGTTAGCTCCGCTTGACGTTACCCGCGCCGAGGCCCAGCTTGCGTCCGACCGTCAGAATCTCATCGTCGCGCAAACCGCGCAGCTCCAGGCCGAGCAGACTCTCAAGAACGCCATCGCCAAGGATCCGCTGGCCCCATCCATCATCAACGTCGAGATCATTCCCACCGAACTCCCTCTGAAACCCGAAGCTATCGAAGCGCCGACCTTCGAGGAGGCCGTGAAGGAAGCGTTTGCAAAACGTCCCGATCTCCAAGAACAGGTGTTCAATCTGCAGAACGGGCAAATCGAACTCGAAGCCACGGCGAATGCGTTGCGGCCGGCGCTGACTTTTTCGGCGCAGTACACCAGTTCGGGACTCGCCGGCAACACGTTTATTCCGGGAACAACGGTAACGACCGCGGGTGCTCCGATCGTGGATGCCAACGGGAATGTCGTGCCCGGGCTGTTTGAGCCGGCATTCGTGACGCCGCCAAACGGCCTTTTTCAATCGGGTTTCACTACCGCGCAGAATCAGATTTTCCACAATCGTTTTCCGACGTATGTCGCTTCGTTGAACCTGCAATTGCCGTTGCGCAACCGCTCGAATCAGGCGGACAGTGCGCGCGCCATCCTTCAGCAGCGACAGCTTGAAGCGCAGGTGCAACAATTGCGCAACGCCGCGCTTTTGGATGTTCGCAACACGTATATCGCGCTGCAGCAGGACCGCGCTCGTGTCGACGCCGCGAGCAAAGCGCGTCAACTCCAGCAGGAGACGTTTGACGCCGAGCAGAAAAAATATCAGCTTGGCGCGTCAACCGTGTACAACGTCATTTTGACGCAGCGCGACCTCGTGGCTGCCGCAGGCACCGAGCTGCGCGCGCTCGCTGATCTCGTTGAAGCGAAAGCCAATTACGAGCGGGCCGTCGGCCGCACATTGGAGGTCAACCGAGTGAGCATCGCGAAGGACGGCTCGAGCGCGCCGCAAATCGAGCGCGATACGCTGATCCCCGGCACCCTTGACGGCAAAGTGGTCGGAACCGACGAACTCTTCAAGAAGCTCGACGGCCAGAGATAGGCGCAAACGAGAGCTCTGTGCGCGGCTGTTGTCGAGCGCATCGCCCCGGCCGGGTACAAATTGGCCTGCAAGGGCGTTTGCTGCTTGTTGTGGAGGGCATCCCTTTCGCCTAACATAGCGGTTAGGCACGGTCTATCGCCCGGAAGGGCCGGGACTCCACAGATGAACGATTCACGGAAGGGCAACACCGAGATACTGATTCCCCGGGCCGATTCGCCGTCCCATCGCGTTCCCTCGGAAAGGGAAGAGGCCTGGGAGAAGAATACTCTTGTTCCAGCGCTGGAAAAGAGTCCGGAGCGGCAACGCGAATTCACGACGCTTTCCGGGCACCCCATTCGCCGCCTCTACACGCCGGCTGATCTGGCGGACTGGTCGCCCGAACGCGACCTTGGCTATCCGGGCGAGCCGCCCTACACGCGCGGCATTCACGCCACGATGCACCGCGGCCGGCTGTGGACGATGCGCCAGTTCGCAGGCTTCGGTACGGCGGAGGACACGAACCGGCGCTTTCGCTATTTGCTTTCTCAAGGCCAAACCGGCCTCTCCACGGCTTTCGATCTGCCGACCCTGATGGGCTACGATTCGGATCATCCCCTGTCCGAGGGTGAAGTAGGGAAATGCGGTGTGGCCATCAGCTCGCTCGCGGACATGGAAGTGCTTTTCGACCAGATTCCGCTCGCCGATGTCACCACTTCCATGACCATCAACTCGCCTGCCGCGGTCATCTGGGCGATGTACCTTGCCGTCGCGGAGAAGCAGGGGGCTGACTGGAAGAGAATCTCCGGCACGTTGCAGAACGACATTTTGAAGGAATACATCGCGCAGAAAGAATACATCTACCCGCCGGAACCCTCGATGCGGCTGGTGATCGATACCTTCGAGTTTGGCGTGAAAAACACGCCGAAGTTCAACACCATTTCCATCAGTGGCTATCACATCCGCGAGGCGGGTTCAACCGCCATCCAAGAGCTGGCGTTCACTTTGCGCGACGGCCTCGAATACGTCGAATGGGGTATAAGGCGCGGCCTGAACGTGGACGAATTTGTCCCGCAGCTTTCGTTCTTCTTCAACGCACATAGCGATTTCTTCGAGGAGATTGCAAAATATCGCGCCGCGCGGCGCATTTGGCACAAGGCCATGGTCGAGCGCTATGGCTCGAAGAATCCGCGTGCCTGGGCGCTCCGCTTCCACACGCAAACGGCCGGCTGCTCGCTCACGGCTCAGCAGCCCCATAACAACGTCGTGCGCACGGCGTTGCAGGCACTGGCCGCGGTTCTTGGCGGAACGCAATCGCTGCACACCAATTCGCTCGACGAGGCTTGGGCTTTGCCGACCGAATTTGCCGCAACGATTGCGCTGCGAACGCAGCAAATCATCGCGCACGAGACCGGCGTAACCAATACGGTCGATCCGCTCGGTGGGTCCTATTTTGTCGAAGCGCTCACCAACGAAGTCGAACGCGGCGCCTGGGACTACATCCACAAGATCGACGCCATGGGCGGCATGGTGGCGGCCATCGAGCGCGGCTATCCCCAGCGCGAAATCGCCGAAGCGTCCTATCGTTACCAGCGCGAACTGGATCGCAAGGAAAAAATCATGGTCGGCGTCAACGATTTCGTTTCCGAGGAGAAGCCGCTCGAAATTTTGCAGATCGACGAGACGGTTGCGCATCGGCAGGCCGAGCGCCTGGCCAAGCTGCGCAAGGAGCGCTCGCAATCCGAAGTCGAACGCCGGCTGACGGCGCTTCGCAAAGCCTGCGAAGGCACGGAGAACCTGATGCCACACATCTACGAAGCCGTGAAGTCCTACGCAACGCTGGGCGAAATTTGCGACGCCATGCGCTCAGTTTTCGGCACCTACGAAGAAGTCGCCATCACGTAAGCTGGCCGGAGACGAAAAGCTTCCGCCTCAAAGAGTGTGAATGGCCACTGCGCTCACGCCTCTCGACGCAATCGATTCCGTCAATCCGGCGACATGCGAAGTGATGGCTCGCTTCGCGCGAACCGCTCTGTCCTCGGTCCCCACGATCGTCGGCAACGCAAGGGCGGCTCAGCGGAAATGGGCGGCGCAGCCTATGCGGGAGCGATCTGCGCTGCTGCGAACCCTGCGCGCAACGCTGCTTGCGCGGCGTGCCGAACTGGCCGGCGCTGTTGTCCTGGAAACAGGCAAGCCGCGCGTCGAAGCGCTGTTTGCTGACGTGTTCGTGGCGCTGGATTCAGCCGAGTACTGTGCGCGCGCCGCTGCGCCGCTCCTGCGGCCCGAACGCGTTCCGCATCACAGCACAGCCGCGAAGGCCAAATCCGGACGCCTCGTCTACGAGCCGCTCGGAGTGCTTGGCATTATCGGTTCCTGGAATTATCCGCTCGCCATTCCTCTCAGCCAGATTATCCCCGCCGTTGCCGCCGGTAACGCGGTCGTCTGCAAAACGAGCGAATTTACCCCGCGCTGCGGCGCGCTCATTGCAAGCCTCTTTGTTGAGGCCGGCTTCCCGGAGAATCTCGTTACCATCCTCCAAGGCGGTCCGGAAACCGGCGAAGCGCTGATCGACGCGAAACCCGACAAGATATTCTTCACGGGAAGCGTTGCCACGGGCCGCCGGGTGGCCGAAGCCTGCGCCAGACGCCTGATTCCCAGCGTGCTCGAACTGGGCGGTAAGGACGCCATGCTGGTCCTCGCCGATGCCGATCTCGAAGCCGCATCGAGCGCCGCGGTTTGGGGCAGTTACACCAACTGCGGCCAGGTTTGCCTTTCCGTCGAGCGGATTTTTGTTGAGCAGTCTGTGGCAGAGGATTTCACGCGCTTCTGCGTTGAGAAAACCAGGAAGCTGCGCGTTGGCCCCGGCTCGGATCCGCAAACCGATGTCGGCCCGCTGATCCGGCCGCAGCACGTGCAACGCATGCGCGATGTTCTCGATGATGCCGCGGAGAAAGGCGCGCAAATTCTCTGCGGTGGAAAGGCGCGTCCTGATCTCGGGCCGAGTTTCTTCGAACCTGCGGTTGTGACAAAGGTTGATTCATCGATGCGGCTATTCCAGGAAGAAACCTTTGGGCCGGTCCTTGCGATTCAGGCGGTGCGCGATTCCGCGGAGGCGGTTACGTGCGCGAACGACTCGCATTTCGGTCTCGCGGCGAGCGTCTGGACCGCCGACAAAAGGCGAGGAGAGCAAATCGCGAGGCAGCTCCGCGCCGGCGCAGTGATGATCAATGACGCGATCAGCTACTTCGCTATTGCGGAAGCTCCCCACGGCGGCTGCGCTCTGAGTGGCTGGGGACGCACTCACGGGAAAGCCGGCCTCCTCGAAATGGTCCAGCCGAAATACATCGATACCGACCGCATGCCGGGCAGGGAAAAACCCTGGTGGTACCGCTACGGTCCAGACCTCGAACGCGCCGCCGATTCCTTCCTCCAGTTTGAATTTGCGCCGGGCCTTGCCCGCAAACTTCTCAATGCCCGCTCTGCTCTCCGCGGCCTCTTCCGCAATCATGGTTTACGATAGCGAAGGGAAAGAACTATGCAAATGCTTAACCCACGCTCCGAATGGATGTACGACTGGAATCTCGCGGCGGCCCCGCCCATCGCTCCCGGAACCCGCGTACTGCTGAATGACGAAACGCTGCGCGACGGCCTGCAAAATCCCTCTGTGTTCGACCCTTCGATTGAAGAAAAAATCGAAATTCTCCATCTTATGGAATCGCTCGGCATCGACTCCCTCAACATCGGCCTCCCCGGCGCGGGCCCGCGCGCCGCGGCTCATAGCGAAGCGCTCGCACGCGAGATCGCAAACAATCGCATGCGGATCCGGCCCAACGCTGCCGCCCGCACGGTTGAAGCGGATATCCGTCCCATCGCGGAGATCTCGCAGCGCGCTGGCATTGCCATCGAGGCCGCAACGTTTCTCGGCTCATCCCCGATTCGCCGCATCGTCGAGGATTGGACTGTGGAGCATCTTGAGCGCACCACGGAGGCTGCCGTCAAATTCGCCGTCTCTCACAATCTCCCCTCGATGTACGTCACCGAAGACACCATTCGGACCGATCCTGAGACCGTGAAACGCCTGTACTCGACGGCCATTCGCAGCGGTGCGCGCGCCATCGTGCTCTGCGATACGGTCGGCCACGCCACGCCGGAGGGCGCCTTCAACCTCGTGAAATTCGCCGTCGAAAATATCGTCAAGCCTTCCGGCGAAAAAGTCCGCGTCGATTGGCATGGCCACAACGACCGCGGCCTCTCCATCTCCAATTCCATCGCGGCGGTGATGGCCGGCGCCGATTGCATTCACGGCGCCGCAAACGCTCTGGGCGAGCGCGTCGGCAACACACCGATGGAGCTCATGCTCGTCAATCTTCGTTTGATGGGCCTCATCGACCGCGACCTTTCGCGGCTCAAGGAATATTGTGAAAAAGTCGCCAAGGCCACCCACACGATCATCCCTCCCAACTATCCCGTCATTGGCAGGGACGCTTTCCGCACCGCCACGGGCGTTCATGCCGCCGCCATCATCAAGGCCTTCCGCAAAGGCGACGCGTCGCTTGCCAACATCGTCTATTCCGGTGTGCCCTCGCACCTTTTTGGCTTGGATCAGATCATCGAAATCGGCCCTATGAGCGGCAAATCCAATGTGCTTTTCTGGCTCGAGCGTCATCAGCTCCCGGCCGATGACTCAACCGTGAACCGCATTTTCGAAGCCGCCAAGCGATCCGCCCGCGTGCTCACGGACGACGAGGTCCTCGCACTGGCCAAGGCCGAAGCGTCGGGGCCTCTCCGCAACTAGGGCCCTCCGCCATGTTCGCCGCGCGCGCCCATCGCCGGATTCGGTACGTGAGGCGCCCGGTGTCCGTGAAACACTTTCTTCTTTGCGCTATATTTCTGTCCATGCCTGTTCGCTCTGCGGCGTTCCCTCATCGTGCTGCTCCCGCGCAAGCCCTGGCCGAGTTCGGTTCTCCGCGGGTGCGCTCCGCCTTGGCCTGGCTGAAGGAACATGTGGCCGCGATCACCGAAACCCAGATTTGCCTGACGGAAATTCCCGCCCCGCCCTTCCACGAAGCGCGCCGCGCCGAAACCGTCAGATCGCTGCTCGAATCCGCCGGGCTTGCCGTGCAAATCGACAGAACCGGCAACGTCATCGGCACACTTCCGGGCGCCGCCCCGAAAAACGGCCAGCCCGATCTGGTCATGATTTCCGCGCACCTCGATACGGTTTTTCCGCCCGGCACCGTCGTGAAGGTTCGCCGGGAGGGTGAACGCCTGATTGCTCCCGGTATTTCCGATAACGGCGCCGGTCTTTCATCGCTTGTCGCGCTTGCACGCGCCTTTCAAGCAGCGCAGCTCAGGCCGCACCATACGATTCTCTTCGTTGCCGATGTGGGCGAGGAAGGCGAAGGCAACCTGCGCGGGATGCGCGCCGTCGTCGATGACTACCGCGAGCGCCTCAAAGCCGTCATCGTCCTCGACGGTTCGAGCACCGATCACGTCACGACGCGCGCTCTGGCGTCGCGCCGCCTGGAAGCCACTATCACCGGTCCGGGCGGCCATAGCTGGTCCGATTTCGGCTCGCCTAATCCGATCAACGCGCTGGTTCGCGGCGCCGTTCGCTTCATCAATACAAAAGTTTCCGCCGCGCCGCGCACGACATTCAATCTCGGTCAGGTGGAAGGCGGCACTTCCGTCAACTCCATACCGTACGACGCGCGCCTCAAAGTGGATATTCGTTCCGAAAGCGATGACGAGTTGGTTCGGCTCGAGTCCGCATTCCGCGAATGCATTGCCGCCGGTGTCCGCGACGAAATGGAGGCCTCGCGCGACCGCAGCCGCGGCAAGCTCGAGTTCAAGATTGATACGCTTGGTGTCCGTCCCTCGGGCGAACTCCGCGAGGATTCGCCACTGCTCGCCGCAGTTCGCGCCGCCGACAATTTCGTCGGCAACCAGTCTCGCCTCGAACGCTCTTCAACGGATGCCAATATTCCGCTCTCCGTCGGAATTGACGCCGTCTCCATCGGCGCCGGCGGCGCCGGCGGAGGGGCGCATTCTTTGCAGGAATGGTATGAACCTTCGGGCCGCGAAATGGGATTGCAGCGCGCGCTTCTCACGCTCATTGCCGTTTCCGGCCTTTCCGGAGAAAAGACGAAATGACCTGTTCCCGGCCGCTCGGTCCCTTTGCTTCCGCCGCTTGCCGCGAGTCCCTGGCAGCCCGGCCATCCTGCGCTAGCTGGTCGCGGCGCCGTTGCGTCAATCTTGCGGCGCTTTGGTCTTTTGCCGCGATCGGCATCTTGTTGGGAGCCTCCGTCGAGGCCCAAACAGGCGCCGCCCAATCGCAGTCCGCCAGCGGTTCGGACGATCCCAACGCTCCCACGATTTACAAGAACGCGCGCATTTACACCAATGATCCATCGCAACCTTGGGCCGAGGTGATGATCGTCCAGGGTGGCAAAATCATGGCCGTTGGCGGCAAACAGTTGATGACCGCCTACATACTCGAGAAGCATTTTTCGCGCGTGGTCGATCTGCATGGACAATTTGTGATGCCCGGCTTCAACGACGCGCACGTGCATCTGGGCGGCGCCGGCGCGGACATGCTCTCGGTTCGATTGAATGGCGCGGCGAGCATCGAGGAATTGCAGAAGCGCCTGGCGGCCGCGGTCGCTGCTCATCCGGAAGGGGAATGGATCACGGGCGCGGGCTGGGACCACACGCTATGGCCCGCGCGCAAATTTCCCACCCGCTACGATCTCGACAGTGTCTCTCCGAAGAATCCGGTTTTTCTCACGCACGTCTCCGGCCACGTCGCCGTCGCCAATTCGCTGGCTCTGAAGCTTGCCGAGATCGATAAGAACACGGAGAACCCGGCGGGCGGCCAGATCGAGCGCGATTCCACGGGCGAACCTACCGGCATGCTCGAGGAAGAATCCGCCATGCAGCTTGTGGCGCGCAAGATTCCCGATCCTACGGCCGAGCAGCGGCGTCGCGGCATCGAACTCGTTCTTGCC
>DASRCZ010000233.1:0-2593 GCA_035652855.1 Candidatus Acidiferrum sp.
GGCGACGGCTTTGCCATTGGCCTGGAGTTTCTCGAGCCCAAAGGGCGATGGGTTGTTCAATCCCCAAGATAGCTTGACCGAAAACGGCGAGCGGATAGGAGGGAACGCCTGGAACAAAGGAAGTCAGAAAACTGGTGCAAACAAGTTAAGGTTTGAAGCGCCGCAGCGGACTGAGAAGGAGCCGCTCGGCGCTTCACCCTTTTTGGATCCATTCTTCGCGGCTCGCCGGAAACCTGGGAGGGCCAAAGGATTGCTCAACCGGCAGAGAGCGCCAAATCGTATAGCTGCACCATCTCATCGACCATGCGGTCCGCTGAAAAATGGTGCTCCACCCTGCGACGGCCTTCCTCGGCAAGGCACCTTGCCTTCGCCGGGTCGCGGAGAACGTCCCGGATGGCTTCGCAAAGGGCGCCGGTGTTCGCGGGCGGGACGAGCAAGCCGCTTCTGCCGTTTTCGATGATTTCACCGAGCGCGCCGCGGTCAAAAGCAATGGACGGAACCTCGCGGGCCATTGCCGCGAGTAAGGAATTGTTGAGAGCTTCAAAAAACGACGGCAAGAGAAAGACATCGAGCGCTGCGTAAACGCTGTCGATATCATTGACGAAGCCAGCGAAGATCACGGAACCTGCGACGTTCAATTCCTTCGCGAGTCTCTCGAGGCGCGGCCGGCATGGTCCATCGCCCGCGAGCAACAGGCGCACGGCCGGGAATTCCTCATAGAGTTCCGCGAGTGCCCGAATTAACCATTCCTGGCCTTTGTCCGGCAGCAGCACGCCCACGCAGCCGAGCAGCGGCGCTTCCCGTGGCTGGTGCCACTGCTTTCGGGCGGCGTTCCGCTGTTCAGCGGTGAAACGTTGCGGAATTTCCGTCCCCTCATGCACCACCGTGATCTTGTTCCGCGGAGCGCCGGATAGCGCAGCCTGCTCCGCCGTCCAGCGTGAATTGGCCACAATTCGCGCGGCAGCTTGGTACCTGGCCCGAGCGAAGCGGCTCTGGCCAATCGGATAGCCCACGCGCCGCGAAACGACCAGCGGTACGCGGCGGTGTGCGCGCGCAAGCCAAGCGGCGGAAACCGCGTGAGCCTCGTTGGCGTGGACGAGGTCGAATCCATCGCTGCGTATTAACTCGCGTATCCGCATGGCGGCTGGCAGATGCAATAGGCCGCGCCGCGCGTGATGAACTCGAATATCGGCCGCTGCGGCGCGCTCGCCGAGCGCGGAACCATGAGCGGCGATCAATTCCGGTTCGTGCCCGCGCGCCTTCAGCCCCTTAAGGATAAGCAGCGCCTGATTCTGTCCGCCACGCCAAGCCGTTTCGAGGTCCACGAGCAGCGGTTTCATGAACACTCTCCGGCGGAGCTTTTTTCGGCTACCAGCCGGCCCAGCTTTGTGTATTTTAGGCGCACGGATCGAGCCGCCATTTGAGCGATCAGCGCTCCGCGATAGCCATCGAGGAACCCTCCGCGAAGAACAAAGTTCTGCAACCAACTCCACGGCGTGGCGAACCAGATCGCGGCCCGCCAGCGCCGCCGGCCTGCCTCATACATTTGCTGTGCCGCGAGCGTTGTATAGCGCTCCACTTTTTGCTCATGCTCGGCGAAAGAGCGCACCGTGTAGTGCAGCAGGTCTCCGCGAAGCCGCCCCGGCTCTCCTTCAAAGCGGAGCGACTCATGAATGATTCCGCTGAAGCGCGCAGCATCGCGCCTGTAAAGCCGCCGCTGAAAGTCCGGGTACCAGCCCGAATGCCGCACCCAGGCACCGAGGTACCAGGCGCGCCGCGCCATTTCGTAAACGGTCTTTTCCGGCTCGCGGCTCTTCCAATCGAGCAGCGCGGTATGTAGCGGGCTGCTCAGTTCCTCATCTGCATCCAGGGACAGGATCCAATCGTGCGCCGCGTTCTCCGCGGCGAAATTCTTTTGATCGGCGTAATTGGTCCAGGGCCTCCGGAGAAAGCGCGCCCCGGCTTCCCTGGCAAGAGCCTCGGTGCCGTCCGTGCTTCCGCAATCGGCAATGACCACTTCGTCGGCCACACCTTTGAGCGAGGCCAGCAAGCGTCGAAGGTTTTCTTCTTCGTTGAGCGTTATGACGCAGGCGGAAATGCGGTTCATCGCGGGCGGCAGGCGCTGCCGCTCTCAAGGTAGCATAGGCGCTCTCAAGCGCGCAGCAGCTTAGGACCGGGGTTTGAGAACGGCGGTATTGCGTTCGTCCGTGGCGATGATGCGGTAAAGCTTTTTGAGCTCGTCGACCTTCGCCACAGGAACGGTCACGTCTTTCACTTCAAAGGAGCGCGTGTATTTGAGGACGTTGCCGGCGACTTCGGTTTTGCTGTGGTAGGCAGCAAAGCCGTAGTCAACGTCCACAGGGGGCGGTACGTCGTCGACTTCGTAGCCGGGAGGAAGGGTGATTTCGTAATTGTTCAAGCTGAGTGATGGCCCCTCGAATTCCACGGGGAACTTGCGAGGTTCCTTCGTCTCGAGCAGGTCGCTGCTCTCGTTGCCGAGGACGCGCGGGCGCAGGAGCAGCAAATTGCCCGCTGGTTTCGCATAGTTTTCGGTGGTGAAGGAGTACTCGTAGCCGAAGGGCTGGTTCGTTTC
>DASRCZ010000234.1:0-6964 GCA_035652855.1 Candidatus Acidiferrum sp.
GAACATTTTGCATTTTCGGGACTTGCTGTGCGTCCCGATGATTTTTTCGCGGGACGGGTGGGTGAGTGGCTAAAACCAGCAGACTGTAAATCTGCCGCTCCTTGCGGGCTACGAAGGTTCGAATCCTTCCCCGTCCACCAGAGTTCTCGCAGCCAGGGCGTGGTTTCCTTGGACGGCGCTTGCGAAGTTGAAGTTACCGCAAGGCAATCGCGCAAAGCGTTGGTCGCGCGGGCGATCACACCAAGCGATGTTCTTGGGCGGTTGGGAATCGCGGCAAAAGTCAAAGGGGGCCGCTGCGGAATGGTGCGCCGCGAGAGATTCGGGAGGGAGCAGGTTCGGCCTGGGTAGCTCAGTTGGTAGAGCGCGTCCTTGGTAAGGACGAGGTCACCGGTTCAATCCCGGTCCCAGGCTCCAGTTTGGAAATCCGAGGTTCGAGATGGGAAATGAGGATTCGGGCGGGGGTAACTCAACGGTAGAGTCTCACTCTTCCAAGGTGATGGTTGCGGGTTCAAATCCCGTCCCCCGCTCCAGTTTCAGAGGTCGGTGGTTGGAAGCGCGAGTTTAGAAGCCGCAGAGGAACAAAGGATATGGCGAAGGAGAAATTCGAGCGCAGTAAGCCGCATGTGAACATCGGGACGATCGGTCACATTGACCACGGGAAGACGACGCTGACGGCGGCGATCACGAAGGTGCTGTCGAAGCACAATCCGAAGGTGGCGTTTCGGGCGTTTGACACGATTGACAACGCGCCGGAGGAGCGGGAGCGGGGCATCACGATAGCGGTGTCGCACGTGGAGTACGAGACGGCGAACCGGCACTACGCGCACATGGATTGTCCGGGGCACGCGGACTACATCAAGAACATGATCACGGGCGCGGCGCAGATGGACGGGGCGATACTGGTGGTGGCGGCGACGGACGGGCCGATGCCGCAGACGCGCGAGCACATTCTTTTGGCGCGGCAGGTGGGGGTTCCGGCGATTGTGGTGTTTTTGAACAAATGCGACATGGTGGAAGACGCGGAACTGCTCGAGCTGGTGGAGCTGGAAGTGCGGGAATTGCTGAAGACCTATCAATTTCCGGGGGACAAGATTGCGGTGATCCGGGGGTCGGCGTTGCAGGCGCTGAATGGGGATGAGAAGTGGGAGAAGTCGATCGATCAGTTGATGGAAGCGGTGGACCAGAACGTGCCGCTGCCGGTGCGGGATGTGGATAAGCCGTTCGCCATGCCGATTGAGGATATTTTTTCGATTTCCGGGCGCGGGACGGTGGTGACGGGGCGGGTGGAGCGGGGCAAGGTGAAAGTGGGGGAGGAAGTCGAGATCGTGGGCTTTCGGCCGACGCAGAAGAAGGTAGTGACGGGCGTGGAGATGTTCCGGAAGCTGTTGGATGAAGGGATTGCGGGCGACAACGTGGGGCTGCTCTTGCGCGGCACGGAAAAGGAAGACGTGGAGCGGGGTCAGGTGGTGTGCAAGCCGGGGTCGATCACGCCGCACACGAAGTTCAAGGCGGAAGCGTACGTGTTGACGAAGGAAGAGGGGGGGCGGCACACGCCGTTTTTCACGGGCTACCGGCCGCAGTTTTACTTTCGGACGACGGACGTGACGGGCGACGTGAAGCTGCCGCAAGGCGTGGAGATGGTGATGCCGGGGGACAACGTGAGCTGCGAAGTGACGCTGATCACGCCGGTGGCGCTCGAAAAGGGGCTGCGGTTCGCGATTCGCGAAGGCGGCCACACCGTCGGCGCCGGCGCCGTCACCGAAATCATCGAGTAGTCTTCGTATTTCTAAGCGAGAGTCTTAAGAAAAGAAAAAAATGAGACAAGGCGACAAAATCCGCATCCGCTTGAAAGCGTTCGACCACCGCATCTTGGACCAATCCACGCGCGAAATCGTGGAAACGGCGAAGCGCACCGGCGCCGACGTAGCCGGCCCGATTCCTCTGCCGACCACGATCAACCGCTGGACCGTGCTGCGGTCGCCGCACGTGGACAAGAAATCGCGCGAGCAGTTCGAGATGCGCACGCACAAGCGCTTGATCGATATTCTCGAGCCTACCCCGGATACCGTGGATGCGCTCATGAAGCTCGATTTGCCGCCCGGCGTGGATGTTGAAATCAAGGCGTTTGGACACGCCGCTAAATAGCTTGCTTTTTCTGGGCAATTGGCTCTCTAGAGGACTGGGAAAACGACAATGGCGGTTGACGGAATCATTGGAATCAAGCTGGGCATGACGCAGGTCTTCACCGAAGACGGCTCGCTTGTCGGCTGCACCGTGCTGCAAGCGGGTCCCTGCGTTGTCGTGCAGCGGCGCACCGCGGAGAAGGACGGCTACGAAGCCGCGCAGCTCGGCCTCGTCGAATTCGTCAAGCCGCAGCGCGTCACGAAGGCTATGACCGGGCACTTCAAAAAGGCGAACGTCGCTCCCATGAAAGTGCTCCGCGAAGTGCGTCTCAGCGACTCGAAGGATGAAACGAAAGTCGGCGACCGCGTGCTCGTCGATGGCTTCAAGCCCGGCGAACTCGTGGACGTCACCGGCGTCAGCAAGGGCAAAGGCTTTCAGGGCGGCGTCAAGCGCTGGCATTACGCCGGCGGCGATGCCACCCACGGCTCAATGTTCCATCGCGCTCCCGGCGGCATCGGCGGCAGCTCCTTCCCCTCGCGCGTTTGGAAGAACCAGCATTTCCCGGGTCACATGGGCAACGAAAGAGTGACCGCGAAAAATTTGAAAGTCGTGAAGGTCGATACGGACGAAAATCTGCTCCTCGTGCGCGGATCCGTTCCGGGTCCGCGCGGGCAATACATTTTCATTCGCAAGGCGGCGCTCCCCGCCGCGCGGCCTCAGGCGGGCAAGAAAGCGAAGTAGTTCGAGGACCAAGGACAGAAATTATGCCGGTCGTGGACGTCGTAAATCTGAGTGGCAAGAAAGTCGGCTCGGTCGAGCTGGCGGATGCCGTTTTCGGCGCTAAGGTCAACCAGAACCTGCTGCACGAAGCCTCGCGCTGGTATCTCGCCGGCCTCCGCTCGGGCACGCACAAAACCAAGGATAAGAGCGAAGTCAGCGGCGCGGGCCGCAAGCTCTGGCGGCAGAAGGGCACCGGCCGCGCACGCGTCGGTTCGATTCGTTCGCCTTTGTGGCGCCATGGCGGCACGGTCCACGGACCCAAGCCGCGCGACTATAGCTACGCTCTGCCCAAAAAGATGCTCCTCGGAGCGCTGCGCTCTGCTCTTTCCGCGAAGCTGGCGGACCAAAAACTTACCGTAGTGGATGCCTGGTCGCTCGAATCGCACAAGACCAAAGGACTCCGCGCTACCCTGGACAAGCTCGCTGCCGATAGCACGGCCCTGATTGTCGACCACGGCGAAAACCGCAATCTCGAGCTGGCCAGCCGCAATCTCGATGGCGTGAAGCTCTCCGCGCCCAGCGCGTTGCAGCCTTACGAAGTCCTGCGGCACGATCGCTTGGTCCTTTCAAAGGATGCCGCGGCTCGCCTTGCGCATTCGCTCGATCCACAGCGCGCTCCGGTCGAGGCGCCGCACGTCGAAACCATTGCTCCCGCGCCCGCCGCGAAAAAAGAAGCCGCCCCCAAAACGGCGGCGGCCAAAAAGCCCGCGGCAAAAAAATCCGCCAAGCCCGCCGCGAAAAAGGGGAAGAAATAAGCCATGTCCACCCCGCATTACCAGATCATTCGCCGGCCAATCATCACGGAGAAGGGACTCGGCGTAAAGGAACTGCAGCGCACCGTCGTTTTCGAGGTGTCCGCAAAAGCCACAAAGACGCAAATCAAAGAAGCGGTGCAGCAAATTTTCAAGGTCAAGGTTTCCGATGTGCGCACCGCCAATTTTCACGGCAAGATGCGCCGCCGGGGCCAGAACGAAGGCTACCGGCGCGATTGGAAGAAAGCGTACGTCAAGCTCGCCGAGGGCGAAAAGATGATCGAGTACGCGGAGAACCTGTAAACGAAAGATTTTGCAAGGCAAGAGGCAGCGATGGGACTGAAGAGCTTTAATCCATATACGGCGTCGCGGCGGTTCATGACCGTGCTCGACAAAGCCGAGATCACCAAGGAAACGCCGGAAAAGGCGCTGCTCGAGCCCAAAAAGCGTTCGGGCGGACGCAACAACCAGGGCGAAGTCGTGGTCTGGCACCGCGGCGGGGGGCACAAGAAGCAGTACCGCAAGATCGACTTTCGCCGTGAAAAACGCGGCGTGCCCGCCAAGGTCGCGGCCATCGAATACGACCCGAACCGCAGCGCCAACATCGCGCTGCTGCACTACGCCGATGGCGAAAAGCGCTACATCCTGCATCCCGTCGGATTGCAGGTCGGCGCCACCGTTTCCACCGGCGACGATGCCGATATTCTCCCCGGCAATGCGCTGACGTTCCGGCACATCCCCCCGGGCACCATGGTGCACAACGTCGAGCTGTATCCCGGTCGCGGCGGCCAGTTGGTTCGCACCGCAGGCGCTTCGGCGCAGCTTCTCAGCAAGGAAGGCGATACCGCGCTGCTCAAGCTGCCTTCCGGCGAAGTTCGCAAGTTTTCCGTGGATTGCATGGCCACCGTCGGCCAGGTTGGCAATGTGGATCACGAGAATCAGACCTTCGGCAAAGCGGGCCGCACGCGCTGGCTGGGCGTTCGGCCTACGGTTCGCGGTGTGGCCATGAATCCGGTCGATCACCCGCACGGCGGCGGCGAAGGTCGCGTCAAAGGCAACCATCCGCAGACGCCCTGGGCTTTTCCGACCCTCGGAAAGAAAACCCGGCACAACAAGCGCACCGATAAGCACATTGTCGAGCGCCGCAAGTAAGGCGGGGGCGGGGGGCAGTGAACGAGCGAGGTTGGGGAGCAAGCTAGTCGAGGCAACGAGCAGCAAACGCAAGAAAGCCGGATTGCCATGGCAGAGTGATCCGGCGAGAGCAAAACGATGCGAGCAACACGAACAACTCGGTCAACACGCGCGGCGGCGCGCACGAGCCGCCGCACAACCAAGCGCTCAGTGAAGCGCTCGGCGGTGAAAGCCCATAAGCCCATCCGCCCCGTTGCCAAACCCATGCTGAAGAAAACGCCTCCGCTCGAGCCGGTGCTCTACAAACTTTGCAAGCCCGGTTGGGCTGTCATTGTCGACCGCGCGCCGAACGCGCAAGGCACTCGCTTTGTCTGCCCGTTCTGCCCGCAGTCGCACCGTGTTCCCGGGCCGGTGCGCGGATTCAAGAAGGTGCGGCGCGCCCAGTGGGGGCGCTTGCGCCGCGTGGAGGAATAGCGAAGCAATGGCACGTTCACTCAAGAAGGGGCCCTTTGTCGACGATCACCTGCGGGAAAAGGTCGAAGCTCTTAATGCGCGCAACGAAAAAAAAGTCGTCAAGACCTGGTCGCGCCGCTCGACGATTGTGCCGGAAATGATTGGCCACACCATCGCCGTGCATAACGGCAAAAAGTTTATTCCCGTCTATGTGACCGAGCAGATGATCGGGCACAAGCTGGGCGAATTCGCGCCAACCCGCAGCTTTAAGG
Source organism: Candidatus Acidiferrum sp. (assembly GCA_035652855.1). Taxonomy (GTDB): domain Bacteria; phylum Acidobacteriota; class Terriglobia; order Acidiferrales; family UBA7541; genus Acidiferrum. The sequence goes on from DASRCZ010000234.1 coordinate 5,513, forward strand.
GCCACGCCGTCAAAGCGGCCCTCGAGAAGGCGGCAGGCGCGGCCCCCGCGGGCGGAGCGGCTCCGGCGGCCCCGGCGCCAAAGGCATAACCGATGGCTGAAACGATCCAACCAACCGCACCTTCCATTGAAGCGCACGCAATGGCCCGTCATGTTCGCATGTCGCCGCAGAAAGCGCGCCTGGTCATCGACTTGATTCGCGGCCGCAGCGTCAATGACGCGCTGCAAACTCTTCGTTACACGCCAAAGCGCGCCGCCAAGCACATCGAAAAGGTGCTCCGCAGCGCCGTCGCCAACGCCGAACGCAAGGCGGAGGACGCCGGCGCGCCGCTCGATGTCGATGAACTCTACGTCGCGAAATGCTTCGTCAACGAAGGCCCTCGCTGGAAGCGCTTGCGCCCCGCCCCCATGGGCCGCGCCTTCCGCTACCAGAAGCGCACCGCGCACCTTTGGGTCGGTGTCGCCGAGCACCATGTCGCCGCCGCCGAGCGGCATGCCGCCAACGTCGCCGAAGCCGAAGCTCAGAAGGGCGCGCGCGGCACTATGCGCCGCGTTCGCAAGGCTCTTACCGGCAAGCAGCAGCCGCCAAAGAAGGGAAAGAAGTAACTATGGGACAGAAGGTTCATCCTTACGGTTTCCGCCTTGGCTACAACAAGCCCTGGAAGTCGCGTTGGTATGCCGGCCGCGAGTACGCCGACCTGCTCCACGAAGACGTGAAGCTGCGCCACGAGCTGAAAGACCGCCTCAAGTCCGCGGGTGTCAGCTCCATCGATATCGAACGCGCTGCCAACAAGCTTGTCGTGCGCATTTACACCGCGCGGCCCGGCATTATCATCGGCCGCAAAGGCGCGGAAATCGATAAGCTCAAGCAGGAAGTTCAGAAGCGCACAAAACGCGAAGTGCATATCGACATTCAGGAAGTTCACCGGCCCGAGCTCGATGCGCAACTCGTCGCCGAATCCATCGCGCTGCAGCTCGAAAAGCGCGTGGCCTTCCGCCGCGCGATGCGCAAATCCGTGGATTCCGCTCTCCGCTTTGGCTGCAAAGGCATCAAGGTGCGCGTGGCCGGCCGCCTGAACGGCGCGGAAATCGCCCGCAAGGAGTGGTACTTGCAAGGCCGTCTTCCGCTGCAAACCCTTCGCGCGGATATCGATTTCGGCTTCGCTCAGGCCTACACCACCTACGGCGTGATCGGCGTGAAGTGCTGGATTTACCAGGGCGAAAATATTCCGCGCCGCCGGCAGCAGCAGGAACGCGAAGCAGCGGCACCCGCGGCGTAAACCCGGGCGACTCCGAGGAAACGAGACGAGACCGATGTTGATGCCCAAGAAAGTGAAGTACAGAAAGCAGATGCGCGGCCGCCGCAAAGGCAAGGCCTGGCGCGGCGGCGATCTCGCCTTCGGCGAATTCGGCCTGAAGGCGCTCGAAAACGCCTGGATCACCGACCGTCAGA
>DASRCZ010000235.1:0-3371 GCA_035652855.1 Candidatus Acidiferrum sp.
GCGATCAGCGAGTCGCTCGCGCCGCAGCGCTTTACTCTCACGCTGGTTTCGGTGTTTGCCGCCCTGGCGATCTTTCTTGCGGCAGTCGGCGTGTACGGAGTGCTCTCGTATTCCGTCGGCCAGCGCACGCGGGAGATTGGCGTTCGCATGGCGCTCGGCGCGCAGCGTGCGCGCGTGCTGTGTTCCACCATCGGCGAGGGGATGAAGCTCGCCATGACAGGCGGCGCGATTGGTATTCTGGCCGGACTGGCGCTCACGCGCGGGATGGCCAGCTTGCTCTTTGGCGTGACCGCGCGTGACCCGCTGACGTTCGCGGGAGTTGGGGTGCTCGTCGCGGCGGTTTCGTTGGCAGCCTGCTATATTCCCGCCCGCCGCGCCACGCGCGTCGATCCCATCGTCGCCCTTCGTTACGAATAGATCATTATTAATTGGCTTCGGCGGCGACCAGTGCAGCACAGCTTGCTTCGCAAATCAAAGGGCCCCCAGCCCTTCCGTAATGGCAATACAAATTCCGACGCACACGGCGTAATCCATGTTCGCTCTCCTCGAACCAGAATGAACCAGTTACAAGAGTCCTTTTTGCGCAAACATCCGGCGGGCCTGTTCTTCGGGTGAAAGGGCGGCCAGCGGGTCCTGCAAAGGCCGCTTGACGGTCATCGGCGGCAAGGTCTGTACTCCGGTTTCGTCCACAATCGTGAGGGATACCTGGTCATGGCGCTTGTCCCCAACGACTGGCCCCTTCGTGACGTCACCGATGACCGTTTGGACCGTCGTCTTTGCGGGAGCCTGGCTATTGGGGGGGAACAGGCTCCGGCGAACGGTTAGAGTTCTTTGTACCATAGCCGCACTCTCCGTTTCTCGTGCTAAAGACTCGGTCAGCATTCTCACGCCGTTGCCGCCCGTGACTTCGATCGTTGCCTGTGCTTCTTTCACGTTGCCGACAACGCGGCTCTCATTCCTCAGGACTTTTGGCGGCGCTACCGGTAATTCCAGGCGCACTGCGTCGGTTTGCGCCAAAGCTTGCTCGGCGCCGAGGCCCGCGACGACCGTGATCCCGGCACCGATGGCAAGTTCTTTCAGAAATTCCCGTCTTGGCGGCGCCGTTGTCCGCTGTTCCGCCGGTCCACGCTTAGCGCCCTGAACACTTTTGAATTTATTACTCATAATCTACCTCTTTGGTCCGCTAAGATAATACCGAACATACGGTACTGACAGTATAGGGCTGTTTTTTTTGTCAAGCCCCAAATTTCCCGCTGTCCGGTTTGTCAGAGTCTTTGCGGATTCGCGAGATCGGCGTTCGCATCGCGCTTGGCGCGCAGCGTACCGCGTCTTGTGCGCCACCCTTGGCGAAGGGATGAAGCCTGGCCATGATCGGCGGCGCGATTGGAATTCTGGCCGGACCATCGCTCACGCGCGGGATGGCGAGCCTGTTCCTTGGCGTGACCGCGCGTGATCCGCTGACGTTTCTCGGGGAGGTGCGTTTGCAGCCTGCTACACTCCCGCCGGCCGCGCCACGCGTGTGGACCCGATTAGAGGAGGCGCAGGCTCGCTCATCTGCAGCGGCCCTGAGGAATCGAGAACCACTTAGACTGCGGCGCCTTTGGCCGCGCCCTCGGAAGAAAGGCCAGCCGTGGCGGTTCATTGGCGCAGGAGTTCGTCAACGAAGATCACGTAGGAGGAGTGCCAGACCAAAGCGGGAATCGAGCCTTTCGGCTGACCGGTCACGATGAGCTTGAACAGTTCTGGCGCCGCTACGAGATCGGCCATCAGCGCCTCGTTGGCGTTGGCAGGTTGCGGCGCGGCGAGAGCAAGGTGGCGCAAAATCGGAAACACGATGTCTCGTGCCTGAGCAAGCGGCGTCTCGAAGCCGAAGGTGCGAAATTGCAGGAGCGCGTTGCGTTCATAAAAATGCCAGGCAAGGCTGGCGCAGAGCTGCACGGCGCGTTCAAAGATTTCGGCGCCACGGTTTGGGCCGGAATCCTCCCCTGGGGCGGCGGTTTGGTTCGCTCCGCCGATGGGCGGCCGAACGTGAGGGTCCAGGACCAGCAGCACACGGCAATCGTCATCGCGCGTGAATTCGCGCACCATCAGTGACCCGGAGCGCGCCGATGCTTTCCAGTGCACGTGGCGCACGCTGTCGGTTGCGACGTAATCACGCAGCGCGTACAAATCCGTCCCCGGGCCTTTCGTCATGCTTTCAATGGCGCCCTGCAGCCCAGGCAGAACGTCGCGCAAGTCGTCCGTGGGCTCAACCGAGGGATAGACAACGGCCTCCGTTTTCAGGTCCAGCCGGCGCGCCTTCTGCAGGAAGCCGAACGGGAAGCGCGTAACAATGCGAAAGGCTTCCTGGCGATAGAGGCCGCGCCGCGGGAAGGTCATCGGGACGCTTTGATTCTCGCGGTCCTGCTTGCGGATGTAAGGAAAGAAGACCGGCGTCTCCAGAATTGCTCCGGCGGGACCCTTTTTCGGCTGCACCGCTTCAACGCGCAGCGAGAAGGAAGGCAGTGTGATCTTTTCGTTTTCCAGCTCGACTACGGCGCGGACCGTTTGTCCCGCAAAGATGTGCTCGGGCAGTTCGAGCCGCAGGCTGACTCCGGACAGGGTGATCCAAGACAGAAATCCGGACATGAGGATGACCGCGATCAAGCTGGCGAGAATCAGGAAAAGCAGATTGTTGCCGGTGTTTAGCGCTGCAAGCGCAATCAGGAGCACCCCTGAAATGTAGATCCAGCCTTCATGCGTAATCCGGTATTCGATTTTGTAGCCAATCCAGCGCAGCGGAGTCCGCTTGGCGAGCACCGGAACGAGCGTGACCGCGACCCAGCCGGCCACACCCAGCGCAGTGAGTGCGCAGACGGCCGCGAGCAGCACCTGTCCGGCTTCGGCTGCCGCACTGGAATACAGCGCGAGCAGAAGGGCCGCGCTCAACGCGGTTATCGAGAGCATGAAAGCGCGCACGCCGGGGCGGTCGGCCTTAGCCCAGAGTTGCGCCAGCGTGGAACGTGCGGCCATTTTGAAAAGCGAAGTTAGAGCGGAACTCGCACGGACTCGACGATTTCGCGCAGCACCGATTCCGTGGTTTCGGATTTTTTTTGCAGCGAAGCGTGCCGGGAGCTCGCCACCACGCGATGCGCGAACACGGCGACAGCCAGCTGCTTGAAATCATCCGGGAGGCAGAAATCGCGGCCGTCGAGGTAAGCTCGCGCCTGCGCCGCGCGTTGCAGCATCAGCGTTCCGCGAGGGCTCACGCCAAGCGCCAGCAAATCCGTGTGCCGCGTGCGATTCACGATTTCGAGTGCGTAATCGTGCAGGCTCGAATCCACTCGTACATGAGTGACGGCGTCCTGCATCGCGAGTACGTCTTCGATATC
>DASRCZ010000236.1:0-8337 GCA_035652855.1 Candidatus Acidiferrum sp.
AAGCACGAGGGCGGCGTAAAGGGCGCGGTGAGCAGCGGAACGATAGCGCAGAACGAGCGAGCCCCAACTGCCGACGAGAGAAGGAGCCGACTGGAGCAGCGTCTTGTAGAGATCAAGAGAGGCAACCTCACCGGGCTTAATGGCCACGGACGGCAGGCTCGTCTCCACGCCCGCTGAGGTGCGAAGCGCAGGAGTAACCACGAGGCTTTCCGATTCGAGATTGTTGCGAAGTTGCAGTTCGCTGTTCCAGCCGACCTCGGTAGTCCAATAGGAGATGAATTGCTCCTGGTCGGAGGGCGCTGGGCGAGGCGCTAGAGGCAGCGGAGCTTTGCTTGCTGGGGGGGGGGCGGCGAGGACTGCGCGAAGAGTGGGGCTGACGGAGCGAAAAGTGCGACAAAGAAAACGGCTGACTTGAACAGGGACCCAGAGGAAGAACGATGCATAGCAGACTCCACAGGGTAAGTGAGCAAAGGCTAATGCGAGGACCACTGGATGTCAAATGAATATTTGGGCACCTGGCCGTCGAGCGGCGCGGGGCGGGGGATTGGGCTTCGGGGAAATCCTGGCGGGCGGGGCTGCGGCTGATAGAATGCGAGCGCCGCGAGTGGCAAGTGGGGTGGCTCGATGAGCGCACAGAATCCGCATGGACCGGCTGCTGTGGTGAGCTGGGTTTCGGCAGAGGCTTCTCCGGGAGCGAGCCGGGAGCCGGCCGGCCGGTTGGCGCGCCGCAAGCGAATTTGGCGCGCGACAAGAAATTGGTGCGGGAAGCAGTGGAGGGCGGTGCGTCCCGGGCCGGAAGCGTGGCGCGGAGCTGTTGCGGGATGCATTGGAGCGGCAGTGGCGACGGTGCTTGTCGCCGGGCTGTATCTGCGAACGGGCTTCGGGTACGTCTTCGACTTTGCATTTGCGACGCTCGCGGCATCGCTGATTATTGGACTGATCGCGCTGGCGGTGGCTTTGGCGATGACGCTGCTGCGGAAGATGCAGCGGCTGGCGACGGCGCTGATTGTTGGCTGCTGCACGGTGATCGCAATGCTTTGGGGAGGCTGGGACCTGAGCTGGCTCGCCGCGCTCACCATCGGTCTAACCGAGGGAATACTCGGCGCAACGCTCGCAACCATCTTCTCGCGCGACTTTGCAACGGCAGCCACAAGCAAGCGCGTGCTGGTGAAACTTCTGTGCGCGGCCGCGCTCCTAAGCAATGCCCACTTGATCTTCCTTTTCGCGCATTCCGGAAACATGGACAAGGTCATTTCCTGGAAGCCGCCGGCTGACGGAATGCCGGCGCAATTGGCTGTCGCGAGTCCCGCCGAAAATGGTCCCTACCGGGTGCTGAAACTTTTCTACGGCGCCGGCAACGACATTCGCCGGCCGGAGTATGGGCCGAGCGTGGCGATCAAAACGCGAACGGTGGACGCCTCAGACTTCATGAAGGATTTTGGCGGCTGGAAGCGCTGGGCGCGAAAAAAATACTGGGGCTTTGATATCGACAAACTGCCGCTGAACGCCCGAGTTTGGTATCCCGAGGGATCGGGACCATTCCCGCTCGCTCTTATCGTGCATGGGAATCACGAGATGAGCCAATTTTCCGATCCAGGCTACGCGTATCTCGGCGAATTGCTTGCAAGCCGCGGATTCATTCTCGCTTCCATCGACGAAAATTTTCTAAACAGCGGACTGTTTCACGATCCGCCGAAACAGCAAGCTGTGCGCGGCTGGATGCTGCTCGAGCACTTGAAGCTGTGGCGCGAGTGGAACACGGCTCCGGGCAACCCGTTTTTTGGAAAAGTGGATATGACGCGAATCGCGCTCATGGGACATTCAAGAGGCGGCGAAGCAGCGGCCACAGCGGCCGCTTTCAACAGAATGAGATATGCGCCGGAAGACGCGAACATCCGTTTCGATTACGGCTTTCCGATCAAAGCCGTCGTGGCGATCGCGCCGGCGGACGGTCAGTACAAGCCCGCGGAGCAAGACCGCTGGATAGACGACGTAAGCTATCTGACGATTCAGGGCGCGCACGACGCGGATGTTTCCGAGTTCATGGGCAGTCGCCAATGGGACCACGTGCGATTCACGCAGCCGGGGCCTTGGTTCAAAGCCGAGATTTACGCGTATCGAGCCAACCACGGACAATTCAACACCGTTTGGGGCAGGAGCGATGCAGGAGAGCCGCTGAGCTGGCTTCTGAATCGGCGTCCGCTGATGAGCGGTGAGGAGCAGCGGCGAATCTCAAAAACGTATATATCGGCGTTCCTCGAAACGACACTGAACGGCCGCCGTGAGTACTTGCCGCTTTTCGAGGATTGGCGCGCCGGGCGCGACTGGTTGCCCCAGACGATTTATCTGAATCGCTATCAAGCAGCGGGGTACCAGCCGCTGGCGGCATACATGGAGGACGCGGACCTGACCACAACCACGGCTTTCGGCGGTCGAATCGATGGCGAAAATCTCTCGGTTTGGCGCGAAGGGCGCATCCCCTGGCGGGAAGGCGACCGCGGCTACAATGGCGTATTCCTGGGATGGAATCGCGGGGAGGATGCGCCCGCAGCCACCTACACGCTGACGCTCCCGCGGGACGCGGCGGCCAAGTGGGGGCTCGGCAGCGGCTCGACGCTGGAGTTATCGGTTGCGGCGATGGATGAAGACGCGCCTCTTCCCACGAAGAAGAACGGCGAGGAGAGCAAAACAAAGGACAAGAAGGCGGGCCAGGCGAAAGAGGAGAAGAAAGAGCGAGAGTCGCCGGACTTTACGCTGGAGCTAGTGACCAGCGACGGAGCGACGGCGGCGCAACCGGTAAGCCATTTCCTATCCATTCCGCCGCCGCTGAAGGAAATGTTCACAAAACTCTCTTTCATTGAGACCAAAGCCTATGAAAAGGACTGGGAGCCGGTGTTTCAGACGGTGCGCGCGCCACTGTCCGCATTCGCGGGCAAAGACGGGAAGGCGCTGGATGCGAGCAAGCTGGCGGCGGTGCGGCTGCGATTCGATAGAACGAAGATGAACGTGATCTGTGTCAGCGGAATTGGGTTCGGCAAGAACTGAGATAAGCGGATAGCAGAGGTGCGGAATGCGTTTGCTGAGTGCAAGATGGCTCGCGGCCACCGCGATGCTGGCGCTGGCCGGCGGCGCCTGTAATGCCCGGGTCACTCGTGTCGAGATTCTCTCGCGAACCGAAATCGCGGACGGGAGAGCGTTCGGGCTTGCCGGCGCTTACGAAAAAATCCTCGGGCGCGTGTATTTCGCGGTGGATCCAGCCAATGCGCACAACCGGCAGATCGTGGATCTCGAGAAGGCGCCTCGCAACAGCCGCGGCGAGGCCGAGTTTTCAGCCGACCTCTGCCTGTTGAAGCCGAAGGATATGGATAAAGGGAATGGCGCCGTGCTTTTCGAGGTATCGAATCGCGGCGGCCGGGGCATTTTGCGCATCGTGGATGGAGGGGCGGGGGCGGACGAAATCGGCGACGGTTTCCTGCTCCGCAAGGGATACGTCATCGCGTGGCTGGGATGGGAGTACGACCTTGACAAAACGGGCGAACGCTTGCGACTGAACGCGCCCATCGCGCATAACGCGGACGGCAGCTCGATCCGGGGTTTGGTGCGATCGGACTACACTCCGGCAAAGCAGCAAGACGAGATGCCGGCCGGACATTTTCTGCTGGGGCCGGCGGGAGGCGACAGTTATCCGGCGGATGATCCGCTGAGCGGGAAGAACTCGCTGACCGTTCGCGACAGGCCGGAGGGCGCGCGGCGAGTGATTCCGCGAAGCGAATGGCGCTTCGCACATTCGGTGGACGGAAAGCTGAGGCCGGACCCGCGCTACGTTCATCTGGATGGCGGATTTCAGCCCGGCAAAATCTACGAGCTCGTCTATGAAGCGAAAGATCCCGCCGTTTCGGGCGTCGGACTGGCGGCGGTGCGCGATTTCCTTTCGCACCTGAAGTATGACAGGAACGCCGCAGCGCCTGTAAAACGGGTGTACGCGGCCGGTATTTCGCAGAGCGGGCGCTTTCTGCGCCACTTTCTGTATCAGGACTTCAACGCCGATGAGCAAGGCCGGCAAGTGATGGACGGCGTCATCGCGCACGTCGCGGGAGCGGGGCGCGGCAGCTTCAACCACCGCTTCGCACAGCCCTCGAGGGATTCGCAGCCGATGTCGAGCATCTTCTTCCCGACGGATTTGTTTCCGTTCACGGATTTGCCCGAGCGCGATCCGGAAACGGGCGAAAGAGGAGGCTTGCTGGACGCGCCCGCAAAGTCGCGCACGCTGCCGAAAATTTTCTTCAGCAATACGTCCTATGAATATTGGGGACGCGCCGCTTCGCTGATTCACACGTCACCGGACGGAAGCGAGGACGCCAAAATCGGCGACAACGTTCGCATCTATCTGCTCGCGGGCTTGCAGCATTTTTCGGAGCCGTTTCCGCCGGCGAAAACCCTGGGCAATTCACCGGAGTACACCGCCCAACAGCGGCACAATCCGAATCCCGTACAGTGGTACTGGCGGGCGCTCATCACGGATATGAACGAATGGGTGAAGGATGGCACGGCGCCGCCGCCGAGCACCTATCCGAAAATCGCGGACGGCACACTCGTGCCGCTGGCCCAATGGGCGTTCCCGAAAATTCCGGGCGTGAACGTGCCGCGAGACGTTTTGCTCGCCTACCGTCTTGACTTCGGGCCGCAGTGGGACGCGGGAATCGTTTCGAAGGAGCCGCCGGGCGTCGGCAAGGCGTTCAGCGTGCTGGTGCCGCAGGTGGATGCGGACGGAAACGATCTGGGCGCGGTGCGATTGCCGGAATTGCAGGCGCCTCTGGCCACCTACACGGGCTGGAACCTTCGCGACCCAAGCATCGGCGCGCCGGAGCAGCGGATTAGTTTTCTTGGCTCCTTCATTCCTTTCGCGAGGACGGCGGCCGACCGTGCCAAAGCCGGTGATCCGCGGCCTTCCATCGCCGAGCGCTACAGATCGCGGGAGGAATACATGGGAAAATTCTCGGAAGCGGCCCGAACACTCGTGCGCGAACGGTTTTTCCTGAAGGAAGACCTCGAAGCGATTCTGGAGCGCGGGGAAAGGGAGTGGAACGAACTGGCGGGGCAACGCTAAGTGTTTCGGACGACGGAACTGATTGCGCAATGACGAAGAGCTACCTGGAAGCGGCCGTGGAGATTGCTCGCGAGGCCGGGCGGATTTTGCGCGAGGAATTTCAGAGGCCGCTCGAAATAGCCTATAAGGGCGAAGCGGATTTGGTCACGCAGGCCGATAAGCGTTCCGAAGCCGCAATCGTCTCGCGCCTGAAGGAATATTTCCCGGAGCACGCTGTGGCGGCGGAGGAGGGGAGCGGGCGGGAAAGCGAATCGGAGTTTCGCTGGCATGTGGATCCTCTCGACGGCACAACCAACTTCGCGCATGGGTATCCGTGCTTCAGCGTCTCGATCGCGCTGGCGCGCGGCGAAACACTGCTTGCCGGGGTGGTCTTTAATCCTTTTTACGATGAGCTCTTTGCCGCGGCGCGCGGAGAAGGCGCAACCCTGAACGGAAGGCGTATAGGCGTTTCGCGGACGCCTTCGCTCGCGGCCAGTCTGCTCTGCACGGGTTTCCCGGTGAAAAAGCGCGGCCAAGCGCATGCGAATATCGAGTACTACCGCGATTTCACGCTTAAGTCCCACGGAGTGCGCCGCGACGGATCAGCGGCGCTCGATCTGGCCTGCGTAGCGTCAGGAAGATTCGATGCGTTCTGGGAATTTGGTCTTAACAAGTGGGACACCGCTGCCGGCGTGCTGCTCGTCGAGGAGGCTGGCGGGCGCGTCAGCGATTTTGAGGGGCGCCCTTACACACTCGGAGGACCCGTGATTCTGGCGACGAACGGGCTCGTTCACGAAGAAGTGCGAAGCGTGGCTCTCGAAATTAGGCAGCGTGTGCGCGACGCAAGTGTGGCGTAGAATGTGCGCTGCGAGCGGCTTGTGCCTTCCCGCCATGCCGCTAATGCGAAGCTAACCCGCGCCTTACGACTTCCTTACATACGGTCCACTAGCATCCGACGGCAACGAAAGCGCGTCCTTTGCCTGCGCGCGCCGGCAAATCCGAACAAGCAAGCTGTTGCCGCTCTGCGGAGGAGCTCATGCATACCCGTCTGCGAATGGCATTGCGGCTTCCGGTGGCTCTTATGCTCGCCATCGTTATGCCTCCAGCAATACATGCCGACGAGGCCGGCAAATCGGACAGTGAGAACAAGGCAAAGAGCAAAGCGCCGCCAGCGGGACTGACGGCCCGGGAACAATGGCTGCTGGAGCGCGTCGAGCAGCTCGAAAAGCGGGTCTCCGAGCTGGAGGCGCAGCGACACGGACCCCTCGCCGCGGTGGCGGGCCTGGAAGCGAGTTCTGGATCCGATTCGCAAGCGAAAAACGCCGCGCCGGGAGAGAGCGTGCTGATGCCAGCGCGCGGCGCGGACCCGGCAACCGGATACTTGGAGGAGGACGCAGCAGGCGAGACGCCCGCAGCCGGCGCGATTTCGGTATCGAAGCCGGAGCCGGCGGCGCAGACAAGCGGCACACCGGGCAAGGAAAGGAGGGCCGAGCCGTTCGCGTTCGCCGATTTCACGTGGTTAAACGGAAACGCGCGGACCAAGGAATCGCCCCTGGAGACGAAATACTTCACGCCCGAGATTCGCGCGGATGTGAGCTACGTTTACTCGTTCAACCATCCGAAGGACGACACCATCGGCGGATCGAGTGAAGTGTTTCGTTCGAACGAAGTGCAAGTGACGCAACTCGGGGTTGGCGGGGACTTCCAGGCCGAGAATGTCCGCGCAAGACTGATGACGCAATTCGGGATGTATTCGCAGACGACGCCGCGGAATGACGCCAGTCCGGCGCGCGGGCAATGGGACTTGCAGAATGCGTACCGGTATATTTCAGAAGCCTACGGCGGATACCATTTCGACGTGCTACACGGGATCAACGTGGACGCCGGCATCTTCATGTCGTACGTCGGCCTCTTCAGCTACTACAACTTTGACAATTGGGCGTACCAGCCCTCCTACGTGTCCTCGAACACGCCGTGGTTTTTCAACGGCGTGCGCGTGCAAATTTTTCCAACGGAGCACCTGAAACTCGAGCCGTGGATCGTGAACGGCTGGCAGGCGTACGGGCGATTCAACCATCGCCCGGGGTTCGGAATTCAAGTTCTGTGGCGCCCCAACGGCTGGCTTTCGGTGCTGGGCAATCAGTATCTGCTGGGGGAAGACACGCTGAATACGCCCGGGCGCGTGCGCTACCACAGCGACAACAGCGTCCAGATCAAGTACTACGACAACCCCGAACGATTCCTGGACAAGATGGCGTTCTCGCTGACGGGCGATATCGGTTGTGAGCACGGCGGGGGCGTGAGCTGCTACACGAATAGCGCAAAGGGACCGAAGCAAAGCTTCCTCGGCTTCATGTTCTACAACCGCTGGTGGTTCCAGAATGACCGTTACGGGCTGACGCTTGGGGGCGGGAGAATCAACAACCCGGGACGGTACCTGGTACTGCTGCCGCCAATCAATGGCGCGACGGCCATTTCGGGCACGCCGTATTTCACGGAGAATCCGGGTGACGCTTTCAAAGCGTGGGATGCTTCCGCGACATTGGACTACATGCCGCGGCAATACGTCACATTTCGCTGGGAGTTTGATCACCGGGCAGCAAACGTGCCGTATTTCTCGGGACCCGGAGGCATCACGCCCGCGTCGTGTCCCACGGCTGTGCTGGACAACAACATTTGCGGATCGCCCGGCGCCTTTGTTCCGGGATTCACGCCGGACCTGAAGAAGATCGAGAATCGAATCGACTTGTCGATTCTGGTGAAGTTCTAGGGCAAGCCAACCATTCAGGGCTGGCGGTAACCGCCGGCGTGTCGCAGCGAGTTGTAAACAGGACAACCGAGCCGCATTGGATTTTCGAGTGCACTATACTCGATGCGGTTCCGGCTGGGGTTGGAAGCGCGTTCCACCGTTGCCAAAGGGTGGCTTCATGTATCGAGTTTCCTTGCTGGTTATAGCATTCGTGGTGTTCGGTGGCGATTTGCTCGCGCAGGCCCCGGTCACCCCGGCCGAGAAGATCAAGGCCGCGGAAGCGGAAGCGGAACGCCAGGAGTTGGTTAATCTCGAGTTGGAAACGGCCAGGTCCATCCAAATCCGCAACATGGCTTTTTTCAAGCGCGTCTATAGCGACGACTTCTTTGCCACGACTTCGGCGGGGCAGTTCCTGAACAAGACGGAGTACCTGCGAGGGGTCGAATCCGCGCCCGCGCAGTACATTTCGTTTGTCGCCAGTGATATTCATGTGCGCTTTTTT
>DASRCZ010000237.1:0-8723 GCA_035652855.1 Candidatus Acidiferrum sp.
CGTGGACGGCGTGGAATTTTTCGACCGCTCCGCGATGGGCATGGTTCCGCTGCGCTGCGAAGTGTGGGAGCGCTTCATTTTCGTGAATTTCGATGCGCAGGCCGCCCCGCTTTCGGCATTCCTCGGCGAAATCCCGCGCCAGGCGCGCGGATTTGACTTCACCGGCATCGAGCTCGCCGAGCGCCGCGACTACATCATCCAGTGCAACTGGAAGGTGTACGTTGACAACTATCTCGAGGGCTACCACATTCCGATCGCCCATCCGGGATTGATGCGCGAAATCGACTATGCGCAGTACCGGACCGAAACGTTCCGCTATTACTCACAGCAGTTCGCGCCCATTCGCGCGGTCAAAGCCGGCGATGCCGGCCAACGCGCCTATGCGCCCGGGGCCGCGGCCCTGAAGGAAGCGCTCTACTTCTGGGTGTTTCCCAATCTGATGCTGAACATCTATCCCGATAATATTTCGACGAATCTCATCGTGCCGCTCGATCATCAAAAGACGCTCACGGTTTTCGAGTGGTTTTTTCACGGCCCCAAGTCCGCTGCCGTTCGCGAGCGGGTGGCCAAGGCGGTGGCCTTCTCGGATCAGGTCCAGCAAGAGGATATTCTGCTGTGCGAGCACGTGCAGCTCGGCCTGCGCTCGGCCACCTACGACCGCGGGCGATATTCAGTCAAGCGTGAGAACGGCGTGCACCATTTTCACATGCTGCTGGGCGAGTTTCTCGGCGCCCAATAGCGGGCGGTTTGCCCTGGTCGTCCGCCTTTCGAATTTCTGCGCTTTACAGATTCCGAAGTTTGCGCCTGCGTGTCCGGCGCCCGGATTGCTGCGCTCCAGGAAACTGCCGCCGCCACCGGCTCATCAGTGAGCCGGCGCCGGCGCTGGCGTTGAGGATGGCGCGGCAGGCGCGGCCGGCTGCTGGCCGTAATCGAAACTCACCTTTGGCGCCTGACGAGCGCCTTCCTCCGTCTTGAAATACGCGTCGTTCCGGACGAACCCGCTCATGCTGGCGACAATCGTGTTGGGAAAGAGCTGGATGTACGTGTTGTAGTCCTGGACCGCTTCGTTGTAGCGGCGGCGCTCGACGGCGATGCGGTTCTCCGTCCCGGCCAGCTCATCCTGCAACCGAAGGAAGTTCTCGTTGGACTTCAACTGCGGATAGTTTTCCACCACCACCAGCAAGCGGCCTAGAGCGGAATCGAGCCGGCCATTCGCGGCGATTTTCTCCGAAGGCGTCCGCGCGCTGAGCAGTTCGGAGCGGGCCTTGGCGATATCGCCGAAGACGATTTGCTCCTGTTTCGCGTAGCCTTTGACGGTTTCCACGAGGTTGGGAATGAGATCGGCGCGGCGCTGCAGCACGACATCCACCTGGGACCACGCGGCGTTGACGGCTTCGCGTTTTACCGCCATTTGATTGCGGCGGCTGACAAACGAACTGCCGAGCAGCAGTGCGACCATCAGCAGGCCGGCGAGAACCGCTAGAGCTGCTTTCATTGGTTGCCTCCCAAAGAGAGTGAATGGAGAAATCGCAAATCGAGGAAATCGCTTGACTCCGGCCTGCATCGTTTGCCTCGGCCGGTCCTGCCGGTCTCAAAATCGGTCAAAAAAAGGACGGCACGCTCGCCAACTGTGGCAGTACCCGAGTCGGTTCCGGTAACACGTTTGTGGCTCATGGGGCGGCGCGTTGCCATTGGTGTTTGGGCGCGTGGCGGTCGAGGGCGGCCGTAAGCTGCTCGATGGCGCGAAGGTAAGCGCCATAGGCGGCGACTATATCCACGTTCGGGCCATTCTCGCGGATCTCCAGACCCAGCTCCAAAGCTTTGGCGTCGGCTGCGGATCGTTCAGCGACACGCGCGAAGACGGCCCGCGCGCTGGCCGGGGGCTGTTCGCCGAGAGCAATCAGGGCATGGCGCGCCAGCGTCGTGGCGCTCGAAATGGATCTCGCGAAGACGGCGCGCAGCGTCTTCTCGTCGTGCGCCGAAAGCAGGAATTGCTGGCGCAATTTCAAAAGCATCGTGCGAAGTTCATGCTCGACCTGGATCCGGTGAAGATTGGTCGGAACGTGAATGCCGGCCACCACGTCCTTGCCAAAGAGGACCCGGTGATCGCGCTGGATGTCCAGAAGTTCGATCGCGAAAACGTCGGCCGCGGACCGCAGCTCGCTTTCGGTAAAGAAAAGCGGCGAAGGCTCGAGCTGTTCGTTGGTCCACCAGTTGACCGCGGGCGCGATGCGATGCAGTTCAGCCGCGGAGAGAGAAACGAGTGTGCAGAGGAGGTTGAGGTCGGATTTTCCCTCGCGATGCTCGCCGCGAGCGGCGGATCCGTATAGAAGCACCGATTCAAGATTCGTGCCCGCCGCATCCTTAAGCCGGCCGACAAGTCCCGCGAGTTTTGTCTCGATTGGCTGCATCGCGCCTCGCTTCCGGTCGCCGTAGTTTACCAGCCGCCGCTGGCTCCCCCGCCTCCGCTGCTCCCGCCCCCAAATCCGCCGAATCCTCCGCCGCCGGACCAACCGCCGGAGCTGCCGCCGAAACCGCCGCCCCACCCGCGACCGCGTCCTGAACTCGACGAAAGACCCCAGAGGAGCGGCCAGATCCACCAGCCGCTTCCGCCACCGCGCCCTCCCCGCGAAATAAGCGAAAGAACCACAAGGATGATGAGGATAGAGAAAATGGCTGTGCCGCCGCCATCGTGCGATTCACGCCGCGCCGGGCGGAGGGGAGGTCGCCCGGAAAGCGACACGCCATGCGCGTCAGCCACATATTTGGCCAGCTGCCACGCGGCCTGTTCCACGGCCGCGCCGTAATCCCCGGCGCGAAGCAGCGGAACCATGGCGCGGCCGGCATCGCCCGCGCGGGCGTCGTTGATAACGGGTTCGAGGCCGTATCCCACCTCAATGCGATACTTGCGGTCCCGCGGGGCGAGAAGGAGCAGAACCCCTTCGTCATTTTTCTTGTTGCCGATGCCGAGCTGTTTGTAGAGATCGGAGCCGTATTGATCGATATCCTCGCCGTCGAGCGAGCGAACCGTGACGATGCCCATCTGCACGCCCGTTTTCTGTTCAAGCTCGCTACAAAGCGCTTCGAGACGCGCCCTGGTGGCGGAATCAATTACCCCCGCGTTGTCGGTGACGTAGCCCGTCGGATGAATTTTCTTGATGTCGTCCGCGCGCGTGAGCCCGGAGGCGCACAGAACGCCAGAAACAACGAGTACGAAAGTGAAAACCAGCGCGGGCACGCGCGACCAGCACCTTGCGGGCCACGCCGCGCCACGCGCCGGGAGACCCTGCGAACGCACTCGGCCAGGTTGTGACAGGGCTGCAAACACGCCACTAGATTGTACGCAGGATCGCGGCTGGGATTTCAGATTTTGGCGAGCATGGGTCTGTTACTGGGCAGGCGGCAACCGTGCGCAGCCCCTGCTGGTGGCAGCGGCGCGATCGCTGATCTGCTACACCGGGACCCCGCTGTTACGATGGGAAGCGCGCAACCTACTGAACTGGCTTGGGATAACAACCATTGCGTTCCAGCCGCCAGTCTGCGCCAGCACACCAAGACGGAGAGCGTCGTCCGCGCAATTGCGAACGCCGGCCGGCGGCTAGACGCGGTGGCGCCGGAGACACCGGAGGGTGAGCGGGTGAAAAGCGAAGCCAGTGGCGGGCGACGATCTTGTGCTTTGCCGGGTTGCTGTGCGCGGCGGGATTGCGCGGGCTTAAGCGCGAGAGACACGCCGGCCATCTCCGCCGGCCCGTCTCAACGAGGCAAAATTTCGGTGTAGTTGCTGTAGGTTTCGTCGGCCTGCGTGTGGTGCCCGAACAGAAAAAAGATTTTCGAGTGGGAATGCATAGAGAAGTGCCGCGGAAACCAGATGCCATCCTGGACAGGCATTTTCTCCAGTTCAAATTCCGTATCCGGTTCGACACGCGCCAGAAAACCGCCGATCGTGACCGGGCGAATTACGTCCGCTTGCACCTTGACCCACTGGCCGGATTGCTTGTCGATCCACAGGGATCCCTTCATCCCGGTGAGAACTTGCGCGTCCAGATTCGGCGGCTGATAGCCCGGACGCGGTGTCGCCTGCAGGACGTACACCTCATAAGCGCCGAGCTTGTCTTCGCCGGTCATCGAAAAATTGAAAGCCCGCGCTAGCTGCTGGAGAAGGATGTGATCGCGCTCGCGGCCTTTCTGGAAGGCATCGATGCGCTTGCGGCGCCGATCGGGAGACTCCCGTTTGCGCTCGGCGATGACTTTATCGAGTTTTTGCTGCTCCTGAGCTTCCGCCTCGGGGGAGAGCGGAACGCCGTTGACGGCGATCAGTCGCGCATAGCGTGAGCCTTCAATCATGAGTTCCCGATAGGTTTTCGAACCGCCGGAGGGATCCCGGTCTTCTTCGTCGAAATCGAAATGTGCGAGGGCGCGCCAATCGGCTTCGTTGGCTTCGACCGAACGCTGGATGATGGCGGAGATGTCGTCGGTGGCGGAGGATGGCGGCGGAAGCAGGAGCGCAACAGCCACGGCGACAAAACAGCCCGCAAACTGCGGAGCCCGGGAAAACATAAATACCGTTCCAGTATAGCGCAGCGCAGGCGCCTAACGCCTCGCCGGTTTGCGTTGGTCCCAGCCCGGCGAAATGCACGGCATTCTCCCCCACCACTTGCGGATGGCAGTTGGTCCGCCCTTGCCTTGCCAGAAATTCAACGATTGTGCAGGCAGCGTTCATCTCCGCGTAGCACTTTCCGCCCCAAATGTGAAACACGGCAGGCATGTCCTCGGAGCAGCACCTGCGCCGCGCGCGTCCTTCTGCGGTACGTCTCTGTGCCGTGCCGCCCTGGACATCCGATGCCGAGCTTTTTGGGGGTGAGATATGCGACCGTTTTGGGGGCTGGCTCCGCGCCGCTCGTGTGTATCGCTACTGTTCCTGGCTGCGCTTGTTTTCCTGCAGCCCATCGCATTTGGCCAGGCGGATAAGGGGTCCATCGCCGGTCAGGTTACGGACGCCGGCGGTGGCGTCCTCCAAGGCGCCCAGATTAGCGTCGAACCCGGCGGCTCCACTGCTGTTTCCAATGCTCAGGGCCGGTTCTTCATCACCGGCCTGAACCCCGGCTCTTACACCGTCCTCATCAAGTACCTTGGCTTCGCTGACTTCGCGAAGTCCCTCGAAGTCAAAGCGGGCGAGACCGCGAACGCCGATGCTTTGCTCACCGTCGCTTCTCAAAATCTGCGCGTCCTCGTTACCGCTGAGCGCGCCACCGGCGAAGCCGAGGAGGTCAACCGGCAGCGCACAGCCGACAACGTTGTGCAAGTCCTTACGGCCGACGTCATCCGCAGCTTGCCGAACGCAAACATGGCGGATGCTTTGGGACGCCTGCCAAGCGTCACGATTGAACGCGACGAAGGCGAAGGAAAGTACGTCCAGGTACGCGGTACCGAACCTCGCCTCACCAACACCACCATCGACGGGATCAACGTGCCCTCGCCTGAATCCGGAGTCAGGCAAATCAAGTTCGATGCCATTCCCGCCGACATCGTGGAATCCGTCGAGATCAACAAAACGCTGCAAGCAAACATGGACGGCGACGGCATTGGCGGCTCCATCAATTTGGTCACGAAAACGGCCTCCGAGCGGCCCACGGTTTCGCTCAGTGGAATGGGCGGTTACACGCCAATTATCAACGGCAGGGGAGTCGTGGAGACGACAGGAACCATTGGCCAGCGCTTCGGAAGCAGCAAAAAGTTCGGCGTTTTGATCGGCGGCTCTTACGACTGGAATGGCCGCGGAATTGACGATATCGAGCCGGTCGCCGATCGCGCCACCAACCTCCCTGGCCAGCCGCTCTATTTCGATTCGATCGATATTCGCGAATACCAATACTACCGTTCGCGCTGGGGTCTGGCCGGAAGCGCCGACTATAAGCTCGGCGATGGCTCCGACGTTTACATTCGCGGTTTGTATTCGGATTTTAAGAACTACGGCGACCGGTGGGTCTATTCGCTCACCGACAACAATCCCAATGTCCAGTTACTCGGTTCCAATGGTTGCGATTCGTCCGGCGTTTGCACCGGGACTCCGGCCTTTAATGTGCAAATCCGGCGCCCCGACATCGCCATCGGCAGCGTTTTGATCGGTGGAAAGCATGTCTTGACCTCCACTTGGTACGCCTGGGACGCCTCCGTGTCTCGCTCGCGCGACAACAACGTTTCGCCGGGAACCGCCAGCTTCAACAGCACTCTGGCCACCAGTTCCTGCCAATTCGATCCCTCCGCGACAAAGACGAATTTCCGCCCACAGTGGTCACCCGCCTGTTTTACCGAAGCCTACGATCCCTCCACCATGACCCTTGACCACATCAGCACGGATCACGGCTTGAGCGCTCAGCTAAATCTCCAGGCCACCGCCAGCATGGCCAAGCGATATCACCTCGGCGCTCACCTTTCCACCTTCGAATTCGGCGGAAAGTTCCGCAATGCCCACAAATTCGATGACACCTTCAGCGTCCGCCTCGACCCCAACTCTCCCGTTCTCCTCTCCCAGTTTCCGAACCGCCTGACCAACAACAACTACTACGACGGATCCTACAAGCTCGGCCCCAACCCGAGCTACCAGGACATCTTCGCCTTTGCCTCCTCCCACCCCGGCTCCTTCATACCCACCAGCAGCTTCGGCATCGATCCTGCCAACTACGACCTCGTCGAAAAGGTTTCCGCGGGCTACGTCATGAACACGGTCGACCTCAGCAGCCGCCTCCGCCTCGTTGCCGGCGTCCGTCTCGAAGCCACCAACCTCACCACTCTGAGTTTTGACACGCAGGCCAACAGCCTCTCGGACAAAGCAACGGGGTCCTACCTCAAAGTTTTGCCCAGCGCTTCCTTGCGCTACCAATTCACCCCGGATACGGACATTCGCCTCGCCTACGGCCGCGGCTTATCTCGCCCGGATCCTCAGGACATCGCCCAAGCCGTCACCTTCACTACCGTCGGCAGCCCGGGCTCCCTGAAAAACACCGCCACCTTGGGTAACCCCAGCCTCAAAGCCGAAACGGCCGACAATGCCGACGTGCTGCTCGAGCATTACTTCCATTCCTTCGGCATGATTTCCGGCGGCTTCTTTTACAAGAGGCTGACCGATCCCATTGTGACCAACACCTTTGTGCTCAATAATTTTCAGCCGTCCCCGACCGCTCCCGTGGGCACCTACACGGTCACACAGCCCATCAATGCCGGAAGCGCTTGGATTGCCGGTTTCGAGGCTGCCTACCTCCAGCATCTGACGTTTCTTCCCGGCAAGCTCGCCGGTTTCGGCATTTCCGCCAACTACGGCTACACCGACTCCCAGGCCACCGGACTGGCCGGCCGCTCCGACCATCCGAGGCTTCTCCGCAATGCCCCCAATACCTGGAACCTGAGCCCCACCTACGACCGCGGCCGCTTTTCGCTGCGCGTCGGGCTTTCCTATAACCAGGCCAACATCGCCTCCTATAACTACACCGATGGAACGGGCGGTTCGGACGTCACCCCAGGCGGACTAAAAGGTCCCTTCGGCGACGTTTATTTCTACTCCCACCTGCAAGTGGACGCCCAGGGCAGTGTCCAAATGGCCCACGGCTTGTCCTTCCTGATGTACGGCCTGAACATCAACAACGAAGTCTTCGGCTTTTACCAGGGCAGCCCCCAATTCATGATTCAGCGCGAGTATTACAAACCCACCTTCGCCGCCGGTTTCCGCTGGTCTCCCGTTCGAGAGCATCAGTGATGGGACGGCGTGCCGCGCCCAGTGAGCGCCCCGCCACGGCATTCAGCCATGGTGTAGCCATCCTCGGTCTGGTTTTCACCGTCCTCGGATGCTTCGGGGCTTGGCGGACAGCCTCTGCCAGGTTCTCTCCCGGCCCGCGGTCCCCGCGGACCTCGGAAGAGATTGCCGTTCTCGTCGGCGCCGGTGATATCGCCGATTGCAAGGATTTGTCTGGAGCCGAAGCGACCGCCAAACTTCTGGAGCAGACTCCCGGCACTGTCTTCGCCGTCGGCGATTTGGCTTACCCCGATGGAACCGCGGAAAACTTCCAGTGCTACGACCGCACCTGGGGACGCGTCAAGGCCAGAACCCGCCCCGCCCCCGGAAATCACGAGTTTCATTCTTCGGGCGCAACCTACTACTTCCGCTACTTCGGCGCCGCCGCCGGCGACCCGGGCCGCGGCTACTACAGCTACGACTTGGGAACTTGGCATGTCATTTCCTTGAACAGCGAGTGCCAGGCTGTCGGCGGGTGCGCCCCTGGTTCGCCCGAAGAGCGATGGCTCCGCGGCGATCTCGCGGCTCATCCGGCGGCCTGTACGTTGGCCTACTTTCACAAGCCCCTTTTCAGTTCCGGCAGCGCCCACGGAGACGACCCCGAAATGCGGCCCCTTTGGCAGGCGCTCTACCAAGCACGCGCCGACGTGGTTGTCAGCGGCCACGATCACGATTATGAGCGCTTTGCCCCTCAGACGCCGGACGGCGTCGCCGATCCAAAAACGGGCATCCGCGAATTTGTCGTTGGCACCGGCGGCAAGAACCATCGCCCGTTCCGCGCGCCCCATGCGAATAGCGAGGTCCGCGACGCTACCGCCTTTGGCGTTCTTGCACTCACCTTGCGCCCCGGCGCGTACGACTGGAAATTCATTCCCGAGCCGGGAAAGACCTTTACCGACGCCGGCAGCGGCTCCTGCCACTAGGCCCCGCGCCGCAT
>DASRCZ010000238.1:0-5767 GCA_035652855.1 Candidatus Acidiferrum sp.
TGCCGCTGCTTGGACCAGGTCCAATATTCCTCTGGCGAAGTATCGGAAGAACGAAAAAACTCGGCCTCGAGATAGTGGTAGGTTAGCAGCTCGTCGATGCCCCACAAGCCGAGGCTGCCGAGCGATGGCGCGAATAGATGCGTGTGAATATCGATGAAGGGAGTGGAAGCGAGAACTTGCTCCACCGTGGAGGCGATTTGCGAACGGCTCAGGGGAACTTCAGCAGGCGCGTTTGAATCGGGGTTCGGCGATTTGACGGAAGCAGCCATCGATTTCACCTTGGGGCTGAACAGCAGAATAGCGCGAATCGCGGGAAACCGAGAAAGATGGTACCGCTGCTCGCGCGGGACCGTTACAATCACCCAGTCTCGGAGTGAGGAAGCCAGCGATGCGCATGGGCAGCCTTGGAGTCGTTCTGTTGCTGGTTATGGGAATGGTGCCGGCGAACGGTCCGGACAAGCAACAGAAAGCGAGCGGCGAGCACGTGCAAGTGGTGGCCAACGAGGCGGAGCGTCGCGTGGACATTCTGGTGGACGGCAAACCATTCACTTCCTACATCTGGCCATCCACACTGAAAAAGCCCGTGCTCTATCCGCTGCGAACGGCGAAGGGGACGGAGGTGACGCGCGGCTATCCGCTTGAGCCACGGCCCGGCGAGCGCGTGGACCATCCGCATCAGGCGGGGCTGTGGTTCACCTACGGCAACGTGAACGGGGTGGATTTCTGGAACAACTCAGACGCGATTCCCGCAACCAATGCTCCAAAAATGGGAACAATCCGGCATGCACGCATCGTTTCGACGAAAAATGGGGCCCAAGCGGGCGAACTGGAGGTGGAAACCGAGTGGCTCAATTTCGAAAAGAACGTGATGCTGCGCGAAAGGACCCGGTTTGTATTCAGCGGCGGAGAGACCTGGCGCAGCATCGTTCGCGTGACGACACTGACGGCAGCCGGCGAAACGCTCCGGTTTCACGACGACAAGGAAGGACTAATGGGAATGCGCGTGGCGCGGGCTCTGGAAATGCCTTCTAACGAGCCGCTCGTGTTCACCGATGGCTCGGGGCGGGCGACTTCCGTGGCGAAGCTGGACAACACAGGCGTAAACGGAATGTACCGGACAAGCGAAGGCGCGACGGGCGATGCGGCATGGGGCACGCGCGCGCGGTGGTGCAATCTCAGTGGAAAAATTCGCGATGAGGCGGTGACGATCACGATCTTCGATAACCCCGCAAATCCAGGATTCCCGGCGTATTGGCACGCGCGTGGCTACGGTCTCTTCGCGGTGAATCCGCTAGGCGCCAGGATTTTCAGCAATGGCCGAGACGAGCGGGAGTTCGCTCTGGCGCCGAAGCAAAGCGCCACATTTCGCTATGAGGTGCTGATACGCGAAGGCATCGCGACCACCGAGAGCACCGAATTGGCATACGAGAAATTCACGTCGGCATATCGCTGAAGCGATGATGAGCCGGGGAGAATCGCAACCCTTTGGCGCCAGGAGGTTGGGTATGGTTCTTACGCGAAGAGAAATGTGCCTGTTGCTGCCCGGATTTGCGCTGCCGGGCGCAGGCGCGCCGGCAAGAATAACGGAACAGGATGGCTCGTTGCCGTCGAGAGTCTTTCCATTCGAGAAATTGCGCGTCGAGACAGAGGACTCCGGAAAAACGCAGTTTCGGCCGGTGCTAAAGGGAAAACTCGCAACCGGGGAAGCGCTGGAGGTGCACGAAACCACGCTTCCGCCGGGCGGCTCGCCACACCCTGGTCACCACCATGCGCATTCCGAGATGTGGCTGGTGCGCGAGGGAACAATCGAGCTGGCGATTAACGGAAAAAGCGAGAGGATCGGGCCAGGCGGAGTAGGATTTGTGCACGCGAACGATGAGCATGCTGTCCGCAATGCGGGAACGAAACCGGCGAGTTACTTTGTGGTGGCGATCGGGCCGGGGGCGGATGCGGAGACTTGAGATGAAGTGGAACGCTTAACCTGATTCCTGATACTCTTGCCCGTTCAGGGCGGATTTAACCAGCGATTACCGCCCCGAGGTCGAACAATGACACTGTTTGCGAAACCAGCCGCGGTGGCGGCGCTGTGCTGTCTGTTCAGCGCGCTCGGCGCGCTGGCACAGGAAAACTACACGTTGGATTCGCCGGACAAGCGTATCGAGGTGCGGATCCACGCGGGTGAAAGCCTCACGTACGACGTGGCCCTGAAAGGGAGAGCACTGTTGACCGGGGCGACGCTGGCTATGGATGTGGATCACCACGCGCTGGGCGTGAGCCCAAAAGTGAAAGGAACCAAGGAGCGCAGCGCTGACAGTTGGCTGGAACCAGTGGTCAGGCAGAAGTTCGCAAAGGTACACGAGCGCTACAACGAGCTGCGGCTCGATTGCGAGGGCAACTTCGCGGTGATTTTCCGTGCGTATCCGGAGGGAGTGGCCTATCGCTTCGAGACCACGCTCCCGGAGAATCAGGTAACGGTCTATTCGGAGCAGGCGCGCTTTCCTTTCGCCGGAGACTGGACCGTGTATTACCCGCAGGAAGACGGCTTCATGTCGCACAACGAACGCAAGTACCTGCCGCACCCGCTAAAGGACATCGCGGCCGGAGAGATCGCGACCCTGCCGGCGGTCGTGGACGCGGGTGCAGCGAAGGTGGCGATCGCGGAGTCAGCGCTGGAGGACTATCCAGGCTTGTGGCTGACCGGCACAGCCAGCAATGCGCTCGCGGCGACATTTCCGCCGTATCCGCTGAAGGAAGAGTTGGTGCGGGATCGCGATCTGCACGTAACCCAGAGCGCAGACTACATCGCGAAGACGCGAGGGGCGCGCGCGTATCCGTGGCGCGTGCTTGGAATCGCGGAGCGTGACGGAGATTTGCTGACGAACCAATTGGTATGGCTGCTCGAGGACCCTTGTCGCGTTGAGGATACTTCCTGGATTAAGCCTGGCAAAGTGGCGTGGGACTGGTGGAACGACACGAATTTGTATGGCGTGGACTTCAAGGCGGGGATCAACACCCAAACCTACAAGTACTACATCGACTTCGCCTCGAAGTATGGGATCCCCTACATCATTCTCGACGAAGGCTGGTACAAGCTCGGCAATGTCCTGGACGTCGTGCCGGAGATCAACATTCCGGAAATCGTGGAATATGGGAAGCAGAAAAATGTGGGCGTCATTCTGTGGGTGATCTGGAAGACCCTCGGCGATCAGCTGATTCCGGCGCTCGATCAATACGAGAAGTGGGGCGTGAAAGGCATCAAAGTGGACTTCATGCAGAGGAGCGACCAGCCGCTGATTCAATACTTCTATCGAGTCACGCAGGAGTGCGCGAAACGGCATCTTCTTGTGGATTACCACGGCGACCAAAAACCGGCAGTGATGACGCGGACATGGCCGAACCTCATTAGCACGGAAGGCGTGCGCGGGCTGGAATGGGACAAATGGAGCGCGGAGACCGATCCGAAGCACGACGTCACGCTGCCCTTCACGCGCATGTTTCTGGGGCCCATGGATTTCACGCCAGGCGCCATGCTGAATGCCTCGATGCGGGCGTTCCGGCCGGTGTTCGAGCGGCCGATGAGTCTCGGAACCCGGTGCCATCAGCTCGGGATGTACGTGGTTTACGAAAGCCCGCTGCAAATGCTTGCGGACAGCCCTTCGAATTACTTGCGCGAGCCGGAGATGATGGAGTTTCTCGGACCGGTTCCTTCGGTCTGGGACGATACGAAAGTGCTGGACGGAAAAATTGCGGAGTACGTGCTGGTCGCGCGGAAGAGCGGCAACGACTGGTACGTGGGGGCAATGACGGATTGGACGCCGCGCGACCTGGAAATTGACTTCTCTTTCCTCCCCGATGGGAACTACTCCATGCAATCGTTTGAAGACGGCTTGAACGCGGACGTCAACGCAAGCGATTACAAGATGCGGAAAACGACTGTAAGCAAAGCCACCAAAATGAGGATCCACCTTGCAGCCGGCGGGGGTTGGGCGGCAAGGATCACGCAGCCGTAGCCCGAACTGCGCGCGAACTCCGCAAGAGGAGACCTTGCCGCTGCACGTACAACGGCGGTCTTCTGAAGCGGGATCAAGGTTGCTGCGATTTGGGCCGTACGAGCGCGCGGGTGGCTCCGGTGGAAATGCCGCCATCCACGAGGAGGGTCTGGCCGGTGATGTAGCGGCTTGATTCGGCGGCGAGAAAAACGATCGCGCTATCAAGATCGTTCGCCGCGCCGGGGCGTTTCAGCGGGATGCGGTCGCAGAGATACTCGAGCCACTCTTTGTCTTCGTAGAGAATCTTGTTTTGCT
This sequence comes from Candidatus Acidiferrum sp., assembly GCA_035652855.1. Classification (GTDB taxonomy): domain Bacteria; phylum Acidobacteriota; class Terriglobia; order Acidiferrales; family UBA7541; genus Acidiferrum. Next base: position 4,305 of record DASRCZ010000238.1, read on the forward strand.
CGGTGCGAAACCATCCGGGCGCAAGGCAATTCACGGTGATGCCGTATTTCCCCCAGTCGTCAGCAAGACTCATAGTGAGCTGGCGGATCCCGCCGCGACTTGCACCGTACGGACCAAGACCCGCGTAACCTGCCACGCTGGTGACCGAACCGATGTTGATAATCCGGCCGTACCGCCGGGGAATCATGCGGCGGGCGACCGCCTGGGCGACAAAGAAACTCCCGCGCAGATTGGTATCGAGAACGGTGTTCCAATCGTCCCAGGTGACGTCAACGGCGGGCTTGCGAATATTGCAGCCGGCATTGTTCACCAGGATATCGAGATGGCCGCAGGCGGCTTCGGCTTCCGCGGCAAAGCGCTCGATGCTCCGTTGATCGCGCACATCGAGTTCGAGCGCAATGGCACGCCGGCCAAAGGACTCTATTTCCGACGCGAAGGCGCGGAGATGATCGCGATGGCGGCTGGTAAGGATGAGATCGGCGCCGGCTTGCGCAAGGGCGCGGGCAAAAGATTGACCCAGGCCGCGGCTTGCGCCGGTGACGATGGCAACGCGGCCGCCAAGATCGAAGAGTTCGCTCACGAGAAACTTCCCGGCCGGAGGACCACTTTCATGAGATTAGGCTCGCGTGCATAGAGGCGCTCGAACCAGAGCGGACCTTCCTCGAGCGGCGCGACCGCCGAAATGAATGGCTTCACGTTGATGGCTCCGGAAGCCATCAGCTCGATGGCGCGCGGATATTCGCCGGAAGAGGCGCACGAACCCTGCAGGCGAATTTGGCGCGTGACGATTTTTTGCAACGGAAGGCGAACTTCAGGAGTGATATTGCCCACAAGAACTACGGTGCCGCCTTTGCGAACGCTCTCGATGCTGTCGGTGACGGTACCGTCGAGGCCGGCGGCTTCCAGGACAACGTCGGCGCCGCGGCCATTGGTGAACGCCAGGACTTGCGTGGCGGTATTGGAATCCGCGGAAAAAACCGGTGTACCGCCGAAGCTGGCGGCAAGTTGAAGGCGCGTTGAATCCACATCGGCAATGAGGACGCGCGAGCATCCGGCGGCGCGAAGGGCCTGAAGGCACAGGAGGCCGATGGTTCCCGCCCCCACGACAAGCGCCGTATCTCCCGCGGCGAGCGGGGCAAGAGAGACGGCGTGAATGGCAACGGCCGCGGCTTCGAGCATGGCCGCTTCCTCGAACGGCAGATTGGGCGGCAAATGATGCAGAATGCGGGCCGGGACTGCCACAAATTCGGCGAAGGCGCCGGCGCGGCGATAATCCCCGCAGGAAACACCGAGGACCTGGCGACTATCGCACAGGTTGATTTCGCCGCGGCGGCAGTGCGCGCATTCGCCGCAGAACACGGTGGAATCAAGCGTCACGCGATCGCCGGCGGCGAATCCGGTTACTCCTTCGGCCACGGCTACGACGCGGCCGGCTGCTTCATGGCCCATCACAACCGGCGGAA
>DASRCZ010000239.1:0-10173 GCA_035652855.1 Candidatus Acidiferrum sp.
CGCCGCGATCAAACTCATGCCCCGGCAGACCATATCCACGGGAATAATGTCCAGGCATTTCCGCTCGTTCGAGGGCAGTTGCCGGAAATTCGTGCCCAGCAGATACGAAAGCGGACCTGACGTATTGATGCCTTCGTTCCAACCGGTGAACGGCGAATGCTCCGAGCTTTCGACGATCGAAGGCCTCACGATGGCAATAGGCAAATCGCGGCCGCCCTTTGCCAGCAGCGATTCTCCCAAGCTCTTCGTAAAAGTGTACGTATTCGGCCACCCAAGGTGCTGCGCCCGGCGCATGCCCACGCGTACCAGCCGGTTCCTCACCCACCGCGCGCGGTTGCGCCGCAGAACGCCTTCGAGCTCCCCAGCCGGCGCTGCGGACTCATCGCCGCCTCGCCCCAGCGCCTGCCGCAGCAGCGCCTTTGCCAGTTCCGGACTCTCCGCCCGCTCTTCCACCCGTCGAATCGTTTCCCGCAGCGAAGCAATTTCCTGCTCCACATCAAAAGCTGCATCGTCAAGCGGGTTGTAATTTTCCTTCAGCTCTTCCGCGACGCGCCCGTCGCGCATTCCCACCACGTAGCACGTGGAAAGATGCATCAGGCCGGCGTGATCGCAGCGTCGCAAAAAGTCAAGCAAGTTCAGCGCCGAGTCCACGTTCGAGGAGAGCGCGTCACGCAGGTCCGGGTTAAAGTCCGTCAGCCCCGCGCTGTTCACCACCAGGTCCACGGAGCGCGCCAGCCGGGCCTGTTCCGCCTCGCTTAGCCCCAATCCCGGCTGGCTTACATCGCCCTCCACAACTTCCACTTTCTCCCGGATCAGCGCGCCCAGCCGCCGGCCGTGACGTGCATGCAGCCCATCCAACACCGGCGATTCTTCGATGATTTTCTCAAACCGCCGTTGCGCGGAGGTCGTGCGGTTTCTGCGAATTAGCAGCGTGATTTTCCCGATCCGCGGGACGTCCTCGAGCAAATTCACCAGCCACACTTTGCCAATGAACCCTGTTACACCGATCAGCAGAACGTGGCGCCCAGCCAGTGTTTCCCTTACCGAGAGCCGTTCGACCCGCGGCGCTTCGCCAAACAGCGCCACCGGCACGTTTACTGCCGGCCGCGGCCTCGCCACGGGCTGCTCCGCTTCCTCCAAAAGCTTCGGCTGGTCGCTCCAACCTAGGCTTCGGAGCAACGGCTCGCGAGCCACCCGCCCATCCGCCGGTCCATCTGCAATCCACGCGAAAGGTCCTCGCGGCCGGACCACCGGAGCGACCAGGCGTCCGGTCGCCAGTCCCTCCCGGTATTCCAGCCGGTTCGCCACAAATGACGAGACCCCAAGATGCGCGGCCATCGGCCGCAAGATACTCTCGAGCGGCTGCCCCACCAGCACCACCCGTTCGCCCCGGTCCAGCGCCTCTTGCAGCGTTTCCACCGCTTTCGGCCTCAACTGCGGCTTTAAAACGTAGTGGAAGTATTCCTCGCCCAGCAGATCCAGCCGGTCGCGGCTCACTCCGCGCAGCAGCGTGTGCAGAAACCGCGTGGCAAACGTCCGGCTCAGGCTGTAGGCAAACGGACGCGCCAGCGCCATCCCCGCCATTCCCGCTCGCCGCGCCCAGCGTTCCGAAAAACTCTGCGAATTCCAGGTGAAAAATCCCACCGGCCGGAGCGCGCCCAGTTCCAGCAGAGAACCTTCGAGCCGCCAATACGTCACACCCGTAGCCGGTTCCTGACCATTCAACCGAAAACCATTCGAATTGGCGGCCGTGTTTGGCATGGGAAAGTGGCTAGCGTACCCGCGCGGACACGCGCTTCCCCGGTTGGGACCCAGTGCGGATAAAGCTTTGTCCTCGACTCCTGAGTTGAGACGGCTTCCAGCCCGGCGTCTGCTCCACGCTTTCGCGTGTCCCCGGTTTTGCAAGCCGCAGGCTGCTTGGGGATACGTTAAGGTAGCATTGACGCCAATTCGCCGCAACCAGGCAAACCGCCAGCAGGTCAGGTCGCGTTCTGAACTGTTCCGGTGATGAGTTGGGTTGGTTCCATGCCGCTCGGCCAGTGTCGGTTCCCGTCCGAATTCGCTTTTATACGCCCCAGCCGTAGCGTTCGGCGTGCTCCAGCGTGCGTTGCATCTCTTCGTGGAGCATCTCCATGAACCCGGAAGCGCCGATATTCCGTCCATTCGGTTCGGCGATATCCGGCGTGCGGAAGCCGCCCGCCAGCACGCGCGAGACGGACTGCTCAACCCAATCCGCCTCCAGTCCCAGGCCAAACGCATCGCGCAGCATCATCGCCGCGCTCAGAATCGACCCGATCGGATTCGCGCTGTCCTTGCCCGCAAGCGATGGCGCCGAGCCATGAATCGGCTCAAAAAGCGGCGCGCTGCTTCCGAAACTCGCCGAGGGAATCAGCCCGATGGACCCAGCCAGCGCCGCTGCCGCGTCGCTCAGTATGTCGCCGAACATATTCGTCGTGAGCATTACGTCAAACTGCGACGGCCGCAGCGTGAGCTGCATCGCGGCGTTGTCCACATACATGTGCTCGAGATGGATTGCCGGATACACCGCGTTCAGCGCCGTCACGGTGCGCCGCCAAAGCTGTGAACTCGTCAGCACGTTGGCCTTGTCCACCGAACAGATGCGCCTCCTTCGGTGCTCCGCGCGTTCGTAAGCGAACGTCGCGACGCGCTCGATTTCCGGCGTTGAATAGGATTCCGTGTCCCACGCGCGCTCCGCGCCATTCTCCGTGGTTTGCCCGCGCTCCCCGAAGTACATCCCCCCGGCGAGTTCCCGCACGATTTCCAGGTCCAGCTCGCCCAGCCGCTCCGGCTTTAGCGGAGCGATTCCGCGCAACGGCTCCAGCAGCTTCACCGGCCGCACATTCACGTATAGCCCAAGCCCCTTGCGCAAATCGAGCAGCCCGCTTTCCGGTCGCTTCCCTACGGGGAGCGAATCCCACTTTGGCCCCCCTACCGCCCCCAGGAATACCGCATCGGCCTTACGGCAAGCATCCAGCGTCTCTTTCGGCAGCGGTGTGCCCTTCGCGTCAATCGCGGCTCCGCCCACCGGCAATTCCTGAAACTCGAATTGGTGGCTGAATTCCCGCGCGCATTCCCGCAGAACCGCCGCGGCTGCCCGCGTCACCTCCGGCCCGATGCCGTCTCCCGGCAACAGCACAATATTCTTTTTCATGGCCCCAGTCTCGTGCTCATAATCTGTCCGCGAAAGCATCTTCGCGGCCAATCTCCTCCTGTGTACCTCTTGGATGCGAACTAGGCGAGCGATGAAGCCTCGGCCGCAATCGCCGCGGGCTTCCGGCGGATCACTTCATGAGCGATGCCCATCAGATCGCGCGGCCGCACCTGCTTCGCCTGATCGGCCAGCGCCGTCACTCGCGCGTATACCTCCGCCAGCTCCGCCTCGCTTGGCTCGTAACCCAGCTCGCGCAGGCTCGCTTTCAGCGCGTTCCTGCCCGAATGCTTTCCGAGCACCAGCAAGCGCGAGGGCACGCCAACCATTTCCGGGGAAATGATCTCGTACGTCTGCGGATTCTTGATGATCCCGTCCTGATGAATGCCCGCTTCGTGCGCAAACGCGTTCGCGCCCACTACCGCTTTGTTCGGCGCCACCGCCGCCCCCGTAATTTCCGTCAGCAGCCGGCTGGCTGAAAATAACTGATCGAGCCGCACTCCCGTCGCCACGCCGAAGCTATCTTTTCGTACCGCCAGCGCCACCACCACCTCTTCCAGCGAAGCATTTCCGGCCCGCTCCCCGATGCCGTTCACCGTGCACTCAATCTGCCGCACACCTGCTCGCACCGCCGCCAGTGAATTTGCCACCGCCAGCCCCAGGTCGTCGTGGCAATGCGCGCTCAGCGTCACGCCAGGTGCATCGTCCAAATACTCCCGCACCCTGCGGAACATCTCGCCGTACTCTTCCGGCACCGCGTAACCCACGGTATCCGGCAAATTCAGAACCGTCGCGCCCGCTTCCACCGCGGTTCGGCAGACCGTGCACAAAAAATCGATGTCCGTGCGCCCGGCATCCTCCGCGGAAAATTCCACTTCGGCCACATGCTGCCGCCCATAGCGGATCATCGAGCCAATCGCCTCGAGCGCCTGCTCCCGCGTCATACCCAGCTTCACGCGCAGATGTAGGTCGGAAGTTGCCAAAAAAACATGCAGCCGCGCCTCCGCGGCCGGTTGCAGCGCCTCAATGGCCGCATCCACATCGTGCTTCTTCGCCCGCGCGAGCGCCGCGATTGGCACGTCACGGATTTCCTGCGCCACCCTCTTGACGCCCTCCAGGTCGCCCTTTGAGGCGATCGGAAATCCCGCTTCGATCACGTCCACCCGGAGCGCCGCGAGTTGCCGCGCCATGCGGATCTTCTCTTCCGCATTCATCGAAAACCCGGGCGATTGCTCGCCATCCCGGAGCGTGGTGTCGAAAATACGGACTGCGTCCATAATCTCCCCCTTGCCATTAACGCAGCCGGGCAAGACCCTAGTCAAATTTATTGCGTTTCTGGTTTTAATAATCTCAGCTTATACTGGTCCCGCTCCAAGGAGAGCACCCGTACCGCCATGGACCTCGGTGAATTGCAGGTTTTCCTGACCGTCGCCCGCGAGGGCAGCTTCTCTCGCGCCGCCGAACGCCTTTACCGCACACAGCCGGCCGTCAGCCTCGCCATCCGCAAACTCGAGGAGAGTCTCGGACAGCCGCTCTTCGTCCGCGGCTCGCGCCCGGTGCGCCTCACCGACGCGGGCAACCTTCTTCGCGATTACGCCGAGCGCCTCATCAATCTCCGCGACGAAGTCAAAAAAGGGCTTAATGAGCTTGGCGGCCTCACCCGCGGCGAACTCTCCCTCGGCGTCAACGAAAGCTCGATTCATGCCCTGCTTCCTGCTCTCGGCTCCTTTCGCCAGCAGCACCCCGGCGTGCTCATCCGCGTGCATCGCATGTTCTCGCGCGATATCCCGCACGAAGTCCTCAACTATCGCCTGGACCTCGGCGCGGTCTCCTTCGTGCCGCGCGACCCGCAGCTCCAAGCCACCGAAATCCTCAAAGACGAACTTACGCTCGTCGTGCCTCCCAAGCACGCCCTCGCCAGAAAGCGCGAGGTCGACGTCACGGAGCTCAACGATGAAGTCTTCGTCGCTCACATCGTTGAATCGCCGTTTCGCCGCCGCGTGATCGAGCTGTTTGCCCGCAATCGCACCGCGCTCAATATGCCCATTGAAATGCCCACCATCGAAAGCATCAAACGCTTCGTCCAGATGGGCATGGGCGTGGCCATCGTTCCGCGCATGTGCGTGCAATGGGAAATCGAACACGGCTGGATGAAAGAAGTCAAAGTCCGCCAGCTCAATATGCCTCGTCATGTCTATCTGGTTTCCCGCCGCGGCGCCCGCTTGCCCCACGCCGCGGCGGAGTTCTTCCGCATGCTCAGAGCAGGCCAGCCTTGAGGCCTCTCCGAATTTCCCCCTATACCGGAAAAATGCGGTTTCGCGATAAACTTTCGCCGCCATGACGCCTGCTCCGCTCGAAATCGTCGCCATCGGATTTGTCCTCGGCATGCGCCACGCCACCGACCCCGATCACGTCATCGCCGTTTCCACCATCGTTAGTCGCGAACGCTCCATTTCCAAAGCCGGACTGATCGGCGCGCTTTGGGGCTGCGGCCATACGCTGACCATTTTCATCGTCGGCGCCGCCATCATTCTTCTCGGCCTCGTCATTCCCGCGCGCATTGGTCTCACCATGGAGTTTTCCGTGGGCCTCATGCTGATTCTCCTTGGCATTCTGAATCTAACCGGCGCGATGACGTGGCTCAGCCAAAAATTCTCGCCCGCGCATCCCCCTGTCACCGGCCGGCACGCCCACATCCACGAACACCACGGTCGGCTCCACTTTCACGTCCATTCCCACTCGCCGGCCTCCGAGCACCACGCCGAAAGCCTTCCCGTGCCCGCCGTAGCCGAACGTCCGCTCCGCAAACTCGGCCTCTTTCACACTATCCGCCCGCTGCTGGTCGGCATCGTTCACGGCCTCGCTGGCTCCGCTGCTGTCGCCCTCGGCATCCTCAGCGCCATTCGCGAACCGCGCTGGGCTGTCGCTTATCTCCTCATCTTCGGCATCGGGACCATCGCGGGCATGATGCTCATCACCGCCGCTCTCGCGCTTCCCTTCTCGTTTGCCGGCTATCGCTTCGGCTGGCTGAACCGCGGCATCGTTGCCAGCTCCGGTGTGATTAGCCTCGCTTTCGGCCTCTTCCTCGCCTACCACATCGGTTTTGTCGACGGCCTATTCACCACTCACCCGGTCTGGACTCCGCGCTAGCCGCTGCCTGGCTCTCACTCCGCCCGGTCCGATTTGCCTAAGAGGCACACAATCGTCGCCAGCAGCGTTGCGCAATGCGTCTCTTCCGCGCCGCACTTCGCGAAAACATCCGCCTTGCAAACCGTCAGCGTTCGCCCCGAGCGAATCACCTCCGCGCGCGCAACCAGCGCCTCTCCACGCGCGGGCGCCAGCAGGTTCATCTTGTACTCCGCGGTCAGTACCGAAGCGTCCTCAGGCATCAGCGTATACGCCGCGTAGCCGCACGCGGTATCCGCAATCGCCCCGGTCACTCCGGCGTGAAAGTACGCGTGCTGCTGCGTAAGCTCCTCGCGATACGGCACTTGGATCTCCGCTTTCCCCGGCTCGAGTCGCATCAATTCCGCGCCCAGATGCCGCATCAAACCCTGCCTCCCAAAGCTCTCGCGCACCCGCCGCTCGTAGCCCGCGTCTCGTATCCGATGCTCCTGTTCTTTTTTCATGGGGCGCAGTATAGCAACCTCGCTGGATTCGACGGGCCTTCACGACTCCACGGCAGCGTTCCATTTTGGAACAGCACGCCCCATTCCATTAATTCCTCACACTATACGTTCCCATATCGTAAATTTTCATTGACGCTCCGCTCCTCGCCGCGTTACCCTCGCCATGCCGTTGATTCCCTCTCTGTCGTTTGACAACTGAACCGTTGTCTGGCGCCGAGGAAGACTGCCCATGCCCTCGCACACCGCTGTTTATGCGCCTTTTTGCACCTTCTCCAGGTTCCGAGCCTGGCTCACCAAAGTGGGTTTCCGAGTCGCCGCACTCCTTCTCTTCGATCTGTGCTGTTCCTATTTGGTACAGGCCCAGCTTCCGCAACCTCTCGTCTTCTCCAGCGGCGGTGCGGTCGCCCTCCGCAATGACCAAACCGGCGCCCTCATCCCGGTTCCCGGCTCTCCCTTCCCTGTCAGCGGCGGTGCCATCTCACTCGATGTAAAAGGACGCTTCCTCTTTGTCCCCGCCCTGAATGCCGTTCACATGTATCAGATCACCGATTCGACCACAGGCGCTTACCAGGAAGTTCCAAACTCGCCTTTCGCCTCCCCCAATACCAACCTGCCCATGTTCATTGCGCTCGAGCCTACCGGTACGTTCATTGCTGTCGTCAACCGCTTAAGCCAGCTTCCTGGTCAAAGCTCCATCGAGACTTTTCAGATTCAGACGAACCCGCCCGCGCTCGTCCCCGTTGTCGGCTCGTTTCAACAGCTCCCTTCAACCGTCATGGGCGTTTCGCAGCCGCCCAATGCCAAGAATTTCCAGCTTTACCAGGGACCCTCCTTCCCTCAAAACCTTAGTCAGGCAACCGGCGAAGAGTTCGATAACGTCTCGATCGACCCGCAGACCGGTTTCCTGCTCGGTATCTCCTTCGTTCCCGATGGTTCCACCGCTCGCGGCTATGCCAGTGATCCGCAAGGCCGCTTCGTCGTTTTGTCTCACGGACAAATCCTGGGCCGCCTGGATGTCATCGGAATCGACGGATCGTACCCCAGCTTCGGTCTTCAACTACCGCCCGGTACTCTCCCCGCCGGCATTTGGGTCGATAGCTCCGGCGCCTTCCTCTATGCGCAGTTCGGTTCGCAGAGTAACGTCACCCACATCTTCGCCATCAATTCCCAGGTCCCCACTCTCAGCGAGACCGCCAGCTCACCGCTCCCCAATTCCGCTCCCTTACCCGCTTACAGCACGAGCCCGACCAGCCCGTTCGAATACGGCGGCGATACCCAGCCAAGTTTGGTTCACGCGTTTACCACCGACCCTCAGACCGGCTATTTCGTGGAAGCGCCGGGATCGCCCTACACCGTTCCCGGCGGGCAGGGCACCCTCACCTTCAGCATTCCTCAAGGCCAGCAAGGCATATCCGGTCCGGCCGTCTCCCTGTCCGCGAATTCACTTTCCTTCGCAAGCGTCCAGGTCGGCTCTTCCAGCTCTTCGCAAACTCTCACCATCACCAGCACCGGAGCTCAAGCACTCAGCGTCAGCTCGATTCAGGTCGCCGGAGCCGACGCCGCCGAATTTGTCGCCGTGGATGCCTGTCATGCCCCAACGGTCCTGCAACCCGGAAACTTTTGCTCCGTGAGTGTCACCTTTTCCCCGGCTTCACCCGGCTCGGCGCAGGCTTCTCTCATCATCACCGATAACGCTCCCGGCAGCCCTCACTCCGTTTCCCTGACCGGTACCGCCGTGGCCGCGCTTCCTCCTGCCCCTGCCATCACACTTTCGCCAAACCCCGTCATCTTCCCCACCATTCCGCAGGGCACCGCAAGCGCGCCCGTCACCATCACCATCACAAACTCAGGCAACGCTACTCTGCACATCTCCGGCGTGGCCGTCGGCGGAAATAATCCCGCGGATTTCACCAATCCCCCCAACAATTGTGTCGCGGCTCTCGCACCAAGTGCTTCCTGCGCCGTCTCCGTCACCTTCGCGCCGCTTGCCGCCGGCCAGCGCAGCGAAACCATCACGCTTTCCGACGATGCGCCCAACTCCCCGCAGGTGATCGCCGTCAGCGGCAATGCTACTCCCGCCGCCTCGATCTCTGCTGCGCCCAGCGGGAACACGTCCGCCAGTGTCTCTCCCGGCGCCACAGCCACCTTCAGCCTTCAACTCACTCCGGATCCATCGTTCATCGGCACAGTGAGTTTCACCTGCACCGGATTCCCTGTCGGTGCCACTTGCCAGGTTCCACCCATCGACGTGACGCAATCCGGACCAGTTCTTTTTACCGTTAGCGTGAAAACCTCGGGTGCCGCGCTCGCTACGCCGCGTCTGCGCACCGGTCCCGCGTCCTGGCCTCAGGAGCCGCCATTCATTCTGCTATTGCTGCTCATCGGATTATTCGCGAGCCACCAAGCCGCCAAGGCGCCGAGGCGCTCGGCTGCCCTGTGGCTCGCCTGCGCCCTCTTCATCGGCGTTCTAAGCGCGGCCGGCTGCGGCGGAGGAACCGCTTCGCCCCCGACACTTGCCCCGCCGCCCGTTGTCGTCACTCCGCAGGGCGTGTCGACCATCACTATCACGCCCGTGGCGGTAAACGCCGCCAACAAGCAGCTTCCGCTTCAGCCCGTTCAATTGCAGCTAACGGTGAACTGAGCGCTCCGCCCCGCAATCTGATTCATTTATTTCGCCACGGACACGCGATAGATCACGCCCGCGCCGTCATCGGAAACCAGCAGCGCTCCATCCGGCGCCACCGCTACCCCCACGGGTCTCCCATTCACGTGCTCGCCGCTCGGATCCGTCAGAAAACCGGTGAGGAATGGCTCGGGCCCCCACTCCGCTTCCCCATTCTTGAATCCTACAAACGCCACCTGGTACCCGTTTCGCTTCGAACGGTTCCAGGAACCGTGTTCCGCCACAAATACTCCGCCGTGATACTTTTCCGGAAACGCCTTCGCCTCATAAAACGCAATTTGCAGCGGCGCCACATGCGGACCCAGCAGCACGTCCGGCAGGATTGTCTTCGCCACCAACTCCGGCTTCTGCGGCTTAATCCGCGGATCCGCATTGCTCCCGATGTACGCATACGGCCAGCCGTAAAATCCGCCGTCCTGCACGCTCGTCAGGTAATCCGGCGGCAAATCGTCTCCCAGCTCATCGCGCTCGTTCACTGCCGTCCACACTTTTCCCGTCACCGGCTCGATCGCCAGCCCCACCGGATTCCGCAATCCCGTCGCGTAGAGCCTCGCGTTCTTTCCATCCGGATCGCAAATCGTGATCGCCGCCCGCATCGGCGGATCGTCAGTCTCGATGTTCCCCTCCGAGCCGACGCTCACGAACAGATGCTTCCCATCCTTCGAGAACGCCACACTCCGCGTGAAGTGCCC
>DASRCZ010000240.1:0-3012 GCA_035652855.1 Candidatus Acidiferrum sp.
CCATCGCGGAGCGACACCCGGCTGCCGCGGAAGCTCTCCAAGCCGTTTCGGAGGAAACCGGCGTGCCAGTCGTTTCCGCCCGTTCCCTTTCTCCTCGCGAGCTTGCCCAAAACTCCGGTTTGCCATCCGCCGAGGCCGAACGGCTTCGTCACCGTGATTTCGATGAACTCTTCTTTTTCGCCGGAGCTTCCGACCGGGACACGGACCGTTTTCGCGCTGTTGCTCGCGAAAATCGCTTGCAACTACGCTCTGCCGGTCCGTTTTGGTCCGCGGCTGTGGGAGCCAGCCTGTCTCGCTGCGTTCAGGAACTGAACGGCTTGTATCAGCGCGCGCTTCGTCAGCGGCCCTATTGCATGGGTGTCGCTGCGGAGGATGCCGCACCGGAACTCCTTCCTCTCTGCGACCAGCGAATTCTGCTAATCAGCGACCCTCGTGAATCATCGTCCTTGCTCCCGGGCGCTGCTCAACTGCGCCTCCGAGATCCGGGCACCTGGGAAGCTCTCCGCGCCGCCCTCACCCGGCGAGGTTGACGTCTGAACAATCCCGCCGCTTGACGCCCCTCCCAAGAGCCCTCGCGCGGGCCCGCGCCTGGACCAGTAACCGGAGGGACATCCATCGAGAGAACTCGATTGCCCTCCATCGTTCAATGTGAGCAAGGATTTCCTTAGCTAAGTTTTAGTACCCATCAGTTGAATCTGTTTGTTTTGTATGCTTTGCACAAGACGCCCCACTCATCCTTCTGGCCTTGCCTTTGCTTATCCCCTTGGCGTTCCGCTCGTGCCTCAATCGTAGTTGTGCTGCCTCGCAGCTCGGTTCGAGTCGCGACGATGACTTGGGAGAAACTCACACCATGGCTTGGTTGACCCGCGCCTTTCGTATTCCCGCAAGCGAATCCAAGATCGCGGTCGTGCTCGCGTTGTCTGCGGTGACCATGAGCCTCCTCTCCGCAGCCCTGGTTTGGCAAGCGCAAATCATCGCCGCCCAGCGGGAGAACATTCGTTGGCTCCAGCAGATGCGCTTCGGGGGCTAACGCCTCGCTTTCCGGCCTCCGGTCCAGGGATGGGTTACGACTCACGGTATCTCACGTCTCGTTTCGCCGCTTCGTCCGATCCGGACCGTCATTCGGCAGGCTGGGCTTGCTTTGCCGCCCCGGCACCCGCGGTCTGGTAAGGTTCCGTTACGAAGCCAAGATAAAAAAATCCGCTTAGTTGCCGTGCCCTCTTGCGGGCCGTGAGGCGAAGGAGTAGAAAATAGCCGTGAGCTCTAAGAGCTCCGGAGGGGATGATGACTCCACCGGGCTTCGAGCAGCACAAAACTTGAACACACCGCTCTTGCGGTGCGCTGTCGCGCGGAAAGCGGCGTAGTTGGCTGCTTCCGAAACGACTCTGCAAAGTTAGCACCGAGGGAACTGCCAGGTTCCCCCGGTGCTTTTTTTTTATTTACGTGTCCGCTAGTGACGGGCGCTGGAGATTTTACGGTGATGATGCCGATGGCGGCGGCCTCGGGTGTGTCCATGCCGGTCGTGAGCCGACGCAGGATTCTTCGGAGTCTGCGCCGGGCTGGCAAAGGCTTCGGCGGACGCCCTAGGCGGCGCGGCCTGGCTTGCCGCCGCGCTTATCGCCAAACCAACAAAAAAAATAACAAAAAGAGCCCAATAACGCTTCACGTTCCTTCTCCCCCAGGACCCTGCAAGCCCCATTGAAGCACAAAATGCCGTGCAAGTCGCACCGACTCTGCGGGAGAAATGCACGCAAGGGCTGCCCGAGCGGAGTGGGCGCGACTCGCGAGGCAAACAGACCGCTTGCAGGCACACAGCAGAAATCCGAAACGCGGATCCTTGGAGAGCTCCGCGTTTGTGTTGCGAAAATCTTTGCATTTCTTTGCTACTTGATGAAAAGGGTTTCGCGCAACTGGTCGCGGCCGACAAACGATTTCAGGGTGCGGTAGCGGCTAAACAAATCCTGAATTTCGCGATTCTGGTAGACCTTTTGAGCTGGGCAGATCACGGGGGTCGAAACAACCTGGAGCGTACTGGAATCGGCGATGCGGTAGCGCTGGAACGTTTCCGGTTTTTTGCTGTGGAACATGGCAAAGACCACGCCGCCGCCGCGCAGAAGCTCCGTCAATTGCGCCACTAACTCCCTGCCGAGGTTAGGCTCGAGATAGTCGAGAAGGTCCCAAAGCAAGATTGCATCGAACGATCCCTTGCTGTATTCAAGATTGCCCTGAAGGAAGCGGAGAGCGCGTCCGCGCGGCGTCAAATCCAGCGTGTCACGCGCGCTATCGTTCTCGCGGAGCCGGGATTCCTCCTCATCCAGAAACATTTTCCAGCTTCGGAGAATGTCGTCTGATGAAACGCGGAAGCCGCGCTCGATGAAAAAACTCAGAGTGGTCTGCCACGCTGGCCCGAGGTCGAGCAGCGTGCCGCGGCCGAGCCCGTCGAGATTCCAGAGCAGCTCCTTCAATCCGTTCGAGACGCGGGAAGATTCGGTCCGCTCCGGCATGCGAGGCGCGCCGATGGCAACTGAGGTGCCGCCGTGATGGGGATGGCCGTTGGACGGAATCGGCCGTGAAACCTGGCGGTTCGTACCAGCTCCTATTCCGATTCCGAGTTTGTTGAGAAAGCTCATCGCTCAGTCTGCCGCCGTTTCCGAGCTGATGGGTTTCGTCTGCGCTACTTTCGCGCTGACTGAAGCCGATGCCGCTGCCGCTCGCGATTCCGCGGCCCTGCCGGTGCTCTTGCCCGCTTCCACTCTTCCGCGCAAAACAGCGCCTTCTTCGATGGCCAGCCGCTCGGTTTGCACTTCTCCGTTCACGCGCCCGGTGCTCCAGAGCTGGACGCGGTCGCGCCCGGAGACCTTGCCTTCGACCGTTCCGCGCACAATCACTTCACGCGCGTTCAAATCGGCTTTTACGGAGCCGTTGGGGCCGACCGTGAGGCTGCCGTTGGAGAGGCTCAGCTTTCCCTCCACCTGGCCGTCGACAAAGAGGTCCTCGCTGCCGCTGACTTCG
>DASRCZ010000241.1:0-3859 GCA_035652855.1 Candidatus Acidiferrum sp.
TCCTCGTCCATGAACGGCATTTCGCCCATATGAATGTAGCGCACGAGTTCGCGTTGATACGTGACCGGCGGAGGCCAGACCACGCGGCGAGGGTCGTAGTTTTCGTTGTTTCCGATATAGAGCTCGAAACCGAAACCGGACCGCAGCGGAATGAAGCGATGGAAGCGGCGGAAGTTGCGGAGGGTCCAGGGAGCACAACAGAGAATGGCGACCGCAACCGCAAGAGCGGGCATGCCGGCCGCCCGCAGCGCCGGCCGGTGTGCGCGTGCGGCTCGCCACGCTGCCCAGCCCAGCAATGCCGGAAGCGCCGCGCCCAGCGCGGGATTGGTCATCAGCGCCAATCCCCAAAGCAAGCCATAAAGCGCCCATTCCCGGGCGCGCGCCGAGCCCTCCAGCTTCAGCGTAAACCAAAGCAACGTCGCCGCGAGAAGCGCCGAAAGCGAGGTCTCCCAAATCCATTCGAACGGGATCATCACGCCATTGGGGAATACCGCCCACATCCAGGCGGCTCCGCTTGCTAGGCCGGCCCCGCCGAGGCGCTCTCCAACCCGGTAGAGAGGAAGGCACGTCAGCGTGGCGAAGAGAATGTTCAAAAGCACCAAGGCACGAAATGCGCCCGCTGTGGCGATGCCGAAGACCCGGAACACTCCGGCGACAAGGAGGGGATAAACAGGCGCCAAAATGGCCGTTGGCCCGGTGTCCCGGGCATAAGGAGAGCTGAATCCCTTTCCAAGCGCGAGTGAACGGCCGATGTTTGCCGCTTCCGTCTGGAAAACGGCAGCGCTCAATTCCTCGCGCGGAATCTTTCGTTCCTCCTCCCAGGCGAACGCGATTCGCGCAATGGCCGTGATGGCCATGATCAACAGCAGCGACGTTGCTGCCCTTCGCGCGAAAGACATCGGCTAGCTTCACCTGCGCCCTAAAGATCCCAGAGTAGTCTCGGGGGTTGCAAGGCCAGCAGAAACAAGAAGAGCGCAGGCTCTTCGCCGGCGCTCGGAAAGCGATCCATCGTTCGCAATCGCCCGCTCAGGCGACTGTGATCTCCGGATTCAGGTACACATCCTGAATCAAATTCAGGAGTTGCACGCCTTCCTTCATGGGACGCTGGAATGCCTTGCGGCCGGAAATGAGTCCGGTTCCGCCGGCGCGCTTGTTGATCACCGCGGTCGTGGCGGCTTCCTCGAAGTCATTCGCGCCAGAAGCGCCTCCGCTGTTGATCAGCCCGGCGCGGCCCATGTAGCAGTTCAACACCTGGTAGCGGCAGAGATCGATGGGATGATCGCTGGCGAGCTCCGTGTAAATGCGCTTATCGAATTTTCCGTAGCTCGAGTCACCCATATTCAGGGCGGCGTATCCGCCGTTATTCTCCGGCAGCTTCTGCTTGATGATATCCGCTTCAACCGTGACGCCCAGGTGGTTGGCCTGGCCGGTCAAGTCCGCCGAGACGTGATAGTCCTTGTCCTTCTTGAACGCCGAATTCCGCAGATAGCACCACAAAACCGTGGCCATGCCAAGCTCATGCGCATGGGCAAAGGCCTGGCTGATTTCCACGATTTGCCGTGTGCTTTGGTCGGAACCGAAATAAATCGTTGCTCCCACAGCGGCAGCCCCCATGTCGTAGGCCTGCTGCACGGTCCCGAAGAGCACCTGGTCAAAGCGGTTCGGATAGGTCAGCAGCTCGTTGTGATTGATCTTCACGATGAACGGGATCTTGTGCGCGTACTTGCGCGCCACCGAGCCTAGCACGCCAAATGTGGAAGCCACCGCGTTGCATCCCCCTTCGATGGCCAGCTTCACGATGTTCTCGCCGTCGAAATATTCGGGGTTTTTTGCAAAGCTGGCTCCCGCCGAGTGCTCGATGCCCTGGTCCACCGGCAGGATCGAGAGATAACCCGTGCCCGCCAGGCGCCCGGTGTGAAAGAGGCGCTGCAAATTTGCCAACACGCGAATATTGCGGTCGCTCGCCGCGTAAATGCGGTCGATAAAATCTGGGCCCGGCAAGTGAAGTTTGTCCTTAGGAACTTTGGGCGACTTAAAACCCAGCAGCAATTCCGCTTTCGGGCCCAGATAGCTTTCTATCTTGCTCGGCGTAACCATCGTAGCCATTTTCGTCCTCTCCTGTGATCAAACTTCTGTTGTCAACTATTCTCGAATTCCTGTCGCCAGCATTCTGGCGGCCGCGCGGTCCACCAGCCAAAGCAGTTGTCCATGAGTTGGCTGAATCAGTTGCGCGGGCAACTGTTCCGGCTCGCGGGGACCTTCCAGTACGCCTTTGAGGGCCGGCGCCTTATCGTCGCCCGTGACCATGAACAGTGCTGTCTTGGCATTGTTCGCGACCGCAGCGGTCAAGGTCACACGTTCAGTGTACAGCTTGCCCACCCAATTGCGCACGACCAGCCTGGTGCTCTCGTGCAACGCCCTGGTGCCTGGAAACAGCGAAAGCGTATGGCCGTCATTGCCCATGCCCAGGAGAATAAGGTCGAAACGCGGAAGCTCACCCGGTGCCAGACCGAAGGCCAGACGCAACTCGGCTTCGTACTCGAGCGCTCCCCGTTCAGCATCGGCATACTCTCCCTTGATGCGGTGGATCTGTTCCGCCCGGAGCCCAACTTTCGAGAGCATGGCTTCGTTGGCCATGCGGAAATTGCTTTCCTCCTGGTCGGGCCCGGCGTGGCGCTCGTCACCAAAGAAAAAGCGCATCTGCGGCCAAGGTACTTGCCGCCGCAAATCGGCGTCACTGGCCAGCAAGGTGTAGAGAGCTTTTGGTGTCGAGCCGCCGGCAAGCGCGACGGAGCATAGCCCCCTCTCCCGGACCGCGGCTTTCGCGCAATCCGCGAAAATGCCTGCCGCGCGGAGAGCAATTGCGGCGGCATCACGGAGAATTCGCACTTCCCCCGGGAACCCGCTTGCAATTGCAGCCATCAGGGAGCCCCTGCCCTCTCCGGGGCTACTCGTCCGCGCTTGTCCACCTCTTCTTCGCCGATCCGGCGCCACGCCCGGCCATCCTTTTGCAGCAGTTCATCGGCTTCCGGAGGACCCCAGGAGCCCGCAGCGTAGTTCGGAAAACCGCGAGCCGGCAGCGCACGCCAAACGTCAATAATCGGCTGGATCACGCTCCACCCCGCTTCCACCATATCCGCGCGCTGAAAGAGCGTCTGGTCGCCGGCCATGCAATCGCGCAAAAGCCGCTCGTATCCGGTGCTGTGCTCGACGCCGAAATACGTGGCGTAATCAAAGTCCATATTCACAAGGCCGAGCTTCATGATCGAACCGGGCACTTTTGCGCCAAAGCTCAGCGAGATTCCTTCGTCCGGCTGGATATGAATGACGAG
Source organism: Candidatus Acidiferrum sp. (assembly GCA_035652855.1). GTDB lineage: Bacteria > Acidobacteriota > Terriglobia > Acidiferrales > UBA7541 > Acidiferrum. The sequence continues at coordinate 3,333 of DASRCZ010000241.1, forward strand.
CCGGTTCGTCTCCAGATTCCGCACCGATGTATTGCGAAAAAGAACGAAGGGCGTCCGGCGAAATTGAATGACAATTTCGGTGGTGCGTTGCGCCAGGCGCTTCCCGGTTCGCAGATAGAAAGGCACTCCGGCCCACCGCCAGTTGTCGATCAGCAGCTTCAGTGCGACGTACGTTTCCGTGTTCGAGTTGTGTCCCACGTCCGGTTCCAGCCTATACGCGGGAACGCGCTGCCCCTCGATGGCGCCTTCCCCATATTGCCCGCGCACCATGTTCGTCAGCACGTCTTCGGGCCCGAGTGGCTGAATGGCATGCAGCACTTCCGCTTGTTTGTTGCGCACTTCGTCCGCGTCGAAAGAAATCGGCGGCTCCATGCTGGTCATGGTTAACAACTGGAAGAGGTGATTCGGCACCATGTCCCGCAAGGCGCCGGTCACGTCGTAAAAGCCGCCGCGGTGCTCGACGCCAACCGTCTCCGCCGCGGTAATCTGCACGTGATCCACATAGTTGCGGTTCCAGAGCGGCTCGA
>DASRCZ010000242.1:0-2089 GCA_035652855.1 Candidatus Acidiferrum sp.
CTCCTTTGGGGGACTGCGATGCCTGCTCCTGTTGCCTGCGCGCAATGCGACAAGCCCGAACGCTCCTGCACGTGCGAAAAATACTGCACGATTTGCAAAGGACAAGACAACGTGCACCTCTGCGTCGACGGGCTCTACTACTGTCCCGATTGCAGGGAAGCGTGCGACGTTGCTCTTGCGGACACCCGTGCCCACTGAGCCTAAGGTTATTCAGCTCGAGATCGACCGGGATCCGCGGCTGGCAAGAGCGGCGGGGGGACTTGCGCACTTCATGGCCAACTCGGCGGGATTCGAGCCGGCTGCGGCGGATGAGCTGCAATCGGCCGTCGTGGCAGCGTGCCTCTCCGCATTCGAACGGCTGCCAAGCGCGGGAACGACGCTGCGCGTCGCGGTAAGCCGGCTTGGCGGCCGTGTCGAGGTTTCGCTCTATTTCGCGAAGTCAGCGGACCCGCTCGAGCGCTTGAGCCGGTCGGCTTAGCGGGCGGCTGATTGCAAATAGCGAGCCACCTCTGGGACCCTCGGCCAATGCCGGATCAAGGTGAATCCCGGAGCTATCCTACATCTTCAACGCGAAGGTATTGCGCTGGATGAGCGAGCTCATCTGATCGTCGCTGACGCTCATGCGCAGCGTCATGCGGTCGCCCGCGGGAGTGATGCGCGCCTGGTCCAGCAACTGGGCCATGTCCGGATTGTCTTTCATCTGATAGCGCTTGTAGAGCAGGCCGGCTTGCAGGAGCTGCGCCATCACGTTGGCGTCGTCTGTCGAGCCGCAGATGGCCTGGATCTTGGCATCCACGCCATTCGAAGCGTCGACGTTGATGATGCCGTTCTTCAACCGGCTGACGAGCTTGGCTGCTTCAGGAAATTGCTCCATCTCCGGCGCGAGCTGGCGGACAGCGAGGCGGGTGTAGGCGGCGTTCAGCACCAGCCACACCGTGCTGCTCCCGTTCGCTTCGTCAATCAGCGGAAAAATCTTGTCGTTGTAAAGCAGCCCTTGTTCGTCGCCAAAATGAATGCCGACCATTTTTTCAAGCTTGGCGCGGCTGCCGAAAGCCGCCTTATTCGAATCGAAGAAGAGAAAGAAAAGATCGCTGGCGCCGGAACCGGTGCCGAAAGCGTACAGCGTGTACCCGTGCGAGCTGAAAGTCGGCAGCTTTTGCTTTTTGAAAAAAGCCTCGGTGGAATCCGGATTGAAATTGCCGAGGGCGATGCCGATAACCTCTTCCCCGTTCGGGACGGCCGAAGCCGACTTGGAATCCATGCTGTCGGTGACAAGCCCCCAGGCAACTTCATCCACTTGCGAATTGGGATCGACGCCCGCGGAAGCCAGGAAGGTTTCAAATTGCTTAAAGCGTTCCGGCAAAACCTGATTCTGCAATTGGGGGAACCACTTCAGGGTGCGGGCTTTTTTAAGGTCTGCATAGCCAAATTCGCCGGTTTCCTTGGGGAACAGCGCAATGGTATCCGGGCCAAGGCGGTTGCCGCTGGCGTGCGCCAATTTCGGCATCGCCAGCGCCAGTGTCGTCAGCATGGCGGCAGCCGCGCATGCCCGAGCCGTGGTACTGCTCTTCATCCTCGTGCTCCTTTCGAACCCCACAAAGCCGAACAGTAACATAGGCATTGCCCGGTCGAACCGGGCAGCCTATCGGTTGGTGCGCATGCGGCAAGGCAAGAGCGCTTGTGCGGCAAGCGCGTTCACGCGGAACGGGCGGCGCGCAGGCGTTCTCGCAGCGCGGCGGTTTTTTGCCGCATGCCGGCCACGTAAGCCGTGTCCGTGATGGTGTCGAGGTTAACCTCGACGTTCGCCAGCGCGCCTTCGGCGGCGGCGGCCGCGAGGAGTCGCCCCACCTTTAAGTCTGAACTCATGGATGCCGGGGTAATCGGCTCAAGTTGTCCGAGACGTTCAAAAAGAGCAACTGTCCGCTCGGCCACTTCCAGCGGTACGCCGGCGGCGCCCTTGGTCGCGGACTGAATCGCCTCGTCGCGGCGGCGCATTTCCTCGGGGCTGCTTTGCGGAAGTTTGAAGGCGGTCATCACGACGTCAAAGGAGGCGGCGTCGCGGTCAATGGCTTGGGCGAGGTCATCCGTG
>DASRCZ010000243.1:0-5179 GCA_035652855.1 Candidatus Acidiferrum sp.
TTTGTGTAGCAAAATGGCCGCTAACTCACAGAATACGTTAGAATTAAAAACGGAGGAGTGGGTGAGCGGTTGAAACCGGCGGTCTTGAAAACCGTTAGACTCGAAAGGGTCTCGGGGGTTCGAATCCCTCCTCCTCCGCCACTATCGCGAAATTCAAACCCGGGCCGAATGCTTGCGCGCAAGGCTGCGGGAATCAGTGCTCGAGCGAGCTGGCGCGGAAGCCACCGAGAGTGGTCAAGACGGTTGCATCAGGCCGGTTGCATGCCGATGGGAGCGGGCGGCAGCGGAGCGGAGACGGGCAGGCCGACGCTCGATCGTGGCTGGAAGCGGTGGTACACGGCTAGCGCGAGCGCGCCAAGTCCCCAGATGATCGCGACAATCTTGATAAAACCTCCACCGTGCGGAATCATCGTGCATAGCCGGAGAATGACAAAGCCGACCGCCATGCGCCCTATCATCGGCCAAAGCTCGCGGGTACGGCCCATGATCCACTGTCCTATCATCGCGCCAACGATGAGTTGCGCGAAGTAGAGGCACGCCCACCACAAAAAGAGGGTGGCAACTCCAACAAACAAACCGACGACGGTAACGCAGGCGATCAACGCGGCGATGGGCATGCTGCAGCCGACGAGCAGTCCCAGACCCAGCGAAGCGCCGTAACGCTCGGCGGAAGCGACCGCCTCACCAGAAAAGGCAGGCATCAAGGCGAAGAGCACCAACCCGAACAGGATGTACGCGGCGGTCCAGATGACCTGCCAAATATAATAGTGCGGGCTGCCGTAGTCCGGGCCGTGATGCGTTCTCGTGTATTGCACCGGGGAAGCCAGGTTGGCTTCGGGCGAAACCGAGGGCGGATGCTCGCCACGGTATGTCACCGGTCCCGCAATCTTGGCCCCGGAATCGATATTCAAGTCGCTTGCTGTTACTTTTGCGCCGCCATCGATGGTGCCTCCCACCGTGGTTTGGCCGGTGTAGGCCAGCAAGTCGCGGCCGACGTTTCCATCAATGGAAAGGTGGCCGGCAAACGTGGTCAAGCTGCCGCCAATCTGCGCGCCGCGGTCAATATTAATGTCTCCGCCGAAGAGCATCACGTTGTGTCCGACGCTTCCGCGGAGGGTGCTGTTGCCGGTATAGCCGCGAATGTTCCCATCCACTTTGCCGGGCACGCGCAACGATCCGCAAGAAGCCAGGACGTCTCCCAGCACGTGCCCCGAAATCTCGATATCTCCGCCAGCGATAATCAAATCGCCTTCGATTGTGCCGGCGACGCGAATGCGGCCGCCGGTGGCATACAAATCGCTGTGAATCACCTCGCCGGCGGGAATGGTGACGCTGTCGGCTTTGCGAAATTCCGTCGCGCCGGCGGGTGCCGGGTAAGCAAGCAGGCCGCAGAAGCCCGCGAGCACCAGCGCGAGGGCCGAGCCTCGCCGTAAACGCCGCCGGAAGAATAACGCCGCGATTCCAGCCACAATCAGCAGGGCCAAAATTTCAAAAAAGCTCAGCATCGATTGCCATCCTTTCCAGAAGGCGCTTTGGAAAATGAGCAAGTTCAATAGGTTTGAGCCGCCGAAGCCGGCTTGTTCCAGGTTCTGTTGCCACGGCTCGATGTATCCCGTGTACAGGGCATAGACTCCGGTCGCCGCCAGGCCGAACACGAGGGGCCAAACCCACTGCATGGAGTGCCGCGCCGTCCGGCGGAAAGCGGCCAGGCGCGCGGGAAAGGGTTCGTCTTCCTCGAGCATTGCGCGGGTCAGCAACCTGGACTCGCGCTCCATGGCGCGCAGCAGAGTGCGGCACACCGGGCAGGTCTCCGCATGCGCGGAAACCTCGAGAGCACGCGCTCGCTCGAGCTGCCGCTCGACATAAAACAAACAGGTCATTTCGTCCAGGTGCTCGGCGGAGCGCCAGGACGCGTCTTCGCGTGGCGGTGCCATCAGGTTGTGCCTCCCGCCGCCAGCACGCTGCTCCCCTCGAGCGCCTGCCGCAGCTCGTGGCGCGCCCGCAGCAGCACGACGCCGACAAACTGGCGCCGCACGCCGAGCGCATCCGCAATTTCGTCGTAACTCATATCCGAGTAGTAGCGCATGACCAGGGCCATGCGCGCGCGCGTGCCCATTTTCGCGAGGGCTTTGCGGACTTCCTCGCTGGTGCACCGCTCGATCAGGCGGTCGAGCTGGCTCGGGTCGGGATGCTCGAGGGGCACGCTTTCGACGTCCTCGGTTTCCTTGTCCTGGCGGATCTTGCGCCGGCGCAGGATATCCCAGCAGTGGTTCGCAGCCACACGGTAAAGCCAAGCGGAAAATGACCGGCTCGGATCGTATTGGCTCAAGCCCTTGCGCAACTTGTCTCCGAAGATGTCCATGGTGGCGTCTTCCGCATCTTCCCGCGTGGGCAAAGCCCTCCTGCAAAACCGGAAGATCGCGGGAGCGTATTCCCGATAAAGCTCGCCCCAGGCCTCGGCGTCACCCGCCCGGGCCCGCGCGATGGCTTCCGTGGGTTCCGTTATTCCCGGCGCACTCATCCGGCCTGGTCTCAGCGGTTCCATGGACTAGTACGCAGCGAGGCGCCCGAAAATTACATATTGCAAAGTCGCGGGCTACGTAGCCCCGCGGGCGCCGGGCCAGCACACCCGGAACCTTCAGAGCCGCACCGGGAGGGGCCTTGCTCTTGCGTTGGCAGCACTCTATCAGAAATTGCAAGCTGAAAGATGGGTGCCGGGAAGGATTGCCTTGGCCAGTGCCCCGCGTGATCGGGAGCGCGCCAGTTAGACCATCCGAACGGACCGATGGGCCTGCCGCCGGCGACGTTTTCGAACGCCGCAGATCTTGGCGTCAGGAGAGCCAGACGCTCGAAGCGGGTTTCCGCTCGGCGCCGATAAGCCAAACTCGAACCGTTCGTATTTTCAAAAGGCCGGGAATCCGGATCCGCGTTTTCTGCCGCTTGCTAAAATGTAAATTTCGCCGCGACCTGCATGCTGCGCGGGCCGCCGCTGCCAAGATAGGGATAGCCGATGCCGACGTCGCCGGTTACGCCGAGCGGCAGAGAACCCTGAGCGCGTCCGTTTGCGCTGAACCCGTTGATTCCGCCATCCGCAAGAAAATTCGGCAGGTAGGGATTGGCGAAGTTCGGATGGTTCAGGAAGTTGTAGGCCTCGAAGCGCAGCTCGAGCTTTAGCTTTTCGCTAAGGTTCGTGATTTTGAAAATGGAAAAGTCGAACTGGCGGAAATTGGGGCCGAGGAGCGAGTTGCGCCCAAGATTGCCGAAGTGCCGCGAGCCAGGCACGCAACTGCTTGCGGTGCCGTCAAAGCCGGTGCTCACGGGCGTGCAAGGGACGGCAAAGGCCGTCAAATCGAGGAAATTGTTGGGATCCCGCGGATGGTACACGATCGGTCCGACGACATCCGGCTTCGAGAAGAACTGTCCGGACCCGTCAAAATCGTCCTCCGAGAAAATCAGGTGAAACGGCTGGCCGGATTGCACGGTGACGATGCCGTTCAGGCCCCAGCCATTGGTGAGGCGCTGGAAGCTGCCCGAGCGATTCGGGAACTGATAAATGAAATTCCAGGTCAGTCGGTTGCGAATATCGAAATTGGAGTTGCCGCGGTTCGAGCTTGGATTCGTGCTGTCCGTCGGCTGCGCCGCATTCTGGACGAAATCGTCGCCATCGCTCGCATCGTCAATCGAATGCGACCAGGTGTAGTTCAGCGTCGAAGTCAGTCCGTGCCAGTCGTTCACGCGCAAGCTGGTTTGGAGCGAGTTGTAGCTGGAGTTCGCGGCCGCTTCCATCCAGTAGATGTAAAAAAGCCCGGCCGGCAGCGCCCGGGTCGAAGTGATGCAGCCGCAGAGCAGGTCAGCATTGTCGATGGCCTGCTGCGATGGCTGGTTGATATCGCGGAACCGGAACAGCTTGTGCCCGTTCGAGCCAACATAGCCCAATTCCCAAACCGCGTGCTTGCTTAGTTCCTGCTGTAAGTTCAGGTTGAAGTTTTGCATGTAGGGCGTGCGCAGCTTTGGGTCCACGCCAAAGGCATCCGGCATCAGACCATTGAAGAAGAAAGCCGGCTGATTCGGATCGAGGAGCGACGTGGGCGCCAGCGTGGTGATTCCGTTGAGGGGGCTGTAGGCCGGGCCGGGATCGAAGCTGCTGCCGAAGGGCAAATGACCCATGAAGAAATCCTGCGAAAAAGCGTCATAGAAGAGGCCGTACCCGGCCCGCAAAACCGTCTTTGCGTGGCCGGTCAAATCCCAAGCAAAACTTACGCGCGGGCTGAAATTGTTCAGGTCCTTGTTATACAGCGGTCGATTGCCCACGAGGCTCAAATCGCCCGTGGCCGGGTCAACCACGGTAAACAGCCCGTGCTTCTCGGCAATCACGCCGTAGTAGTCGTAGCGCAGGCCGAGGCTGAGGGTGAAATTCCGCCGGAAGCGAATGGCGTCCTGAAAATACCCCGAGTGGGAATTCTCGAAGGTGTTGCGGTCGGTATCGCCGGCATATTGTGAGCCGCCCGTCGGAGTCCCTGCGAGGAAGCTCGCGAGGCTGTCGAAATCCAGCTCACCTCGGAAGCGCCGGTTGAATATCTGCGAAACGGAAGTCCGGCGAAACTCATACCCGAACTTGAAGGTATGCATGCCGCGGGTCCACGAAATGTTGTCGAGGTAGTGCCAGTTTGTATCGACGCGATGCCGTGGGTCGCCTTTATCGGCGCCGAGTTGCGCCAATCCGCTGACCTTGATGATGGGCAAGCCGAAATTCTGCGGCGTCACTCCGGTATTCAGTCCAATGGAGGCGGGATCGAACGTGCGATCTTCCGGAAAGAAGCCTTCGGCAAAGCGGTTCCAGCCGAGGCGCGTTTCGCTGATGAACGCTGGCGAAAGGTTGTCCACGTAGGAGAGGGAAATGAGCTGTACGCGCGTGGGCGTGATGGTGTTGTAGTTCGGCAGGAGGCCGCCGCCGACGAGCGCAAGAGGAAAGCTCTGCAAGCTGTCTCCGATGTAGTAGCGGCCGGTGAGCTGATTGTTGTTGTGAAAATTGTGGTCGATCTTCACGATCGCGCTGTCAATGCGATTGGAAAAGGGCGTGGCGAGCTCCGCGTTGTTCGGCTCGCCGTTCAGGCAATCGTTGCTGTTCGTCGGCGCCGGCCAGGGGTTCATCGCCAGCAGATTCTTGATCACCGGATTG
>DASRCZ010000244.1:0-4978 GCA_035652855.1 Candidatus Acidiferrum sp.
CCCCGTGAAGAGCTACAAAATCATCAAGGAAAAATCTCCCCTCGGCGTCAGCGCCGTGATTGTGACGGCGGAGATTAGCCCGTACTCGCCCATGCCGGATGTCTCCGACGCGGAGAAAAGCCGCAAAACGCGCGTGGTGGAGCTGTGGGTGGATCCCAAGGACAAAAGCTTCAGCTTCCAGCCGTAACTCGGTCTTTCGCGCCGCGCCGAATCGCGGCCTCTTCCGAACAGGTTCGACACAACTGTTCGCGGTTGCACCTTCGCCGATTCGGTGGCCGCTTGATCCGAAGGGGCCGCGTTTTTGGGAAGTGCGCGCCGGCTATAGCCGCGCGTCCGCGAGCGCGTGCATCAGTTCCCTCGGCGTGACGGCGGCGGTGCCAAGCTTGCTGACCGCGACACTCGCGGCCACGTTGGCGAGCCGCGCCGCTTCGGGCAGCGTTGCGCCCGCGGCGACAGCCAGCGCCAGTACGCTCAGAACCGTATCGCTGGCCCCGGTCACGTCAAACACCTGCCGGCCGGTGGCGCCGCGCTCGATTCCGGGCTGGCCCACGCGAGCATAAGTCACTTCAACGCCAATCGCCGGGATGTGCAGATGCTTCGCCGCGGCTTCCTCGAAAACGCTCATGCCTTGTGCTCCGCGTGTAATCACAATTGCCGCGCAGCCAAAGTGCGCAAGCAAGGAGCGGCCCGCTTCCACTATCGAGTTGTCGTCGCTCAGCGCGTGCGTGACGAAGCTGCCGGCTTCCTTGAGATTGCAAACCACGGCGCGCGCTCCGCGATGCGCGTAGAGCTTCGACGTTTTCGGGCTGACGAAGACAGGGACGTTGTCCTTGTGGGCAAGCGTGAGGACGCGGTCGGCGAGCGATTCCGTGATCAAGCCCTTGTTATAGTCAGAGAGAATCAGCGCATCGAGTTTTTTGAGCGAAGCGGAAATGGCCCGCAGGAGCTTCGCTTCGGTTTCCGGGCGCAGCGGTTCGCTGCGCTCGCGGTCCACGCGGACGATGTGCTGATGGCGCGCGATGATGCGGGTTTTCACGGTGGTGACGCGTCTAGGGCCCGCGAATACCCCCTCATCCGCGATGGCGGCCGCCGCGAGGCACTTACGCAGCGAACGGCCCGCGTCGTCATTTCCAATCGCGCCGAAGGCTTCGACGCGCGCGCCGAGAGCGGCGAGATTCGCTGCTACATTGCCAGCTCCGCCAAGGCACTCGCTCTCCTCCACAAAGTCCACGACTGGAACCGGAGTTTCGGGCGAGAGGCGCGTGGCGTTGCCCCAGACGTAGCGATCGAGCATGAGGTCGCCGAGCACGCCGATCCGTTTGCCGCGAAGGCGCGGCACGAGTCGCTCGAGGCTGGGCGCGGGCTTTGGAGTCATGCGCGGGCGTTTACTCCGGGGCGACCGTGGCTTCCTCAGGCAGCATCACCGGGATTTCGTCCCGGATGGGATACACGCGGCGGCAGGTCTGGCACTTGAGCCCAGTTTGATCGGACGTGTAGCGAACCGGAGTCTTGCACAACGGGCAGACGAGGATTTCGAGAAGTTCCTGCGGAATGGGCATGGTGTTTCTCCGATGGGAGCGTAACAGGCAAGGCCCAAAAATGGAAAACGGAAAATGGAATTCAGGCGCCGCCTTTGGGAATGTGCTTTGCCCCCAGGCATCCGGACGAGTCCCGTGGTGTACCATACCGACCAAGGAATCTCTAGCCTCAGGGGGAGTGTTTGCACCCGTCGCGAAGGCGCATCGAAGAACTGCTGTGGGTCCTTGGTCTGAACAGAATCACCGGGCCGGTGTGGGAATGGCTGCGCGGCGCCCGCGCCGTCCAGCAATCGCGGCGCATGCGCGACTTTTACTCCTCGCTCCTGCCAAAAAATGCGCTCGTCTTCGATATCGGAGCCAACGTCGGCACAATGACCCGGGTTTTCTCTTCTCTTGGAGCCCGCGTCATCGCCGTCGAGCCCAATCCCGATTGTGTCCGCCACATCGAACTTACTACGTCACGACGCGCCGTCGAGGTATTGCAGGCCGCCGTCAGCAAACAAAGTGGACTCGCCGTGATAAAGATCTCCGACCGCAAAGACAAAATGAGCTCGCTTTCGGACGAGTGGCGCGAGGCGGTTACGAAAGACAATCCAAACTATGCCGGCATGTGGAAGCGGGAACTTACAGTTCCCGCGGTAACGCTGGACGCTTTGATTCAGCGGTATGGGACACCGGATTACATCAAAATTGATGTCGAAGGCCACGAAGAACAAGTCCTCGCGGGTCTCTCGATTCTCCCGCCGCTGCTCTCCTTTGAGTTCAATAGGCTCATGCTTGGACCGGTCCTACGGATCCTTAAGAGCACTCCGTTCAACGGAAGCTCTTTTAACTATACTTTGATCGACCCGATAAAATTTGAGTCTAAAAGCTGGGTGGCGCAAGACCAGCTTATAGCGATGCTGCTAGGTCTGCACGAACGCGCTGGCCTAGGTGACATTTTTGTCCGTCGCAATAGTGCCGTTACATGAAATAAAGGTGATACCTTCGGCGGATATAACGTCCTGTATATTTCTATTTGAGCAGCGTCCACCGCTGGATACTATACCACCATGGCGGGAGCATCTTAGACCTGTTGCGGCGCGGAGAAAAGCAGTTCCAGGCGGCGCGAAGGAAGTAAGGCAGACTGGCAACGGTTACCGCAGGCGGAGGGCCCCGAATCAGCTCGATGCCTCCAGGCTGAACGGGCGGGGCCGCCACCGTGGCCGGCAGGACCGCACAATTCCCCAAAGCATGAGCCGTGGCGGATTCCGCAACGGGTGCCGCGGGCTGGTTGGTCGGGCATGGCGAGGGGTATATAGTGGGAAAGCGTCGCATTCCCACCGAACGGGCGCTCAAGCTCGGCGCCGGCCTGGCGCGGCGCGGTTCCACGAGGCGGTGCGGAATGCCAACGAAGGCAATTCGGGCAGAGGCAGATCCGGACTGATGGCCGCAGACGTCAGTAAACATCTGGAGCGCGCGAAAAAGTTCCTGGAAAAGAACCGCGTCGAGGACGCCATACAGGCGTATCTGGCCGCGCTGGATGCCGCTCCTCAGCACCAGGAAGCCACTCAGGCGCTGGGCGATCTCTATACGCGAACCGACCGGCCGGACCTGGCAGCGATTTACTACGGGAATCTGTTCGATCTGCTGGTGGAACCCCGCGAAGAAACAAAGGCGCTGGCCATCTATAACCGGTTTTTGCGCAATGGACCGGCGCCGCAGCCTCCCGAGCGCATGGCCCGCTACGCCTTCTTGCAACAAAGGCAAAACCGTGCGGACGAGGCGATCGAGCAGTATTCGAAGGCGGCGGAGCTATTCGCGGAGGCGGGACGGGAAGAGGACGCTCTTTTCTGCTGGGAGCGCGTGGCGCAACTCGATCCAGAAAATCTGGCGCGGCAATTGAAAATGGCGGAAACCGCGGAGCGCATCGGGAAGAATGCTCTGGCGGCACGGGCGTATTTGCGCGGGGCGCAACTGGCGACGACAAGCGGGGCGGAGGCGGATGCGCTGCGGCTCCTCGGAAAAGCGCATGTGCTGGCTCCGCAAGAGCGGAGCGTGGCGCTGCTCTACGCGGAGGCGAAGCTCAGGAAAGGCGACGCGGCAGAGGCGGCAGCGCTGCTCGAACCCTTCGCTGCGGCGGAAAGCGATGCCGCGTTCCAGGACACCTTCGCTGACGCGCTGATGCAGGCGGGGCAATTGGATCGAGCGCGGCAGATCCTCGAGAAACTGCTGCGCGAGAAAAACGAAGGGGCGGCGCGGCTCTTCGAGCTGGCGGATTTGTACGCCGGGGCGGATTTGGACGCGAAGGCCGTGGAGATACTGCAAACGCTGAAGCGGCGAATGTTCGCGGATAAGAAGCAGAACCAATTCGCCGCGCAGATGGATGCGATCGGGGCGAAGCATCCGGAATCGGAGACGCTGCTCGAGTTCTGGGCGGCGCTCTACAACGAGCTCAACCGGGAATCGCAATACTTCGAGATCTTGATCAAGCTCTTCGACGTGTACTTCAATGAGGGAAATTTCACAAAGGCTTGCGACGCGCTAGAGCGGCTGGTGGATATCGATGCGTACGATCACCGGAACCAGTTGAGGCTCGAGCAGCTTCGCGGGCACGTAGATGACGCGTTCGTGCGGCGACTGGGCGGACGGCTGGCGAAATCGGCGACGATGCCGGCGGCGAGCGGAAAAACGCAGGCGGCGCCGGCGAACGCACCCGCGTCGCCCCCGGCAAGCGAGGAAGCGAAGACGCAGCAGGCGCTTGAGGACCTCATCGTCCAGACGGAAATTTTCTTGCAGTATTCGCTGCAGAACAAGGCCATCGAGCGGCTGCAGAAAATCGCGGCAATGTTTCCCGGAGAGGAAGACAAGAACGCGCGGCTCGCCAATCTATACCAGATGGCGAACTGGTGGCCGAAGGGAGCGCCGAAGCCGAAGGCGACTCCGGCACCTCCGCCGCCAGCGTCCGTCCCCGCCGCGCAAGGGGATGCGCCGGCGCACGTCGTCGAGGCCCAGCCTCTGCACACCGGAAAATCGGGCGTCTACAGCGCGGAAACGCTGCGCGATCTTTCGAAGATTTCCGAGATTAACCAGAAAATTTTTCGCCAGCAGACGCCGCGCGCGATGCTGAATACGGCGGTGAACGAAGTCGGCGGCTATCTGCGCGCGACCCGCGCATTCGCGGTCGTGGGAGCGCCGGGGCGGCCTCCGGAAATGGCGGCGGAATTTTGTGCGAATGGCGTGAAGGCGGCGCCGGGAGCGCAAGTGGTGCTCTTGCTCGCGCAGATGGAGAAGGCCGAGCCGGATGAGCTGGGCGGATTGCTCGTCGAGGCGACCGACGGCTCGATTTTGCAGGAACTCGGACTGGCCACGGCGCTCGGCGTGATGATTACGGACAAAGAGACGCAGACGCCGGCGGGCATGCTCATCGTGGGACAAGCGAAACCGCACAAATGGAAGCC
>DASRCZ010000245.1:0-2487 GCA_035652855.1 Candidatus Acidiferrum sp.
GCGCGACGATCGCGACATCGGCCCCCTCGCGCGCCAGTTCCCGCGCGATGGCCTTGCCGATGCCCCGGCTGCCGCCGGTCACGATCGCCTGCTTGCCGTGCAATCCGAGGTCCATGGCGTTGTCTCCCTGTCAGAATGCGCGCAGCCGGGTTCGGCCCCGCCGCCCATTGTTCTTGCTGCAGGACCCTCGCGCAAGCGATGCCCGGTGCCATGCCGAGAGGTACCGCGAAGCCAACCCGGCTTCGGCGAGCCAACACCGCTGGGGCCGCGGTTATTGACGGCTGAGAGCGTTCTTGGTACGTTCACTTTATGGCGGACGGCACGGCGATCGAATGGACCGATGCGACGTGGAACCCGGTAACGGGTTGCACAAAGATCAGCCGCGGCTGCGACAATTGTTATGCAGAGCGATTTGCCGAGCGGTTTCGTGGCGTCGTTGGCCATCCGTTCTCAACTGGGTTCGATCTGACGCTGCGGCCGGAACGGCTCGAACAGCCGCTCGGCTGGCGGCGTCCGCGCCGGATTTTCGTCAATTCGATGAGCGATATATTCCACAAGGATATACCGACATCTTTTGTCGATAAGGTATTCGAGACAATGGAACGGGCAAGTTGGCATACGTTCCAGGTGTTGACCAAGCGAAGTTCCGTGATGCGCGATTACCTCTGTGACCGATATGGCCGAGACAAGGGACCCGCGCATATCTGGTGCGGGGTTTCGGTGGAAGACGGCCGCGCGAGGAGCCGGATCGGTCACCTGAGAAGCACGCCGGCGGGCGTGCGCTTTCTTTCGATCGAGCCGCTGCTGGGCCCGATCAAAGAGGTCGAATTGACCGGCATCGACTGGGTTATCGCCGGCGGCGAGAGCGGCCCGGGAGCCCGCCCCGTCAAGCCCGAGTGGGTTCGGGATTTGCGTGATCAGTGCATCGGACAGGGTGTTGCGTTCTTCTTCAAGCAATGGGGAGGCGTTCGACCGAAATCCGGCGGCCGGCTGCTCGACGGCGTGGAGTGGAATGGGTTTCCCGAGGGCCAGCGCGCCGCATGATTTGATTATTTGAGAGCCTCCAATAAATGGACCAATCGCGTAGAAGAGATATCCTTCCAGATATCTACCGCGGTAGGGAGCAGTCGTACATAAAACATCTAATTCTTCGTCAATATTTACAAACAGTGGCGTGGCACATATTGTGGAGCCAACAAGAATTCGTATTTGTCGACGGATTTTCGGGGCCATGGAATTCAAATTCGGCCAATTATGAGGACACGTCCTTCGGCATAGCCATGTCGCTATTGCGTCGCGTACGAGATGATTTGCGGGCTAGACACCGACGCGAGCGTAGGGTGCGATGCATCTTTGTCGAGAAGGCGACCAATTCGTATGCCCGACTGTGCCAAGCTGTAAGGGCGGCGTCCGATATCGAGGCACAGGCAATTCATGGATCGTTTGAAGATCACGTCACCGAGATTCTCGACGCAATCGGCTCTGCGTTTTCCTTGATATTCATCGATCCGAAGGGTTGGAGTTTCGACCTACGTAAACTGGGTCCATTACTCCGACACAAGCCAAGTGAAGTTATCGTCAACTTCATGTTTGAGCACGTGAATCGTTTTCTCAATGATCCACGGCCCGAGATACGCGCGTCGTATAACCTGCCGTTTGGCGACTCAAACTGGCGCTCGCGATTTGAGGCTCTGCTGAGTTCGGGCCTCGGCCGAGAGGAGGCCGTTCTCGAACTCTTTCGGGAGCAGCTCAAGGCTGTCGGAGAATTCACCTATGTCCTCTCCGCCCGGATTCAACGGCCGACCGCAGATCGTTCGCATTTCTATCTCGTCTACGGAACCCGCAACCAGAAGGGTTTGATAGAATTTCGGAACGTCGAAAAGAAAGCGATGGCGGCCGAAGAACATTCGCGAATAGAGGCCCAGCGGGACAGGCAGTATTCACGGACAGGCCAAGGGCGCTTGGCCATCGATGTGCCGCGACCCGTTGCATCGCTGCGCGGTCCCGAAATCGAGCAAGCCAAACGCTGGGTACGCTCGCGACTGGCGCCCTCATCGCCGGCAACTTATGCAAGCCTTTTGGAGAACACCCTTGAGCGCTTCGCCGTGACAGAACCTGAGTTCAAGGATCTGCTCGTCGATATGCAACGTCATGCCGAAATAAAGTTTGAAGGGATGGCCCCGCGACAGCGCAAGCCCGGCGCGGGGACGACCGTTTCCCTTCTCGAATGAGCAGGGCCCGTTAGTTAGCGACTGCGGCGGCGGCTGGAAGCGCGTCGCGCCCGGAGGTGATCGCAGTCGCGCGCGCCCGCAGACCGCCTGCAGATGCTGGAGCAGCAGGGCGCGCCGCCGCCAGCGCACGACCGGGTGTCGGGCGGCCGCGTCGCTTGCTAGGATAGCGTCACCCGCACGAAGGGAGGACGCGATGGCGCGCAACTACACGCTGATGTCGTCGGACGGGCATCTCGAAGTGCCGCCCGAGCGCTGG
>DASRCZ010000246.1:0-8363 GCA_035652855.1 Candidatus Acidiferrum sp.
GCAATGACGTGGTGAAGGTCAGGACATTTTCGGGGTCAAGCCGATAGTCCGAAGCCGGAGTCGTAGCGTACCAGTCCCGGCTGGTTTCGATGGCTTGGCGCGCATAGTTCGCGAGGAACGCGGCCGGGTCGGGATCCTCGGCGTTGCCGCCGATCTGCTCGAGTCCCCACGCAAAAGGTTGCACGCGGCGGTTGTCATCCTGCGTCCAGCGGAGATGTTCATACCGGCGGATGCGCCGCTCGAGCCAGTTCATGTCCGTATTGTAGCGCGGGCAAGCGTCCGCCTTGCTGCTGCGCTATACTTCGGGGCTGTGCCAAAGGTACGTCTTTCGCCGGGCACAGCCGGGATGCTCTTCCTCGGCTTGGCAGCCCTGCTGATCGTGCTCGCGTGTATTGTTCCTCCCATTCCGCAATCCGCCTCGTATCATCAGTTCGCAGACCAGCGCCGCCTGTGGGGCATTCCTAATTTCGGCAACGTCAGCTCCAATCTGCCGTTTGCCGTTGTTGGTATCTGGGGTTTGCTCTTTCTGGCCAGCGGCCGTTCCCGCTCGGCCTTCGTTCATCGAGGCGAACGCATTCCCTATGTCTGGCTCTTTATCGGCTTGTTGCTCACGGCATTGGGCTCGGCTTACTACCATCTGGCGCCGGACAACGGCCGTCTGGTCTGGGATCGCCTCCCGATGACCATCGTGTTCATGTCTCTGGTATCCGCTTTGATCGTGGAACGTGTGGACGACAGACTGGGACTTCGCCTTTTGCCTGTGCTGCTCGCACTGGGTGTTTTCAGCGTGGTGCAGTGGTACTACAGCGAAATTCGCGGCGCGGGCGACTTACGCCTGTACGCCGCCGTACAACTCGGTTCAGTTCTGCTATTGCTCCTGGCGCTTGCGGTGCGGTCCCGCTACACGCGATCCTCCGACCTCGGCGTTGTTGCGGGTCTTTACATCGCGGCGAAGATGTTCGAAATGTGGGATCGCGACATCTTCAACACGTCCCATGTCGTCAGCGGTCACACGCTCAAGCATCTCGCTGCGGCCGGGGCGGGTTTCTGGATTCTCCGCATGCTTATGCGTCGCGAACCTGCCATCAGGCCTGGCGTTGAAGCGGCTTCGGCCCCATTTTCATGAACCTTTTGAAGGCGGTGTTCGCCGTGGTCCTGCCGTTAGGCTTCCGGCAACACACGGCGCGTCCGGATTGAGACGCTGCTGGCGCTGTGGCACAGTCGAAGGGTGGCCGGGTTCAGCGCGATATTTTTCTTATTCGGTATGGTGTTCGGCAGCTTCCTGAATGTCTGCATTGCGCGGATTCCGGAAGGATTGTCCGTCGTGTCGCCGGGCTCGCGCTGCCCGCGCTGCCTCACGCCGATTAAGCCATACGATAACGTGCCGGTTTTGGGGTGGCTTTGGCTGCGGGGTCGGTGCCGTTCGTGCGGGCAGCCGATTTCGGCGATGTATCCGCTGGTGGAATTGGCAACGGGGCTGCTGTTTGTCGGGTGCTTCCTGCGGTTCGGCCTGACCATCGACACGGCGAAGTGGATCGTCTTTTCCTGTCTCATCGTGGTGTTGGCAATCACTGATCTGCGCGTGCGCCTTCTGCCGGATGTTGTGAACTGGCCGGGTTTTGCGGTTGGTCTGCTGTTTTCCGCTCTTGCACCGCCGGGAGACGGGGCGGGCTACCTTTTCAGCGTTCGGGTGTTTCATCGGGTGCTGCCGGAGGCGGCTTTGGGAGTACTCGACGGATTGCTGGGCGCGGCATTTGGCTGCTTGCTGCTGCTAGGCGCGGCGACAGCCTATCGCGTCGTCCGGGGCCGGGAAGGTATGGGCATGGGCGATGTGAAGATGATGGCGTTTGTGGGCGCTTTCCTTGGGTTGAAGGGCGCCTTCTGGACGATCCTTCTGGGCACCTTGCTTGGGAGCCTGATCGGAGTGGCTGTGGTCGTTGGCGTGCGGCTGGCGGGATGGACCAAGCACGTTGCGGAGCGCGCCAGCCGGCGGGGCCTTGGCCCCATAAATCAAATGCGCTGGGCGATTGCCAGCCGCTACCAGCTTCCGCTGGGGACATTTCTCGGCATCGGAGCTCTTGCGGTTGTATTTCTGCTGATGCCTTCTGCCGCTCCGATAGTGCGGCTACGGTAGCGCGAACGTGGCTGTGGCTCTGGAATCCACGAACACCGAACACCTATGGACCATTGCCATTGGCTCGGCGGTTTTTCTTTTCGCGCTGGTGGGAGCGGCTTTCTTCGCGATGCGGCGAGCTCTGGAAAGCCGCCGTGAGGCGCAGCAAGAGCAGATTCTTGGCGCGGCGCCGAGCACCGAAAATGCCTCCGCTTTCATGACCGCCTCCATGCAGGGCGTGATCTTGAGGTTGCGCGAGCAGGAAAAGGAGCTCGAGCGGCTGCATCGCGCGGAAAAAGAACGCGCCGAACAGACGGAGCGCTTCAGCGAGGAAGTGACGCGGAATATGCCCGCCGGCCTGCTGGTGGTGAACGCGGCCGGAATCATTACGAGCGTGAATCCGGCTGCGGAGCAAACGCTGGGAGTCCGGGGCCTCGCCTTCCGCCGCTACAGCGAAGCGCTGGGAGAGAAGTCTGAGCTGACGCGTTTGGTCGGGGAGTGCCTGGCCAGCGGGAGAATTTTTCGGCGCGAGGAGGTGAAGCACGTCGCCCCCGGCGAGGAAACGCGGCAGCTCGGAGTGACGATTTCTCCCATTCGCCGGGGAGAAGGCCGGATCAACGGAGCTATTTGCCTCCTGAGCGACCTGACGGAGCTTGCGATGCTCCAGCAACAGGTGCAGCTAAAGGAAAATCTTGCTGCTCTGGGCGAGCTATCCGCGGGGATCGCGCACGAGTTCAAAAACGCGCTTGCCACGATTTCGGGCTATGCACAGATGATTCAGGCGGAGGGCGGAACGGAGGAAGTTGCTGAAAACGCCGCGCGCATTCTGGAACAAACGCGGAATATCACGCATGTGGTCACTGAGTTTTTGAAATATGCGCGCCCTCTGGACATTTCGACGGAGCCAGTTTCGATCCAAGCCATCATCGAGCGTGTCACGCAGGAAGTCGCCGAATCGCAGCCGGAGGTTCGAATTCGCTTTGAGGGGGCTTTTGGCTGGAGCGCCGGCGACGAGGGGCTCTTACGGCAGGCGTTTCTGAATCTGGCCCGCAACGCGGCTGAGGCCAGCAAAGGCGCCACCAACGGCGGAAAAGTCTTGATTCGCGGTGAAATGCAGAAGGGCGATATCGGCCTTCAGCGCGTAACTATTTTCGATAATGGCCCGGGCATACCGCCGGCCGTCCATGGCAAGCTCTTCCGACCGTTCTTTACGACAAAGCCGCGCGGAACGGGGCTCGGACTCGCGGTGGTGCAGAAAATTCTGGTGCAGCACGGGGGGCGTGTGGAGGCGCGAAACCGCCCCGAAGGCGGCGCCGCATTTATCGTTACGCTACCGCTGAGCCGCAACGTCCCGGAAGCGGTAGAATCAAGACAGACGATTACCGGATAAGGGGCACCAGCCGCCTCGGAAGGCAGGATAGCAATGCGTTGGCAAACGTGGTTGCGGGCAGGTGTAGCCACGGCGGTTTTTTATTTCGCGGCTACGGCAGCGTTTACCCAGCAGCAGAGCCAATCTTCAAACCAGCAGCAGACCGGCGACGCTTTGGCCGATGCCGCTCGCAAAGCTCAAGAGGCGAAAAAGACCGCGCCAAAGCCGAAGAAGGTTTACACGGAAGACGATATCAGCACCCGGCCGGCGACGCAGCCGGCCACGAATGCTCCCGCAGCGGGGAGCGAGGCGCCGGCCGCATCCAGCCCGGCAGGGCAGGGGACTGAAGGCCAAGCAGCGACTTCCGGCGACACCAAGGCGGAGACCCCCGAGCAGAAGTGGCGCAAACGCTTCCAGGCGCAGCGAGACAAGATCGCGCAAGCCGAAAAAGAGCTGGAGATACTCCAGCGCGAGCACGACAAGAGCTTGGTGCAGTACTATCCGGATCCACAAAAAGCGCTTACGCAACAATACAACCGTCAGGACATCAACAAGCTCGACACGCAAATCGCCGCGAAAACGAAAGAGATCGCCAGTCTGAAGCAGCAGCTCAGCGACATGGAAGACGAGCTGCGCAAAGAAGGCGGCGATCCCGGGTGGGCCCGCTAAGAATTTCGTGACCTCCTGCTGATCGGACGCACGGCTTCGGACACTTTGCTTTGGAAACGGAAGGTGATCCCGAAGCTTCCGAGGCGAGCTCGACCGAGCAAGGCAATGCCTTTCTCGCCACTGAGAGTTCGGCAAGCGTCACTCTCCCGCACGCTTCCATGCTACAAACGAGCGAGATGGAACCGCTCCTTTTGGTCGAAGACAAGAACGAACTGCGCGCCATGCTGCGCAAGGCGCTGGAGCGCGCGGGCTATGCCGTGGATGAGGCGCCGGACGGATCGGCGGCCATTCAAAAGCTGCGCGCGCGGCGCTATCTGCTGATCATCACGGATTTGAAGATGCCGGGGGCGAGCGGGCTGGATGTGCTCCGGGAATCAAAGCAGGCGGACAGCACGATTCCGGTGATTTTGCTGACGGCTTTCGGGTCAGTTGAGGAAGCCGTGACCGCGATGAAGGAAGGCGCTTTCGATTTTCTTCAGAAGCCCGTGGATCTCGACCACCTGAAGCTGCTGGTGCAGCGCGCGGCGAGCCAGCAGGAGCTGCTGCGGGAGAACTTGATCCTGCGGGAAGAGTATGCCGCGCGGTACGGTTTCCCGCGCATCGTGGGCGAGCATGCATCGATCCGCGAGATCAGCCAGCAGATCCAAAAGGTTGCGGCGACGGATTCGACGGTGTTGCTGCTCGGAGAAAGCGGCACGGGGAAAGAGCTCTTCGCGCGCGCGATTCACCATTTATCGCAGCGGCGGGAACGCCCCATCGTGGCGCTGAATTGCGCGGCAATTCCCGAAGCGCTTGTGGAGAACGAACTTTTCGGACACGAGCGCGGCGCCTTCACGGGCGCCGGGACCCGCAAAGCCGGCAAGCTGGACCTTGCGCACCGCGGCACGCTTTTCCTCGATGAAATCGGCGAGCTGCCGCTCGGGATTCAAGCGAAGCTTTTGCGAGTGCTGGAAGAGAAGAAATTCGAGCGTGTCGGCGGAACGCAGTCGATCGAAGTGGATGTGCGCATCGTGGTCGCCACCAATCGCGATCTTCAGAAACAAGTTGAGCAGAAGCTCTTCCGCGAGGATCTTTATTTCCGGATTTCGGCGGTGCCCATCACGATTCCACCCTTACGCGAGCGCGCGGAGGACGTGCTGCTGCTCGCACAGCACTTTCTCGAGACATTCAGCCGGGAATTCAACAAGCCGGGCCTGGAACTCTCTCCAGAGACGCGGGAAGCCCTGCTCCATTATCGCTGGAGAGGAAATGTGCGTGAGTTGCAGAACACCATCGAACGCGCCGTGATTCTCGCGGACGGAAGGACGATCCGGCCGGAGGGTCTGCAACTGCCGTCCGCGAAGCCCGATTTGGAAACGATTCCCGCGGGATTGATTCCAGCGAATTTCAATTGGGACGGTTCGCTCGAAGACGTGACGGCCCGCGCGACGGCACACGTAGAGCGAGTGCTGCTCGAGACGACTCTTCGCGATTGCAAATGGAACAAGACACGCGCGGCGGAACAACTCGGCATCACGCCGAAGACACTGCTCAGCAAGCTGCGTACGGCGGGGCTCGAAGAGCAGTGAGTTACGCACGCCGGCTCCGCGCAGACGAAATTAGTTTAGCGGCGAGCCGTGTGCAAGGCGACCGTTCCAAACGTCCACACGCTGGATTCGACGTCCTGGTAACCCAGCGAGGACATCAGTGACGCCAATTCGGCGGGGCGAAAGAACCGCGAGACGGATTTCGGCAAATAGGAATACGCGGCGGGGTCGCCGGAAATCATTCCGCCGAGTTTCGGCAGGACGCGGCGGAAATACCAGCGATACAGATTTCCCAGAGCGTTTTCCGGGGGTTCGGTGAATTCGAGGATGGCGAGTGTGCCCCCAGGCCTGAGCACGCGCGCGATTTCACGGAGGCCAGCTTCATAGTTGGCGAGATTGCGAAAACCGAACGCCGTTGTGACGAGATGAAAGCTTGCGCTGGCGAAAGGGAGGCGCAAGGCGTCCGCCTCAAAGAAGGGCCCCGGCAAATTCGCATCCGCGCCCCGTTTTCGCGCGAGCGGATCCGCACTTTTTTGTCGCGCGCGGAGCAACATGCTGTGGGCAAAGTCCACGCCGATGATTTTCGCCTTCGCGGTGCGAGATAAGGCGAGTGCCAAGTCACCTGTTCCGCAGCAAAGGTCAAGCACGAGGACCTCCGGGCGGCTCAGAATAGGGCGCAAACGCCGGGCGGTCCGTGCGCGCCAGAGGCGGTCGAGTTGCATCGAAAGCAGGTGATTGAGCAGGTCATAGCGCGGCGCGATACGCGTGAACATCTCGCGCACTTTGCGCGAAGCGTCCCCTTCGGTGACGGCGCCTTCCGGTCGCGTGCCTCCAGGCGGTGCAGCCGATTCAGCCATGTTTGCGCCTGCCTGATGTGCCGCGATTGCGCAATGCGTCCGGCATTGCGCGGAGGACGCGCTCGACGAGTTCGAGAGGAATCGCGTCGTATGCTTGAGCTTTCCCGATGCGCGGTGACAGGATGAAGCGTATTTTCCCGGACCGGGCCTTCTTGTCATTGCGCATCAAGCCGATGAGTTCCTTGGGTGAGACGTTCGGCCAGGGAGGCAGCGGACCAATCCTCTTGGTCAGTGCGATGACCCGCGCCGCGTCCTCGGCCGATGCCACGGCGGCAGCCTGGCCCAGCAAACTGGCCGCGATCATGCCGAGAGCCACGGCTTCACCGTGGCGATAACGGCGATACTTTGTGGCTGTTTCCAGGGCATGCGCGAAGGTGTGGCCAAAGTTCAGAATCTCGCGCAGGCCGGACTCACGCTCATCGCGGCTGACCACGGCCGCTTTGATTCGCACCGACGAGAGAATCGCATATTCCAAAACGGCTGGATCTCGCCTGAGCAGCTTTTCGATATTCCTTTCGAGGTAGGAAAAGAGCGAGGCATCGGCGATGACTCCGTACTTGATCACCTCCGCAATGGCGCAGCGAAATTCGCGCTGAGAAAGGGAGCGCAGCAGTTCGGGGTCATTGAGCACAAGCCGTGGCGGATGAAACGCGCCGACGAGGTTTTTCCCTTCCGGGAGATTCACGCCGGTCTTGCCGCCCATGGCGCTATCCACCTGGGCAACGAGAGTGGTGGGGATCTGCACGACGGCCACACCGCGAAGGTAGGACGCGGCCACGAATCCAACGACGTCGCCGACGACGCCGCCGCCCACGGCGACCAGGAGAGCCTTGCGGTCGGCGCGCGCGCGGGCGAGCGCGCGGCAAAGCGACTCGACCGTGCGCAGATCCTTTTTCGCTTCGGCATCGTCGAAAAGATGGAGTTTGTTGGCGCCGTGCGGGCCGATTTTCTTGCGAATAGCCCTTCCGGCAGCCCGCCAGACGCGCCGCGAGGAAATAATGTGAATGCTCGAGAATTCGCCGAGCTCGGCGATTTCCGGCACCGCGCGGCGGAGAATGCCGGCCCCGCACAAAACGTCATAGGAGCCGCTCGCGGATTTGACGTGCACGCGTTCGGGGCTGGCTCGGAATTTTTGCAGGAAACTCAGGCCGGCCACGCCGGTCCTCCTGTGCGCAAATGTTCTGCCGTGTTCCCGGCTATTTTGCTTGCAGTGCTTTCACGGATTCCAGAAAGACATGCCCGACGATTGCCAGGGTCTTCGCGTCGATTTTGTCGAGCGTATCCTGGGGCGTATGCCAGTACGGGACGTCCTGCAGGTCGAGGTCGATCACGTCAATGGAGGGCACGTTGCGCTTCAGGAACGAATCGTGATCGTCGGAAACCTGATCCTGGATATCGAGAAAAATGGTGCCATAGCCAAGGCGCTTGGCGACATTCCAAACCAATTCGGAAAGCCACTCCGTGCCCTCGCGCTTGAAATGAGGAGTGCGGTTGCCCACAAGGTCAGCGAGGATGAACGCCTTGATCTTCTGGAGATCGCCGCTTGCGGCGAAGCGCGCGGCCATCTGGCGGCTGCCGTAGGTGTTGTCCGGGTCCTGCCAATCGCGGTTGACGGCTTCTTCGGCATCGAAGAAAGCGATCCAAACGGCGTAGCGGCCCTTCTGTTGACAGAGGTTGCGGGCGAGTTCCAGCATGACGGCCGTGGAGGAGCCGCCGTCATCGGCGCCGACAAAATTGTCGAGGCGCTTCGTATCGTAGTGCGTGCCGAGGAGAATAATTCCCGGCTTTTTGCCTGGAATCTTGACCAGGATGTTTTTCATGGGCAAGCG
>DASRCZ010000247.1:0-13320 GCA_035652855.1 Candidatus Acidiferrum sp.
GTAATGGAGTGGGACGAGGCTTCCCATTTTCCGATGGAGATCATGCCAAAACTCGCGGAGATGGGGCTGCTTGGAATCATTTTTCCGGAGCAGTACGGCGGCGCCGGGCTCGGGTACATCGAGTACGTAATCGCAATCGAGGAGCTTTCGCGTGTGGATGGCTCAGTCGGAATCATCGTGGCCGCCCACAATTCGCTCTGCAGCAATCACATCTTCAAATTTGGCACGGAGGCGCAGAAGCAAAAGTATCTTGTTCCGCTGGCGCAGGGAAAGAAGATCGGCGCATGGTCGCTGACCGAGCCGGATGCTGGTTCGGATGCCGGCGGGACGCGGACAACCGCGACCAAGAGCGGCAATTGCTGGGTGCTCAACGGTTCGAAGACCTTCACCACCAATGGGCACTACGCCGACGTTTGCGTGGGCATGGCGGTCACGGATAAATCCAGGGGTTCGCATGGGATCAGCGCATTTATTCTGGAAAGGGGCATGCCCGGCTTTCGGCCGGGTAAGAAAGAGAACAAACTGGGGCTGCGCGCCAGCGACACTTCGGAAATCATCTTCTCGGACTGCAAGGTGCCTGCGGAGAATCTGCTGGGCGAGGAAGGCGAAGGCTTCACCGCAAGCCTGAAAGTTCTCGACGGCGGCCGGATTTCCATCGCGGCGCTCGGGCTCGGAATGGCGCAAGGCGCACTGGATGCCGCGATCCGCTATGCGAAACAGAGAAAGCAATTTGGCCAGCCGATCAGCGAGTTTCAGGCTATTCAGTTCAAGCTGGCCGATATGGCCACGCAAGTCGAAGCAGCGCGGCTGCTGGTGTACCAGGCGGCGTGGCTGGCGGACAGGGGCGATGTGCGGTTCACGCGAGAGTCCAGCATGGCCAAGCTGTTTGCCAGCGAAGTTGCGGTGCGCGTGGCGAACGAGTGCGTGCAGATCCACGGCGGATATGGGTTCATCAAGGACTACCCGGCGGAGAAGTATTACCGTGACGTGAAGCTGTGCACCATTGGCGAAGGCACGAGCGAGATCCAGCGGCTCGTGATTGCCCGCCAGCTACTTGGCAAGAAGTAATTCGCAAGACAAAATAGGGCGATGCACAAAGCGGCGTTGAAAGCCTCACAGGAAAATCATGCCAGCCGCGCCAATTGAGCGACCGGCTCAGGGAAGAGGGCAACGCGACTTGGACGCCTGGGCGGAGCGCATCCAATCGGGCGACCCGCGGGCGGTTTCCCGCGCGATTTCCGCGATTGAAGACCATTCACCAGAAGCGGAAGGCTTGCTAAAGCGGCTCTTTCCGCATACCGGACGCGCATATCTCACCGGTATTACTGGCGCGCCGGGGACCGGCAAGAGTACCCTGGCTGACCGCCTGGCGGCGCTTTATCGCACGCAGAATCATCCTGTCGGGGTGATCGCGGTCGACCCGACTAGCCCATATTCCGGGGGGGCGATTCTGGGAGACCGCATCCGCATGCAGGGGCACGCGGGCGACTCAGGAGTTTTCATTCGCTCGATGGCAACGCGGGGTTTTCTCGGGGGGCTGGCTCGCGCCACGGCGGAGGTCGCGCTGCTGCTGGATGCCGCCGGGAAGCATCAGGTCCTGATCGAAACCGTGGGCGTTGGGCAGGACGAGATTGATATCGTGCGGCTGGCGGATTGCGTGATCGTCGTCCTGGTGCCAGGGCTTGGCGATGACATCCAGAACATGAAAGCCGGACTGATGGAGATCGCGGACATTTTCGTGCTGAACAAAGCGGATCGCGAGGGCGCGGACCGGCTGGACCAGCAGCTTCAGGCGATGCTTTCCCTGGTGATGCCGCGCGATGGATGGCATCCGCCGGTCGTACGCACCGTGGCATCCGAGAATAAAGGCATCGACGTACTTGCCGCGGAAATTGAAAGGTTTCGGGTGCATTTTGAATCGAGCGGCGACCGGCAGCGAAAACACGTCCAGCACTGGAAAAACCGGTTGATTGAAATGCTCGAGTCACGCCTGCTCGAACGCGCGCTGCCTGGCAAGGAGGGCGAACGGCAATTGGCCGAACTGGCGAGCGCCGTGGCGAACCGGGAGAAGGATCCGTTCACAGCAGTCTCGGAAATTTTGACGCGAGCTGGTCTGCAGAAATGACCGCGAGGCCTCAGTCGCACCGGCGAAACGCCGGCCTCGGGCGGAGCTTCTGCAAGATTTCAATTACAGACGGAGAGCGAACTGCCCATGCCCGCATCCGCTAAGCCGCAAGCACAAGCATCGATCGGCATCATCGGCGGCTCCGGCCTCTACGCCATGCCGGGGCTGAAGGAGACGCGCGAAGTTGCGGTGAAAACGCCGTTCGGCGAGCCCTCGGACCGGTTTGTGCTCGGCACGCTCGAGGGCAAACGAGTGGCATTCCTTGCGCGCCATGCGCGCGGACACCGGTTCACGCCGGGGGAGATCAACTATCGCGCGAATATCTACGCGATGAAGTTGCTTGGCGTTGAGCGCGTAATTTCCGTGAGCGCCGTCGGCTCCCTGCGCGATGATTTGCGCCCAGGCGAATTCCTGGTGCCGGACCAATTCGTGGACCGGACGAAGCATCGCGTGTCCACGTTTTTCGGAGATGGGCTTGTGGCGCACGTTGGTTTTGCGCACCCTGTTTGCGCTGACGTCGCCAGCGCCTTGTGCGATGCCAGTGTGCACTGCGGCGTGAAGGTCCACCGGCGCGGGACGTACATCTGCATGGAAGGTCCGCAGTTTTCAACGCTGGCGGAAGCGGAGATGCATCGGCAATTGGGTTTCGATGTGATCGGCATGACCAACGTGACCGAGGCAAAACTGGCGAGGGAGGCGGAGCTCTGCTACTCGACGATTGCCATGATTACTGACTATGACTGCTGGCACCCGGAGCACGAGTCGGTCACAGTTGCGCAAATCGTGGCGACGCTCACGCGGAATGCCGAGAATGCGCAGCGGGTTCTGCGCGAAGCGGTGCGCAGTCTGCCCGCCAAGCGCAAATGCAAATGCGATTCGGCCTTGAAGCACGCGCTGTTGACCGATCCCAAGCTCGTGCCGGCGGTGACCAGGAAGCGGCTTTCGGCGATTGTCTCGAAGTACCTTCCGTGATGCCGCGCCGGCCAGGCTTTCCGATTTGGTCCGATGCTCGTTTGGCCGGGAATGCATGCCCGGCAAGCAGGCACTCGTTGTCGTAGTTCATAGGAGAATCCTGTGTCCTTACTGGTCGTAGGTTCCGTGGCGTTTGACGGTCTGGAAAGCCCGTTCGGAAAGGTCGAGCGGACGCTCGGCGGCGCCGCAACGTATTTTGCGGTGGCCGCGAGCTTCTTTACGCACGTCAACCTTGTCGGTATTGTCGGCGACGACTTCACGCCCGAAGATGCGCTGATTTTTCGGGGCCGCCGCATTGATACGGAAGGACTCGAACGCGCGGCCGGCAAGACCTTCTTCTGGGCGGGCCGCTACTCGGAAAATTTGAACGAGCGAGTGACGCTTACAACGGAACTGAACGTTTTTGCCGAATTCAAGCCGCGCCTCCCGGAAAAGTACCGCACCTCCAAGTTCGTTTTCCTGGCAAATATCGCGCCCGGTTTGCAGCGTGACGTCTTGCAGCAGGTGCACAAGCGGCCAAAGATTGCCGCGCTTGACACCATGAATTATTGGATCGAACGGAGCAACGGCGAGTTGCGCGAGACGCTCCGGCAGGTGGATATTCTGATGATCAACGATTCGGAAACGCGTCAGCTATCGAACGAACACAATTTGCTGCGCGCGGCGAAGCACATCTTCAAGATGGGGCCGTCGACCTTGATCGTGAAACGCGGGGAATATGGCGCAATGATGGTGGACTCCAGGGGCGTCTTCTGCGTGCCCGCGTTTCCTCTCGAGGAGCCGCATGACCCGACGGGCGCAGGAGACAGTTTTGCCGGCGGATTCATGGGTTATCTCGCCTCGGTCGGCGAGAAGAATGACGCGGCGCTGCGGCGGGCGATGGTTTACGGCTCGGTGATGGGCAGCTTCACGGTCGAGCAATTTGGGCTCGAGCGCCTGCGCAGCCTAAGGCGTGCCGAGATACACGCAAGGGCACGCCACTTTGCGAAGCTCACGCAATTCAAACTGTAGCGTGTACAATCGCTCTCATCGCGTTGCTTCGAATCCGTGTTAAGGAAGGGAAGCCGCGCTTCCCTTGAACACGGCTACTATGCTTTCGCTTACCGCCATTGTCGCGCGTCTCGCCTGGGCCGGTTTTCTCGGCGCTCTCATCGGCATTGAACGCAATATCCGGCGGCGCCCGGCGGGAATGCGCACGGGTTTCTGCGTTTCGCTCGGCGCCGCGCTATTTACGGTTGTCTCCGTGGAGATAGCGCGCCGTACCGGCGACGCCAGCACCACTCGCATTGCGTCCAATATCGTGCAGGGCATCGGTTTTCTCGGCGCTGGGGTGATCTTGCGCGAACGAGGCAGCATCGTGGGCCTGACGACCGCGGCGACCATTTTTGCGACTGCGGCGATCGGCATGGCCGCGGGAGGCGGGCTGTTCTGGGTGTCGGGCATCGGATGCAGCCTGACGCTCTTTGCGCTGATTGCGCTCGTCTTTGTGGAGGATTGGCTGCACCTGAAATGCCGCCACATGCTTTTCCGCATCACCACGGCGGATACCAAAGAGGTCATGGCGGACGTGCATCGCGTTTTTGCGGAAATGAAAGTCACCCTCGATAACCTTCACGTTACGGTGAAGGACGGCAGCAACGTGATTCAGTTTGATGCCGATGTCGACCATCGCCAGCAGGAGAGAATCTTTGCTCAGGTGGGCCGGCCCGGCACGGAAATCGAAATGTATCCCGTCGAGAGACACGCCGAATGAGGGCCATCGTGGCGGGCGCATCCGCAATCGCTGGCGGAGCAGCGCGAAAGCCACCTGCGCTTCCCGCTGACCCGCTGATTGTCCCCTTCGCGCCGGCCTCTCCCGGCGAGAACGAGCGGTTCGCCGCCGGCATTGCGGAGGCGCGGCGGCTTGGGTGGAGAGTTGCTGCCCCAAGCTCGCTAGTTTCCGATGCGTACTTCGCCGCACCCGTGGAAACACGCCGCAAGGAATTTCTCGCGGCTCTGGCTTTACCGCAGGCGGATGCGCTTATCGCCGTTCGAGGAGGCTACGGTTCAAACTACTTGCTGGACGGGCTGAAGATCGAATCGCCCGAGCGGCCGCACGTCGTCCTGGGCTTCAGCGACGTCACCTCGCTCCAACTATTCCTCTGGCAGAAGCACAGATGGGTGACGTTCTACGGGCCGATGCTGGCGGCCGGCTTGGATCACGGTGCGGGACGCCCGCACGGCTATGATGAGGCTTCGCTCCTTTCAGCGCTTCGGGGCGATGCGGCCGAGTGGAGCATGAACTTGCAAGGCGAGCCGCTGGTTGCGGGTGTCGCTGAAGGAGTTTTGCTTGGCGGCTGCCTGACGCTGCTGCAAACGGCGATAGGCACGCCGTGGGAGCTCGATGCGCGGGAAGCGATTTTGCTGCTGGAAGACCGAGCGATGAAGCCGTGGCAAGTGGATCGCGCCTTGATGCACCTCGTGCAGGCTGGGAAACTAGAACACGTCCGCGGAATCGTGCTTGGAGATTTTCCCGAGTGCGACCCGCCAGTCTCGGGCAGCCCAACGGTGCGGCAGGTTGCAGCTCGCATTCTAGGCCAGCTTGGCGTTCCTGTGGTGTATGGCGCTCCGCTCGGGCACACAGCGCGCCCGATGCTGACCGTGCCGCTGGGCGTGCGCGCGAGGCTCGTGGCAGAAGGGCAGGGGAAAATCGAGATTCTGGAGCGCGCTGTGGCGCAGTGAAAAGAGGGAGATCCTCCGAACCTCCAGGGGTAAAGAGCTTTCGGCCACGGAGAATGCCGGAAGCTCGCGAACGGGAGCCAATGGGCAACGAAAGGCATGTGCACGTGATCGGCATAGCGGGTTCCGCGATGGCGCCGCTTGCCGGCATGCTGAGGGAGTCCGGCTATCGCGTCACGGGCTCGGATTCCGGAGTTTATCCGCCGGCTTCGACTTTGCTCGATAGCCTGGGCATCGCCTACTTCAACAGCTTCGATGCGGCGCATCTGCGGCCCGCGCCGGATCTGGTGGTCGTGGCCAATATCATCGCGCGAGGCAATCCGGAACTCGAGGAGACGCTCGACCGGCGCATCCCCTACCGGTCGCTGCCGGAAATTCTTGAAGAAATCTTCCTTCCCGGCAAACATTCGATCGTCGTGAGCGGCACGCACGGCAAGACGACCACGACGGCCATGCTGGCGTGGATTTTTCAAACCGCTGCGCGAAGGCCGAATTTTTTGGTGGGCGGAGTCGCGGAAAACTTCGGCAAGAGCTACGGACTTGGCGGCGGCGAGGAGTTCATTCTGGAAGGGGACGAGTACGAGACGGCGTTCTGGGACCGTGGTCCGAAATTCTTCCACTATCACCCGGACGATTTGATCATCACGTCGCTCGAATACGATCATGCCGATATCTATCCTGATTTTGCGGCCTACGAACTCGCGTTCAAACGCCTTGTGAACTTGGTGCCGCGGCGCGGGCGCGTCGTGGTTTGGGGCGACGCCGAGGAGTCCGGCGCGCCGCTGCGGCGAGCGGTCGAGAAGGCCTTCTGCGCCGTGGAAACCTACGGATTTGGCGAGACGAACGACTGGGTTGCCCAGGCGGTGCGCCACGAAGGCGAAACCATGCGCTTCAGCATCACGCATCGTGGCCGGCCGTTCAGCGAAGTCACGCTCAATGCGGCCGGCCGCCACAATGTTCTTAACGCGCTTGCCGCAACCGCGGTGGCGCATGGGCGCGGCATCTTGGCCGAGAACGTTGCCAAGGCGCTTTCGACTTTTCTTAGCGTCAAGCGGCGCATGGACGTAAAGGGAGAAGCCGGCGGCGTATTGGTCGTGGACGATTTCGCGCATCATCCGACGGCTGTTCGCGCCACCATTGAGGCCGCACGAGGCCGCTGGCCGGGTCGCCGGCTCTGGGCCATTCTCGAACCGCGCTCGAATTCCATGCGCCGCAAGGTTTTTCAGGAAACCTTGCCAAAAGCGCTGGCCCTCGCTGACCGCGTTTCGCTCGGCGGCGTTTTTCGCGCGCAGCAACTTGCGGATGACACCCGCATGGACCCTGATTCCGTTGCCGCCAGCGTGCGAGTGTTGGGAAAAGATGCGCGTGTCTTCGACGGCTCGGATTCACTCGCCGAGCATCTCGCCGCGGAAGCACGGCCCGGAGATTTGTTGCTTATCATGTCCAACGGCAGCTTCGGCGGGCTTTGCGAGAAGCTGCTGCGTGCACTTAACGCACGGCATCCGGCGGCCGGACCTGTACTGCCAGGAGTTCCTTCCAAGTGAGCGGCCAGGGCGGCGGATTCGCAACCCGCGGCGAACGCACGCTGCTGCTCATTTCCACGTTGTTTCTGCTCCTGGGAGCTGCGCCAGCCGCGCACGCCACCATCACCTACCGCGTTTCGCTGGCGCGCCCGGAACAGCATATTTTCCATGTGACCATGGTCGTGCCGAAAGTCAGCGGCGACCTGACGCTGCAAATGCCCGCGTGGAACGCCCTCTACCAGATCCGCGATTTCAGCCACCATGTTCAGCAGGTCGAAGCGTTTGCGGAGGGCAGCGGTGGTTCGGCCGAAAATACCAAACTGCTCCGCGCGGAGAAAATAGACAAGCAGACCTGGCGCATAGCGGGGGAAGACAGCCGTATCCGCGATATCACGATTCGCTACGCGGCCTACTGGGATGATCCGGGGCCGTTTGGCACGCAGCTCAACGCCAGCCACGCTTTCATTAATCCAGCGATGATCCTGATGTATGTGCCGAACCGCCGGGGCGAGGAAGCCATAGTAACGTTCGCGGGCGTTCCAGACGGATGGCGATGGATAACTTCGGCCCCGGTGGTTCTCCAGCCGGCCGGATCAGCGGAGACTCCGGGCACCCTCGTTTCCAGCTATGACCAGCTCACCGATTCGCCGGTCGAGATCGGCAAATTCGATGAATTTGCCCTGCCCGGCTTCCCCAATATTCGCGTCGTCGTGCACGGCGACAATTGGGACAGGGCGCGAATGCAGGACGAACTCACGAGGATCTGTAAATACGAGCTCACGCTGATGGGCGGCGCGCCGTTCAAGAACTACACCTTCCTCTACCACATTGGCAAAGCCGCGGCGGGCAGTGGCGGCGGCATGGAGCACGCCGATTCCACGGCGATTAGCATTCCCTCCGATCAGTTTCTGGCCAGCGTTTCCGCGCATGAATTCTTTCACCTCTGGAATGTGAAGCGCATCCGCCCGGCTTCTCTTGATCCTGTGGACTACACCAAGGAGCAGTACACGCGTGCGCTCTGGTTTGCGGAGGGCGTCACCAGTACGTATGCTTCGTACACGCTCGAACGCACCGGCATATGGAAGAAGCAGCAGTTCTACGATGATCTTGCCGGGCAGATCAGCGAACTCGAGCGCCGGCCGGCGAATCACTGGCAGAGCGCGGAACAATCGAGCCTCGACGCGTGGCTCGAAAAATATCCGCTCTACAACCAGCCGGACTTCAGCGTGTCGTATTACACAAAGGGCCAGATTCTCGGCGTTCTGCTCGATTTGCTCATTCGCGACCGCACGGACGGGGCAAAGAGCCTGGATGACGTGATGCGTGCCATGAACACGGACTTCGCCGGGCAGAACAGGCCGTATCGCGACAGCCTTGATATTCGGTTGACCGCGGAACGCGTGGCGGGCGGCTCGTTCGAGGATTTCTTCGCGAAATACGTGGCCGCGGCGGAGCCGCTCCCCTACGAACAAGCGCTCGCCTTGGCGGGACTCGAACTGCATAGGATGGAGCGCAAGCGGCCCGTCCTAGGCTTCTATTACGAGCGCGACGCGGCGGGAAATTATTTCGTCCGCGACGTGGAACCCGGAAGCGGAGCAGCCGAAGCCGGCTTGCAGCCAAACGACTCGATTCTCGCTTGGGACGGCGCGGAACCTCCGCGCCGAGCGGAGCGCTGGCTGCGCGAGCGTCAATCCGGCGAGACCCTGCGGCTCAAAGTTCGCCGCAGTGGAAACGAACTGGAATTGCAAATCAGGCTCGGTGAAGCCGGCGAACTCTATTTCGAAATAGCCGAATCGGCGCGCGCAACCGCGAAGGCCCGCCGGATTCGGGAAGGCTGGCTGCGCGGTTCGCTCGCGGCGGGAGCGGCCGCGGCAGCCGGCGCACAGTAGTTTCGGAAAGGCAGGTCACAACTCTTTGGCCGGAGACTTGCGAGGCAGCCGCCACTCATGATCCGAACGTTGTTTATCGCGGTTTTTCTCTCGCTCTACATTCTTGTCCTCGGCCCGCCCCTCCTGATCTGGACATGGCTGACGAAGAACCCTGACCTGCTTTATTGGGCCGGCGTGAAGGGCGTCATGTTTTTCGTGCGCGCGGTGGGAGTGAAAGTTCGCGTTGTGGGCCGCGAGCGCATCCCCTCCGGGGCATGCCTTTTCTACGCGAATCACACCAGTTCGGCCGACGCCCCTGCCGTAGTGGGAGCCATCCCGCGGCGGATTGCCATCCTGCTCAAGGAATCTTTGTTTCGCTGGCCTATTGTGGGAACCGCTTTCACGCTCGCACATTTTATTCCCGTGAAACGCGAATCGCACGAATCCGCCGTCGCGAGCATGGAGAAAGCCACCGAAGCGATGCGCAAGGGACAGTCCTTTCTGATCTATCCCGAGGGAACGCGGAGTCCCGATGGGCGGCTGCAAGACTTCAAGAAAGGAGCAGCGGTGATGGCCATCAACGCGAAGGTCCCCTTGGTGCCGGTAGCCTGTTCGGGCGCTCATCGCATCATGGGGAAGCGTTCGCTCGTCATTCATCCCGGCGAAATTCTGGTGGAATTTCTCCCGCCGATTGATGCCGCGCAATATTCCCTCGAGCAGCGCGAGGAGCTGAACGCGCGTATGCGCGCGGAAATGGCCGCCGGACTGCCGGAGGACCAGCAACCCGCGGCAGGGTAGAACCTTCCCGCCGAAATCTGTCCAACGGCCTGCCTCGGAAGGTCAAGGTATTCGGAAGCTGCGCGGACCTTAGGCCGGGGCGCACCCGGAGGCACGGGGTATCCTGTGTTCCGCCGCCGCAATCCAACTGGCAGGGAAGCGCGGCGATCGCTCGGCGCAAGCCGGCGCCGGCGAACGCTCCCTTCGGGGTAGCGCTGGCGGCGACGCGAGCCTCCATATGTGAATTCCGGGCATGAGCAAGAACGAAATATCCGCAGTCGAAGCAGATTTGCTGCTGCGAAAAATAATTAACGAGGCGATCCCGGTGATTGCGTTCTACGCTTCGCGCGAGGGAGTGCAAGCTCGAGTGCGTGGGTATATCGAGGCCATCACCGATGTGATGGGGCTGCAACTGGCGACGAACCAAGACGCGCCGGAGACCAGGTCGCATTTTTCCATACCGATGGGCAACCCTGTTGGTAACGGCTGCCGCTTCATGTATGGAGACAAGCGGGAGTTGCCGGAATCCGTGCGCGAAGAATGGGCGGGCGAGCTCGGAGAAATGGCGCTGACGATTTTGCTCCCGTACCGGTCGCGCTTGACGCTCTTTTTTACCATTTAGATGGCGGCGAGCTTTGAGGTATCAGGATTGGGGTCGGAAGCTGCGATTTGCGGCCGTCTCACCCCGGGCGGGAAAGATGCCCAAAAACTGGCGCGGCGAATCGCACTGTCACCGCTGCGGCCTGGTTTCGCCGGGCGCTGTCCAGTGCAAAACGCGGAGCGTGAAATTCCGAGGCTGAGTGTGCGAGAATCTGCGAACACATGCGAATGCCAAGGAATCTGTTCATCGCCATTTCGTGTGCGACTACTTTGCCTTTGTGGGCAAGCACAGCCGCGGCGCAGTCGCCACCTGCGAAGGAGCGCCTGCTCTGGCAAAAGCTCGAGGCCGTGGTTCATCAAGAAGACGCGCGCCTGGACGGCGTGCTTGGAGTGGAGATTCTCGATCTAACCAACGGGAGCGAGCTTTCGCTCAACGCCGGCGAGGTGTTCCCGACCGCAAGCACAATCAAGATCGCTGTATTGGCCGAACTCTACCGGCAGGCACAGCAGGGCAAGCTGAAGTTATCGGATTTCTATACGGTGCAATCCTCCGATCTGGTTGGGGGGAGTGGCATCTCCCCAGCTCTGACGCCAGGTGCGACACGGCTCACGCTGCGGGATGTGGCCGTGCTGATGGTTTCTGTCAGCGACAACTCGATGACCAACGTGTTGATCGACCGCGTTGGCATGGAGAACGTCAACGCGATGCTCGATGGGCTGGGGCTTTCGCGTACGCGCCTCCGGCGCAAGATGATGGACGTGAAAGCCGCAGCGGAAGGGCGCGAGAACGTAGCGACACCGCACGAATTGGCGCTGCTCTTGAAATCCCTCTATGAAAACCGAGTGCTGAACCCGCAGTTTACCCAGGATTATTTTCAGGTTCTTTCCGTTCATAAGGAAAGCTACATCCCGCGCTATCTTCCCGAGGACCTGCGCATCGCCAATAAGCCGGGGGAACTCGAAGGCGTCCGCAACGATTGCGGCATCATCTTTACGGGCAAGCGGCCTTTCGTCCTTTGCGCGATGAGCAGCTATGTGCGGCACGAGCGCGATGCCGGAGACGCCATCAGCCGGATTTCCGAAGCAGCCTGGCGAATGTTCGATCGCCTCGGCCGAAGCTCCGGTCTCGGCCGCGTGGTTTCTGCTCGCGATTCGAGTCCGCCGTGATGCCGGGGCGAGGTTCCGCAGCGAACTGTGCGGGGCGCTAGCGGCGTTCCTGCAGCCGTTGAAGCTGAAATTCGAGTTCGCGGACGCGCCGCTGCAACTCAGGAAGGCGATTCAGGGCCGCTGTGTTTTTGAGCCACTGCCGGTTGTCCATAGCGGGATATCCGGAAAAGTGCGCCCTGGCCGGGATGTCACTGGGGATGCCGCTTTTCGCCGTCACCACCGAGCCATCGCCGATGGTGAGGTGACCGGCCGTGCCAACCTGACCGGCGAGGATGCAGCCGTCACCCACCTTGGTCGAACCGGCGAGCCCGACCTGCCCGCAGAGCATGGCATTTGCGCCGACACGCGAAGCGTGGCCGATGAGGACCAGGTCGTCAATTTTGGTGCCGTGGCCAATGCGGGTTTCGCCGACCGTTGCGCGATCGACGCAGGCATTCGACTGCACTTCAACGTCGTCCTCGAGAATTGCCGGCCCGGATTGCGCCATTTTGAACCAGGAGCCATCCTTCAGACGAGCGTAGCCAAGCCCGTCGCCGCCGATAACGACGCCGTTCTGCAGGATCACGCGATTGCCAATGCGGCAGGACTCGCGCACAACGGCGTGCGCGTGGGCGAAAAAATCGTCGCCAATCACGGCGTTGCGGTAAATCGTCACGAAGCTGTGAAGCACAGCATTCGCTCCGATTTGCGCGCCTTCGTCGATGAAGCAGTAGGGGCCGATGTGCGCACCCGCGCCGACGGTCGCGGACTTGGCGATGATCGCGGTTGGGTGCACACCCGGTGCATATCGCGGCGGCTCGTAAAATAGATGGATGGCTTTGGCGAACGCAAGGTAGGGATTCGCGGAGCGCAGAGCTGCGAGAGGAGGCAGAGCGGGGTCGCGGTGAATCGCGATATGCGGCTCGAGGAGCACAGCGGAAGCGCGCGTGGTCTTCAGCAGGTGGAAGTAACGGCGATTAGCGAGAAACGTCAGATGGCCGGACTTGGCATACTCGATGCCGGAGACGCCGGAAATTTCCAGGTCAGCGGGTCCTTCCAATCGGCAGTCGAGCTTCGCGGCAATCTCGGAAAGTCTCATTGGGTCACCTTTGCTGATGGGGATGCGAATTTCGAGTTTCGCACAGGGAAGGCTGGCAGTCGACAGTTCACGCCCGGCGTGAACCTGCGGACATCACCAGGAGCAAAGCACGGGTTCACCAACGGCCGAAGTGCTATTCGGTGAAGAGGCGCGGCTGAGCGGCCCCAGCGGTGGCCACCGCGGGCTTGCGCCGCGCGATGCCGACCACGCCGAGCACGGTCAGTTCGGAAAGCGCCGAGCGAGGCACGAAGATGCGATCGGTTGCCGAATTCAGGTCAGGCGGCGTGATTTGCAATCCGTTGTCCAGCAGGCCAAGTAAATCGTTGGGAATTACGCCCTCAAGCGAATCGCCATCCGTGAAGCGCAGGCGCACCCACAAGCCGTCGAGTTTCGGGCGGCTGAGGAATGCTTTGCGTTCCGGCGCGAAATCCTCGGAAAATTCCCGAACAAAATACACGGCCCGGATTTTGCCGAGCGGCAGGGACTCGTGCT
>DASRCZ010000248.1:0-27426 GCA_035652855.1 Candidatus Acidiferrum sp.
TTGCCGGAAATCGAGGAGGCCGATTTGCATCTCGGCTATTCCGGCTTGCGTCCGAAGCTCGTTCCTCCGGGCCACAAAGGCATCGCCGATTTCGTCATTACGCGGGACCCCAGCGTCCCGCAAGCGATTCACCTCGTCGGCATGGAATCTCCCGGCCTCACCGCCGCACCTGCCGTCGCGAACTACGTCACGGCTATGCTCGCCGACACCCTCTGACTCCCGCTACTGATCCCCCCCAGCGCCCTCAAAAAAGGGAGTGCATTCGACGAGCCGCGCTTCGGTCCCATCATGCACGGCAAAGGAAGCCTTCTTGCTGCGCTCGTACCCGTTGGCCCACAAGGATACGCTCCCGTACGCCCCGTCCTTGTTGATCGCGTAAAAATACAAATGGAACGTCCCCAGCTTTTTCTTGTCGTTCTTGTAGTTGCGGGCCACACGGGCCATCGCTTCGTGGCAAGCCTCTGTCGGCGATTTCCCGTGCCGCATCATCTCTACAATGGTGTGTCCGCCGCAGACCTTGATGTTTTCTTCGCCTTTACCCGTAGAGCCTGCCGCGCCCACTTCGTTATCCACAAAGCAGCCTGCGCCGATAATCGGCGAATCGCCCACGCGCCCCGGAATCTTCCATGCCAGGCCGGAGGTTGTTGTGGTCGCGGAAATATCTCCCTTCTCGTTCACCGCCATGCACGGAATCGTCCCGGTCGGCG
Organism: Candidatus Acidiferrum sp.; assembly: GCA_035652855.1. GTDB lineage: Bacteria > Acidobacteriota > Terriglobia > Acidiferrales > UBA7541 > Acidiferrum. The sequence goes on from DASRCZ010000248.1 coordinate 708, forward strand.
GATGCGCAATCACGCGCTCCGCATAGGCGATTTTGTCTTCGTCGCCTTCAAAAATTTCCGCCATCTGCTCTTTCCATTCTGGAGAATCGATTCCGGGCCGCCAGTTGAACGATGTTTTTGCCTTCCATGCCAGCCATATCTTCCGCGAGTGTTCCGTGAGCAGATTCTCCTCTTCGAAGCCCTCGGCAACCGCAAACCGCCGCGCGCCGTCGCCGACAATCATGGTGTGATTCGTCCGTTCCATCACCGTCTTTGCCAGGCGTGAAACGTTCTTGATGCGCCGCACGGCGGCCACCGCTCCCGCGCGTCCCGTCGGCCCATGCATCACGCTCGCGTCCAGCTCGACTTCCCCCTGCTCGTTCGGCAGTCCGCCGTAGCCCACCGAGTCGTCGTTCGGATCATTCTCCACGACTGTGACCGCTGCCACGACCGCGTCCAGCGTGTCGCCGCCAGCCTTCAAAATGTCCATCCCTTTATCCAGCGCGTGCAATCCATTCGCGCTCGAGATGATCAGCGGACGGTTCCCGGGAGGGGCTGGAGAAAGCGGCGGCGCGCCCAATGCGTTCCGTTTGGCCGCTCCGTCCGTTCCAACGGCGCCGAAGAGATTCGCCACGCCGGCAACCGCTCCTCCCGCCAGCGATGTCAGAAAGAACTTCCGCCGTGACCACACACTCATAGGCTCGCCTCCTCTTCTCGGTCAATATTCTTCGATTCCGCCCGCACTATACCCGCAACTCCACCTCTCGCGCCAGTCGTCCACAACCTTCATCTGTGCGGCAACATGCATTCTTCGTCACGACGGCCGGAGAGCACGCTTTCCAAAGGACAGGTTTGGCGTTTCTTCAAGCGTTGCACCTGGCATTTCCAGCGCTTCGCCATCCGAGCCCTTTGCACAACCTCTTGGCAGGGCCCTGCTCGCGCCTGTTTGTTTCACCTTGCAAGCAGCGCAACGCCCGCTCCGGCAGGTTCGCCGCCAACTTAATCTGAAACGGAAAATCAGAGGTCTTGGCGAGAAAAACTTATGGCTGGGAGGCCTGGACTCGAACCAGGATAGCCAGATCCAGAGTCTGGAGTCCTGCCAATTGGACGACCTCCCAGCAGGAGGAACAAAAACGAATCGCGGCACGTTCCCGCTGATCGGGACAGCCACGATTCTGCTCATCTAATTTAGCGGTTGCGCCCCGCATCGTCAACCGCGGGCACCCACGCGGCGTGGTTCCGCGTCTATCGCTCCGGCGCCGATCTCGAATCCGCCGCTGCTGCCCGCGCCGCCGGTCCTTCCAGCGCCACCATCCTCCCGCCATCCATCGCAAACAGGCGCCCGCCCCAGCGAATCCTGTTCGACCCGAAGCTCGCCACCCACACCATAAAATGCACAGCGTCGCGCAGCGGCACCAACCACAGCTTTCGCCGCGCCACTTGGTCGCCTATGCCCCAGACTCCGACGGTCCAACCCATGGCCAGGCGTAGCAGCACATACGCGCCCAAATACGCCGCGGCAATGGCAGTGCTTCGCCCCAGAACTGCTGCCGCAATGGCCCAGGGCAATCCATGTGTGAAAATCAGCCCCACAAACGACCCAGGTCTCGACAACCGCACTGTGCGCGCCCACCGGATCTGGTGATGCCAGAATCCCGCGAACGATTCCGCCGGATACATCGTCTCGACCGCTTCACGCGAAAGCTGCACCGTCCCGCCGGCTTTCGCAATTCGATATCCCAATTCGTAGTCGTCCGAGTGCATGGAAGCAATCGGCTCGAGCCCTCCGATTCGCTCGATCCACGGCTTGCTTGTCGCGATGGCGGCGCCGAGCCCAAAGCGCACGCCTTCGAGCCAATTCGCTATGAGCACGCTTGGAGCAAAGTCCGTGGCGGTGCCCAGCGCCTCGAGTTCAGCCCAGAAATTCCGCTGTGCAATTCCGCGATAGAAACACGTCACCGCGCCGATGCTGGGCTTGGCCAGCGGAGCAACCACTTCCCGCAGAAAATTCGGCCCCACACGCACGTCGCCATCCGTTAACACCAGCACGTCATGCGAAGCCTCGCGCACGAGCCGGACCAGCTTGTTTACCTTTCGGTTTGCGCCGATTTGCACCGCGCCGATCAGCAGGCGAATCGGGCGTTCCGGAAACTCCGCGATCAGCTGCCGCACGAGCGGCACGGCTGCATCCGACTCTTCGTTCACCGCAAACAGAATTTCGTATTCGGGATAGGCCTGCCGGCAGAAGCTGGCAAAATTGTCGCGCGAGCCGAAGTCCACGCCGCGGACCGGCTTAAGCACGCTCACCGGTGGCGAATGCGGGGCCGGGTCCTTGGCGCGTTCCACCGAGAAGAAGCGCAGTCCCGCAAACGTCGCCAGCGCGTAGTACAGCAGCGGCAGGGCCGCCACAATCAGCACCGCGGTCCGAATCACTCCATGCGGATGCAGCAAACGATCCCTCTGCGCCAGGCGAGCAGCTACAGCATCTTACCCCGCCTGCTTGCCACGGCACAAAAGCCAGCTTCCTGGCTTCGGAACGCACTGGGGAAACGAATTCTTCCCAGGTCCAACACTCCGCTCGGTTCCGGAAGGCGGGCGCCTGTGGAGCAGCGGGAGATCCGTCCGTTCCATCCCCGTTGCCGCTTAACTGCTGCGCAGTTGCGCTTCCTGCGCGGCCTCGTTCCTTCGCGCTCGGGGGTCGTTGCTTTGCTTTGCTTTGCGGAGGGCTATCTCCGCTTGCGCCAGCAACTCCTGCAACGCCGGCGCGGCGCCGCCCGGAAATCCGGCAATGCCAAAGCTGGCGCTGATTTGCATTTTCCAGTCTTGCCATTCGAATTTTTCGCGCGCGAGGCCAGTCCGCAGCTTTTCCAGAACGATTCCTACGTTCCGCGGTTCCACATGGCTGATGGCCAGCACAAATTCATCTCCTCCCCATCGGCCGCAGAAATCTGCCGCGCGGGTATTCGCTTTCAGCACGTCCGCGAATTTCCTCAGCACAGCGTCACCCGCTGCGCGGCCGTACTGGTCATTCACTTCCTTGAACTGATCGAGGTCCGCAAGCACGAGCCAGAATTCAAATTTGTGCCTAGCGGCGCTTCGTAGCTGGCGCTCCGCGTACTCCTCGAGTGCGCGCCGGTTCGGCAATCCGGTCAGTTCATCGGTACGCACCAACTCTTCCAATTGGCGGTTCTTCGCTGCGACCTCGCCGTGTAGCTGCACCGTGCGGCACCCCACGCCGATGCGCGCGAGCAACTCCGATCGGTCGAACGGCTTGGTTAAGTAGTCGTCGGCGCCGGCCGCAAGCCCTTCGACGACCTGTTCCTTCTCGGTATTGCTCGTCAGCAAGATGATGCAAGCATAGTCCTCACGCTGACGTGCGCGGATCGCCCGGCACAGCTCGGGACCCGTCAAGTCGGGGAGCATCCAATCGGTAATGATCAATGCGGGCCGGTGTATCTCGAGAAGATGCAACGCTTCCGCTCCGTCGCAGGCGAACACAACACGGTAAGGCTCTTCCGCGAGAGCGTGCTCGAGGAGCTTTCGTGAAACGGGCGAATCGTCCACTGCCAACACGCAACTGGGCGGCGCAAATTGAGTCATTTGGCTTCTTCTCGTTTTATGTTTGAGCCAGCGGGCGAGCAGCCGGTCTACTCAGGAAGGGGGTCGGTTCATCCTAGCAGAGCAGCAAAGCAGTGCGCGAAATTTCGCGGAGCAATTTCCCAGCGGAAACCGCCGTTCTCTCGGAGCAGAGATGAGCGGCAGATTGGCGGATTAGGACCGCGGAGGGGCCATTCAGAATGCGTGGCCGCACGAACTGCAGTAGCGCGAGGCCAGTGGCGCAAGAGTTCCGCAACGCGAGCAAAAACGTCCTCCGCTGACCGGACCGTAGCCGGCGGCGGCATAGTTGTACGGCACGTCGCGCACGCGAACCACTTCCTCCGCCGCGCAGGCCCAGACCAACGCAACGACCCATCCGATCACCGTCCACCCAAGGAACAAGTTTACGAGAAAGATGCCGAGAGCGTCGGTTTTGTGACGGGCCAGAATCGTGGGCAGGAAGTAGAGGAGAAGCAGGCAGAGCAGAGTCAGCATGGCGCACTCCGTTTGTAAGTGGGACCCATCGGGTGGTGTTTGAGCTTTGGCGGCAAAGCCGTTCCTTATCTCCGTTGCCTGCCTGAAGATACGCAGATCTGCTGCATTTTGTTTCGTCCCGCTTCTTTTTTCATCCGAACGGCAATAAGCCAGCCGCAAACGAGCAAGGAAAGCTCAACAGCCGGACGGGCCCGTGTTGCATCAGTTCGCGCCGGCCGCCCGAGCCTTTGCGCCTTCGACCCTTGCCAGCAGCTCGACGAATTTTTGTTTGCGTTCGGCCTGATCCTTGCCGGATTCGGCTTCAGCTAGCTGGGTAATGTTCATTGAGCAGAATTTTGGCCCGCACATGGAGCAGAATTTTGCTTCCTTGTAGAAATCGTCCGGGAGCGATTCGTCGTGCATGGCCCGCGCGGTTTCCGGGTCGAGTGAAAGCTCGAACTGCTTGTTCCAGTCGAAGAGAAAACGCGCGTAACTCAGTGCGTCATCGCGGTCGCGGGCGCCGGGGCGATGGCGTGCCACATCGGCGGCGTGCGCCGCGATTTTGTAGGCGATCACGCCTTGTTTGACATCCTCGGGGTTCGGCAAGCCGAGATGCTCCTTGGGCGTAACGTAGCAGAGCATCGCGGCGCCATGCCATCCGATCATGGCGGCACCGATGGCGCTGGTGATGTGGTCGTAACCGGGCGCGATATCGGTAACGAGCGGGCCGAGCGTGTAGAACGGCGCTTCGTGGCACCACTCCACTTCCTTGTCAACTTGCTCCTTGATTTTATCCATTGGGATGTGGCCAGGACCTTCAATCATCACTTGGACATCGTACTCCCAGGCTTTTTTCGTTAGCTCGCCGAGCACCTTCAATTCCGCGAACTGCGCTTCATCGCTCGCATCGGCGATGCATCCTGGGCGCAGGCCATCCCCGAGAGAGAAACTGACGTCGTGCTTCTGGAAAACCTTGCAGATTTCGTCGAAGCGCTCGTAGAGAAAATTCTGCTTTTTGTGATGCTCCATCCAGTGGGCCATCAGCGAGCCACCGCGGCTAACAATGCCAGTAATGCGTTTGCGGACCAAGGGCACATGCTCGCGCAGCACGCCTGCGTGGATGGTCATGTAGTCCACGCCCTGTTCGGCTTGTTCTTCAATCACTTCGAGCATGAGGCCGAAGGTAAGGTCTTCCGGGCGGCGGACGCGCGAAATCGCTTCGTACACCGGAACGGTGCCGACCGGGACGGGCGAAGCGTTGATAATGGCCCGGCGAATTTTTGGAATATCGCCGCCGGTGGAAAGGTCCATGACGGTATCGGCGCCGTAGTGAACGGCGTGGTGAAGTTTTTTCAGTTCTTCCTCGATATTGGAGGTTGTTGCGGAATTCCCGATATTCGCATTGATCTTGCAGGTGAACGCAACACCGATGCCCATTGGCTCGAGATTCCGGTGATGAATATTGGCGGGGATGATGGCGCGGCCTCGCGCTACTTCGGCGCGGACGAGTTCGGGTTCTAGCCGCTCGCGCGCGGCAACGTATTGCATTTCCTCGGTGATAATCCCGAGCCGCGCGAGGTGCATCTGCGACATATTGCGTTCCTTGGACGCAGGCGCGTCATGGTTGCCGCCGCCAGTGTAAGCTTGACTGGCTTCCCGCTTTTCGATCCAGCTATCACGCAATGCCATGGAGTTCTCCGTGAGCAGTGACTCGCGTTCGGTGACTGGTGACTGGCGGTCGCAGTGCAGTCGCCGCCGCGAGCTCTCGAACAAATTATTGCATTGGGTTGTGGGAGCGGCAACTTTTGCGCCGGGCCGTGCCGGCGGACCGGCGACCATTGGAGGGCGACTGGTGAAGCAAGGTCCGAACTCGGGTTCTTGCGAGCTAGGTCGCGAAAGGGCTTCCGGGCGACGGAATGGGTTGCAAGCCGGCGGCGTTTAAGGCGAGCTGCCCGCAGGCGGCCATTACGTCGCGGCCGCGGGAGTAGCGGACGAAGGCGGGGACGCCTTTCTCGGCGAGGATTCTGCGAAAAGCTTCGATGGCGGCTTCCGTGGACTCGCGATAGGGCAAGTCGCCGGGATTCCAGGGAATCAGGTTTACTTTCACGGACTCGAGCGGAGCAAGGAGACGGACGACGCGCCGCGCGTCTTCCGGGGAGTCGTTGACGCCGCCGAGCATGACGTACTCGAAGGTGAGGTGCTCCCACTTGCGCAAAGGGTAGCTGCGGCACGCCTTAAGCAACGCCGCGAGCGGATATTTTTTGTTGATGGGCATGAGCGCGTCGCGCTGTTCGTCGTTGGAGGCGTTGAGGGAAATGGCGAGCTTGGGGCGGACCGGCTCGCCACCGAGCTTTTCGATTCCCGGAACGATGCCGCTCGTGGAAAGCGTAACGTGTTTTGGCGAGAGGCCGGCTCCCTCGGCATCCAGCAGAATGCGAAGCGCGGCCATTACGTTCTCAAAATTCAGCAGTGGCTCGCCCTGACCCATGAGAACGACATTGGTCTGCGGCGCGAGCGCGCTCTTTTGTTCCTCGAGGATGAGAAGCACCTGCGCGATGATCTCGCCCGCCGTGAGATTGCGGACCAGCCCCAACCGCGCCGTGAGACAAAACCGGCAATCGACGGCGCAGCCAGCTTGGGTGGAAACGCAAATAGTCTGGCGGCCTTCGCTGGGCATGAAAACGGCCTCCACGGAAGCGGGGCGCGCGGGCAGTTTTTCGCCGCTGGAAGGAAGTCCGAAGAGATAGCGGGTCGAGCCGTCGCTGGAAACATAGCGTTGCTTAATTTCGGGCAGGGTGATTCGCGCTTCGTTGGCGAGTTGCTCGCGGAAGGACACCGGCAGATTGGTCATCGCCGCGAAGTCGAACTTCCGCTCGGCATAGAGGGCGTGATAAATCTGACCACCGCGGTAGGCCGGCTGGCCGAGCTTCGCACAGAACTCGCGCAGTTCCTGGCGGGACTTGGCTAGCAACTCCATGGCTATATGGTACTTCGTTCGAGTCCGCAGCGCGGGAATTGGAACCGACACAGTGCCGCACCCGGGTCGTCGGAGCCGGACGGGACCACAAAGGGTGAGTAGCGCGAACCGCCACGAAGAACCCATCGGTGGGCGAAAATCCCCAGTCGGAACGTCGTGTTTTCAGCGAGATTTTTCGCATCAACAGAAACCCGGCAGGGGTGTCAGCGGTATAATTTTCCTACAGCGAGAAGAAAAGCTGCGGAGCCTTTGTGACAAAGCAGATAACAGCGACTGAATTGGCGATAGACAAGTGGGTGGCGAATCTGGCCGATATTCCCGAAGCGGAATTCCAGCTGGAAAATATTCAGGCCTATGTGCAGAGACATCACATCCGGCCGGAGACGCTTGACAAGTATCTGTTTTTTTCTAAGGGCAATTACACACGGAATCTGATCTTCAAGAATTCGGTTTTCGAGTGCCTGGCGATTTGCTGGGAGGTCGGGCAGCAGAGCCGGATTCACAATCATCGCGACCAAAATTGCTGGATGTCGGCGCCGATCGGGCGTTTGCGCGTGCAAAACTATCGAGTGGAGCAGCAGGACACGGAGAACGGAACGTGCCGGATTGTTCCGACCGGCCTTTACGAGATGAACGCGGAAAATCCGGTGTATGTGAATCCGCTGGAGCCCGTGCATGCGGTGATCAATCCGGCGGAGTTCAATCAGCGCGCCGTAAGCATTCACATTTACTCGAAGCCCTTCGATTCGTGCGAGGTTTACGAGCGGGATCGCGGCACGTACCGGGACGTGCCGTTGCATTATACGAGCGAATACGGACGGCTGAATCCAGACGAACGATTGATTTGATCCAGCACGCCCCGTTACCGCCTGGCCGCAAGCCTCGGAAGAACGCCAGAACTGAGACGGAGGGATTCTCGGGAGACGCGCCCGGCGTTGACAGACTTTCGCTTGGCCGAGGCACACCAGCGAGAGTGCCGTACCCACTCTTTTCGGCCTAAGGACCGGCGCCGACAGGGTGCGTCTTGCGCACGGAAGATCCGAGAAGTTCCTGGAAATAGGATTGAAGTTCGCCGGCGACGACGCGCCAATCGCGCTGGCGCGCGTAGCAGATCAACTTCGCTGCGTCCCACCTAGTTGCAAGAGCAGTTTGCAACCCCTCGGCGAGGCTTTCGGGTGTTTGCTCGACGAGCAGACCGAGTTCCGGCGAACGCAGAATTTCCGGCGTTCCCCAGACGCGAGTTGCCACCACCGGTGTACCACAGGCGAGCGATTCCAGGACGACATTGGGCCAGCCTTCGCGCGAACTGGCCAGTACGGTGACATCGGCAGCGCTATACCAGGTGCGAAGATGAGCGTTAGGGCAAGAGCCGACAAAGCGAACGCGATCGCGCAAGCCAAGTGAAGCGGCCAGGTCCTCGAGGCGTGAGCGGAGCGGGCCGTCACCAATCAGATAGAGCTGAGACTCCGCAATGGCCGCACGAACCCGCTGGAAGGCGCGCAGCAGAAGTTCATGACCCTTCACGGGAACCAGGGACGCGACACATAGCAACGCGCGCGCATTTGCCGGGATGCGAAGCGACTGACGCGCTTCTGACCTGCCGAGGGGAAAGAACCGCTGGAGATCCACGCCATTGCCAATTACGCGAACAGTCAGCGACGCTCCGGCAATGCGAACCATTTCGTCGCGCAAGGCATCGCAGACCGCGATTCGGCCCGCGGCGCCGAGCAGCGCCTTGCGAATCTGCGGGCGAACGAACCGAAAGCGAGGGTGGAAGTGAATGTCGGAACCGCGCGCAGAAACAACCGTGGGAATGCCGAGGGCATTGCCGATGCGGAGGGCAGCGGCGCCATCAGGATAGATGAAGTGCGCATCGATCAGGTCGAACGGCTGCGCGGCATGTAGCCGCCGGATCAGGGGCATGCAGCCCAGAGCCATGAGCCGTGCATGCAACGGCATGGACACCTTGGGAAGCAGTGGATATCGCGGGTGATGCACTGGAAGTCCGCCCATCTGCTCCTGCCGCGGTACATCCCGCCATTGGATCCGCCCACCGGCGTACAGGGGCGGCGCCCAAGGCACTGGCGCAACGACTTCCACAGAATGGCGGGTCGTACGTTGCCCGTCTTGCCGCGGGGAGGACGCAGCCGCCGCGGTTGCCTCGAGAGCGGCAAAGGCGCTCATGCGCTGTTGAACGAAGACGCCAAGATTAGGCTCAACCGAATTCGGAAAAAGGCTGGTAAAGGTCAATATGCGCACGAGGTTTTCGAAGATGCTGCCGCTTTGGGGTTCCAGGGGAGTATATGACAGAGCGAGATCCCAGTGGCGTGAAGAGCAGGGAGGGGTTACGCGAGACGAAACAGCGCCGTATACGCGAGTACATAAATATCTGTACGACAACGACTTGGCTGTCACTTTTGGAATGTTTTCCGCAAGCTTGCTCCTATGTCACAATGCGGGCATGGCTTCCGAACAACGCGATATTCAACGGCATGTCCTTCCGAACGGCTTAGTAGTGATCACGGAGACGATGCGGCATGTTCGGTCGGTTTCCGTGGGCGTTTGGGTGCGCAACGGCTCGCGACGCGAGATGGCCGAGGAAAATGGGCTGGCGCACTTTATGGAGCATATGGTTTTCAAGGGGACAGAGCGGCGGTCGGCGGAAGCGATTGCGCGGGAGATGGACTCGATTGGGGGCATGCTGGATGCGTTCACTTCCAAGGAGCAAATTTGTTTCAACGCGAAAGTGCTGGACGAGCACCTGCCGATTGCGCTCGACGTGATCGCGGACCTGGTGCTGCGACCAAAGTTCGATTCGGAAGACGTGAAGAAGGAATGCCAGGTCGTGCTGGAAGAGATCAAGATGGACCTGGACAATCCCGAGTATCTACTGCACGAAATTTTCACGCGCGGATTCTGGCCGGAGCATCCGCTCGGCCGGCCGATACTGGGGACACCGGAAACGGTGCGGCGGTTCAACCGTGAAGCGCTGCGGGCGCGCTTCCAGAATTGGTTTGCGCCGGACCGGCTGGTGATAACGGCCGCGGGAAATGTTGCGCACGAGCGAGTGCTGGAGCTGGTGCAGAAAGAATTCGGGAACATGCCGCGCGGAGGCGGCCTTGACGGACACGAGGCGCCGCGGACGGACGCGCCAATTCACGTAGAGAGAAAGAAGGACCTCGAGCAGGTGCATCTGTGCATCGGGGTACCGTCGCTGCCCCTGGCGGACGAGCGGCGGTTTGGCGCAGCGGTGCTGAACAATTTACTGGGCGGCGGCATGTCGTCGCGGCTTTTTCAGAATATCCGCGAGAAGCGAGGGCTGGCATACGCGGTTTTCAGCGAGCTCACGCCGTATTCGGATGCGGGAATGCTGACGGTATACGCAGGGACGGCGAAGGAAGCCGTTGGAGACGTGATTGATCTGACGATCGCGGAATTCCGCAACGTGAAGGAGGAGCTGGTGCCACACGAGGAATTGTTGCGGTCAAAGAATCATTTGAAGGGTTCACTGATGCTGTCGCTTGAATCGACAAGCTCGCGGATGTCGAATCTGGCGAGGCAGGAGCTGTATTTTGAACGGTTCTATTCGATGGACGAGATTCTGATGGGCATCGAAGCGGTGACGCGGGAAGAGCTGCGTTCTCTGGCGCAAGATTTTTTCCGGCCGGAGCAGATAGCAGTGACGGTGCTGGGGCCGCTGAACGGGTTCAAGCTCGACCGCTCGCGGCTGGCTTGCTGAGCACGCTTCTCCGGGCCGCTCTCTTCGACAGATCGCCAGCCAACGCGGCAATTAGGACAGAACGTCTGTTGACGCGTGAGGTGCTCTCTGCGATGATGCTGAAAATTTGCGCTTCGGCAGAGGCCCGCGGCTCAGAGGTGGGTATGCAAAGGTCGCCCTAGCAACGAGCCGGCTTTTGCATGAAAGCGGTGCTCGGCGTTGTGGCGTGCGGCTGGGTTGCAGGCGCGCAGGAAGCGCTGCCTGTGCCGCCCGGGCGACGATATCGGTGTAGCGGGGGAAGCAATCGGGTTGCGCGTGTCCATATTGGCCTCTGGAAGCTCCGGCAATCTGACGTTGCTGGAGACGGAGCGGACGCGACTCTTGATTGACGCGGGATTGGGGAAGCGCGAGACGCTGGCGAGGCTGGCGGCGATTGAGCGGGACGTCGAGCACATCGACGGAATTCTGATTACTCACGAACACAATGACCATTGCAGCGGATTGCCGCAGATGCTGGGACTGTGGAAAGCGCCGCTGTATGTGACGGAACCGACAATGGATGCGCTGAATCGCACGTTGCCGGAGACCTTTGGGAAGCGATTGCGGGGTCTGGAGAGGATTCACTCAGGACAGGATTTCGTGGTCGGCGATATCGAAGTGCATGCGTTCGGGATTCCGCACGATGCGGCGGATCCGATCGGGTTCACGTTCCGGGCGGAAGGCGTGAAGGTGGCGCTGGTGACGGACCTGGGTTACATGCCGAATCACGTGCGGGTGCATTTGCGGCAATCGCAATGCGTGATTCTGGAATCGAATCATGATCTGGATATGCTGAAAGTGGGTCCGTATCCATGGGTGGTGAAGCAGCGGGTGCTATCGCGGACGGGACATCTTTCGAATCATGCCGTGAGCGAATATTTGGCGGATCCGGAAGGATTTGACGGAAACACGCGATATCTAGTGCTGGCACACATTTCGCAAGAAAACAACAATCCGGATTTGGCGCGGCTTTCGGCGGAAGAAGCGCTGGGCCGTCGCCCGGCGGAGGCAGCCTTTGGCGGAGAGCTGCTGGTGGCGCTGCAGCACGAGCCGCTGAAGCCGTTGCAAGTTTAGCCTGCCCGCGCTTACAGCGCAGTTCGTCTCGTTAGATCGAGCGAGACTTGAAGTTCCTCAGTCTGCCGCCCAAAGAACGACGGCGCTAGAACGCAGACGACGATGAAGTCGCTCTGAGATTTGTGTCCGGCGGAAGTTGTGCTAGGGTAGAGGAGCTTGGTAGAGGCGCGGACGCCAAGAGTAGCCGGGCTGGAGTTCCGATCTGCTTCGGAAGGCCGGTGAAAGGGGTGCTGTTGAGCCGAAAGGCGAGGCAGCCAAGTCCGCCGAAATCGCAGCGCGAGCGGAAGCGCGGCGGTTGGTGATCAGGTCCAAGGCCTGATCACTGTCATTCCCGAAGGAACGGGAATGGAGCGCTATCGAGAGGCAGCCGCGCCGACTCCCCCTCGCGGTCTTTCCTTTCGTTGGCGTTTCCCTCAACAGATAGCCAGGCAGAGCCAAAGCGATGGACATTTTTGCGCTGACACGCGCGCTGGTGAATTTGGATTCGACCACCGGGCGAGAGCAAGAAGTCGGGAATTTTCTGGCGGCGGAACTCTCGAGCATGGCGACGCATTGGAACGGGCGCGTGGAACGGATGCAAGCGGCGCCGGGCCGCGAGAATGTGTTCGCGAGCTTTGGTGAGCCGGTGGTTACGCTTTCAACCCACATGGACACCGTGCCGCCTTATTTCGCGGCGGCGGAAGACGAGGAGTTCATTTACGGACGTGGCGCGTGCGACGCCAAGGGCATTATCGCGTCGATGATGGCCGCGGCAAAAACGCTCCTGGCAGAGGGAGCGCGAAACTTCGGCATGCTGTTAGTGGTGGGCGAAGAGCGGGACAGCGCCGGAGCGCTCGCTGCGGCGAGAAATCCACGCGGGTCAAAATTTCTGATCAATGGAGAGCCGACGGAGAACATGCTGGCGCTTGGTTCGAAGGGAGCGCTGCGATACGAACTGGTTGCACGGGGCAGGCTGGCGCATTCGGCATATCCAGAGCTAGGGCATTCGGCGATTCACGCTCTGCTGGATACGCTGGCCGAGATTCGCGCGATGGAAATGCCGCGCGATGGGGTGCTGGGCGATACGACGTTGAATGTGGGGACGCTCCGCGGCGGGCGCGCGCCGAATGTCGTGGCCGACGAAGCGGCAGCGGAAATCATGTTCCGCCTGGTGGGCGATCCCGCGGGAATACGGTCGCACGTGGCGCGGGCGGCGGCGGCGCACGGCGTGGAAGCGCGTGAAGTGCTGTTGTCGCGCGCGATGCGATTTAAGCCGCTCGACGGCTTTCCGACAAGCGTCGTTGCCTTTACAACGGACATTCCTTCGTTTGACGGGACGTGGGGAGAGCCGTTTCTGATTGGGCCGGGAAGCATCCATGTGGCGCATACGGCGGGAGAGCGTGTGGCGAAGAAAGAGCTAGTGGCGGCCGCGGGAATCTATGCGCGGATGGTACGGCGCTTGCTGACCAATGGGAGCGCGCCTTGAGCCTGGCGGTGGCGCTTGTTGGCTGCGGAAGGATGGGGCGGCTGATCGAAAAGCTTGCGCCGGAATTCGGGTGCGAGGTGCGAGCGCGATTTGATTCAGGCAATATCACGACGCTTTCCGCGGAGACGCTGCGCGGAGCGCGCGTAGCATTCGAGTTCACTGCGCCGAGCGCGGCAGCGGAAAACATCATGCGGCTGGCATCGCTCGGCGTGAACGCGGTCTGTGGAACGACCGGATGGGAGGGCAAGCTGGATTCCGTTCGCGACGCGGTGACTGCGGCGGGAACCGCGCTGGTGTGGAGCGCGAATTTTTCGATTGGCGTAAATGTGTTTTTGCAATCGGTGGCGCGAGCAGCGGCCTTGCTTGCGAAGTACCCGGAATACGAAGCGTGGGGCTGGGAAATTCATCACGCGGCGAAGAAGGATGCGCCCTCGGGAACGCTGAAGCGGCTCACGGAAGAGATGAGAGCGAGCGGCTACACGCGGACGGTATCACTGGCAGCGAACCGGGCCGGAGGGCATCCGGGGACGCACGAGATTGGTTTTGATTCGGCAGCGGATACCATCACGCTACGCCACACGGCACGAAGCCGGGAGGGATTCGCGCGGGGAGCAATGCGGGCTGCGAGATGGATTGACGGCAAACGGGGAGTTTTCGAGTTCCAGGAAATTTGGATGGAGCTGGAATAGATGCAGGGAAATGTGGAACAGGGGAGGAGGACGAAAATGTTCACGGGAACGGGGACAGCGCTAGTCACACCATTTCGGCACGATAAATCGCTGGACGAAGCGGCGCTGCGGCGATTGGTGGAACGGCAAATTGAAGCGGGAGTGGACTTTCTCGTACCGTGTGGAACCACAGGCGAGAGTCCGACGCTGACGCGCGAGGAGCACTTGCGCGTAGCGGCAATCGCCGTGGAAACAGCGGGAAAGCGGGTGCCAGTACTGGCTGGAGCAGGCGGATACAACACGGCGGACGTGATTGCCACGGCGCGCGAACTGGCGGCGATTGGCGTGGACGGAATTTTGAGCGTGACGCCATACTACAACAAGCCGACGCAAGAGGGCTTGTTTCAACACTACAAAGCGATCGCCGAAGCAGTGCCGCTGCCGGTGATTTTGTACAGCGTGCAAGGCCGAACGGGAGTGAACATAGAACCCGCCACAGTGAAGCGGCTGGCGCGAATTGAAAATATCGTGGGCATCAAGGAGGCCTCGGGAAATATGGGGCAGATGGCGGCGATTCTGAACGCTGTGCCGGAAGAGTTCATCGTGCTCTCGGGCGATGATGCGATCACGCTGCCGCTCATTGCGCTCGGCGGCCGCGGAGTGATTTCGGTGGTCTCGAATGAGGCCCCCGAGCAGATGGCGCGGCTGACGCGGCTGGCGCTTGCGGGAGACTTTGCGGGAGCGCGCAAGATTCACCGGCAATTGCATCCGCTGATGGAAGTCAACTTTGTGGAGTCCAATCCGATCCCGGTGAAGGCGGCGATGGCGGAGATGGCACTGCTGGAGCCGGTGTGGAGGCTGCCGCTGGTGGCGCCGAAGCCGGAGAATCGGGCGCGGATCCGCGAGGTGCTCGAATCGCTGGGGATGGCCGAAAGGGCTCATGCTGCGGTCGCGAATTGAAGCATTGTTTGCCTCGCCGCCGGCGAAGTATGAGTCCGGACACTTCGCGCTTTTTGCGGAATTCAAAGAAGCGTTGAACCGCGGCGAAATTCGCGCCGCGGAGCCGGATATTTCCGCCAAGACCGGCTGGCGGGTAAACGCCTGGGTCAAACAGGGGATTCTGGTGGGTTTCCGCATGGGAGCGATCGCCGAAGTGCCGGGCTCGCCGCAGACATTCTTTGACAAGACAACATATCCACCGCGGTCATTTACGCTGAACGACGGCGTACGGCTTGTGCCGGGCGGATCAAGCGTGCGCGACGGCTGCTTCGTGGGGCGCGGCACAATTTGCATGCCGCCAATGTTCATCAACGTGGGAGCGTACGTCGGCGAAAACACAATGATCGACTCGCACGCGCTGGTGGGAAGCTGCGCGCAGATTGGGCGAGGCTGCCACGTTTCTGCGGGCGCGCAAATCGGCGGCGTCCTGGAGCCCGTGGGAGCGGTGCCAGTTATTGTCGAGGACGAGGTGCTGATTGGCGGGAATTGCGGCGTCTATGAAGGGACGGTAGTAAAGCGGCGCGCGGTGCTCGGGACGGGAACGATCTTGAACGGCTCGATTCCCGTGTACGACCTGGTGCGCGACGCGGTGTACGCGGCGCAAGGCGACGAGCCGCTGGTGATTCCGGAGGAGGCCATTGTTGTGCCGGGGTCGCGCGCTGTGAGGAATCCGGCAGGCGCGAAGTGGGGAATTTCGCTGCAGGCTGCGGTGATTGTGAAATACCGGGACGCAAAGACAGAGGCGCGCGTAACACTGGAAGAGTGGTTGCGGTGAGAGAATCGGCCGGTTTGACCGCGAACGATTTCACTCGCCGTGCTTAAAGAGCGCAGCGAGCGCCGCTCCTGGAAGTCTGGCCGGCAACAAGCTACGTCAGTGGCCCAGGATTTTGGCAAAGAAATCGAGAGCTCGCGGATCGTTGGATTGGCCGAGCCAGAACATGGCTTGCTTGCGGACTTCCGGGTTGCGATTGTTCTCGGCGACGGCAATGAGTCTAGGCACGCCCTCGTCCTTGGGAAGCTGGCTGAGCGCGAAGACCGCCTGGCGCTTGACCTGCGTGTCCGGATCGTTTTCGATGGCTCCGGTGATCGTGCCGGCCGCTTTTTCACTAGCTTTCTGAGCGAGCCAGAAGAGCGCCTGTCCACGAACATGCGCGCTTGTGTCTCCATGAGCCATGCGAATCATGTCTTCGAGCGCGGCCGGCTCTTTGCTGACGGACAACGCGAAAGCGACCTGCGAGCGCACCTCGGGACTGGGATCGTCCTTGGCCATGCGTTCGAGCAGGGACAGGCCGGCCTTGCCGCGCGCCGCGCCCAGCCAGAAGGCGGTCTGGCGGCGAAGGTGTTCGGGCTGCTGAGGCGAGACGAAGTCTTCCAGGGCGCGATCGGAGGAGGGGTCAGCGTGCAAAGCGATGGCGGTCAGAGCTTCGTTGCCGAGGTGATGATCGCTGCGTTCGCTGAAACCGCGCGTCTCGACGTATCCAGAGAGCACGGCGATGCTTTCCGCGGGCTTCACTCCGGCGAGCCAGATGAAGCGCAAGCCGCCGGCATCGAGAGTGCATTCGGGCGAAGCGATGCGGATTCGAGAGACGCGTTTTTCCGCGAGACGATACAGAACGGCGAGCCGCCGCGGACCTTCGAGGCTTATAGTGCCGGAACCGGACGCATCGGAACGGCTGTTGATGCTGGCGCCATTTTCCTTTTCCAGGCGGCACGTGCCGCAGGCTTGCCCGTCACCAGAAGAGTTGCCGCAGCAAGAGGAGCCGTCGCCGGCGATTTGGTCCACCGTGTAGCCGAGCCAGAGCGGCGAATCGGCCTGGGCCGCAAATTCACGAATCGCGGCTTCCAGGCTGCCGCTGAGCGCGTGCGTTTCGAGCTTGGCATTTTCGATGCGGGGCTGGCCGGGAGAGGCCGCCGCGCCTTGCGACGGCAGAGCCCGCGGCCAGGCATGGCCCGTGGAGGACTGGATGAATAGTCCCGCCACACCGGCCACGATGAGAGCGGATCCGAGAACGTCCCGCAGCGCGATAGATTTCCTATTTGTGTTCCTCATGGCGGACCTCACTTGAGCAGTTCCATCAGATAATCGGTTGCTTCCTTCGAGTGCATGAGCGAAAGCTTCTGGACGGCCTCGCGCTTCAGATCCGGGTCCTTTTCCGAGCGGGCGATGGCGACGAGCGCGGCGGCATTATTTTGGAGGAAGAAGGCGTTCAAGACCTCGGCACGCGTGTCGCGGTCGGTCTCCTTGGCGTAAATAGCTTGGAGCGCTTTGCCGGACTCGTCAGAGTGAATCAGGCCAAGATTCCGAACAGCAGCGCGGCGCAATTCCGGGTCCTTCTCCGTTTGCGCGGCAGCGACGAGGCGGCCGGCATCGCCGGAAAGAAAGAAAGCCTGCAGGATAGCGCGGCGAAGCTCGGGGGAGGACTCGGTTTTGTAGAGCTGCTCGAGTTCGTTGACGCCGTGCACCAGGCCGAGTTGACGGATAGCCTCGCTGCGCAATTTCTCATCTTTTTCCGATTTAGCGGCCGCAAACAAGCGATCCTTATCCCCGCCAATCATGTAGCTGCGAAGGATGGCGCGCTTGATAGAGGGATCGGAAGAGGAGGAGTACACCTCGGCGAGGACCGTGCGCGCCTGATTCCCGCCAAACATACCCAGGTACTCGACGGCTCTGCGCTGCAAGTCCGGATTGCTCTGGCCGCGGGCAACTTTGCCGAGAACGTCGCGCGCTTGTGGAGATCCGCTCTGCGCGATAACGAAAAGCGCCTGGGATTTTTCCTTTGGCGAGGCGGTTGGGCTGTCGAGCACTTTGCCGAGGAGCGGAATGGCGTGCTCAGGATCGACATTCATGAGCCCGCGAATCGCAAGAAGGCGAAGGTCATCGTCCTTTTGTGTGTCGGGATGCGGAGGTTGCCCGGTGGATTGACGGACCTCGATTTCGAGGGCGCTTGCATCTTTCTGCCAGCGGCTCTGTGGGAAGCGGCGCTTAAGATCGGCAATGGTGGTAAGGGCGGAGTCGCGACGGCCGAGTTTGTTCTCCGCGTAGGCTTTCCAATAGAGAGCAGCGTCGGTTTGCGGACCGTTCATATCGGCAAGCGCCGTGAATTTTGCGGCGGCCTGCTCATAGTGGTCGTCATCAAGGGCCTCACGCCCATCGTCGTAGAGTTCTTCGAGGCGCTCGGTGCGTTCCTGCGCGCGGTCACGAGCCTCTTGCTCGCGATCACGGCGTTCTTGGTCGCGATCCTGGCGCTCTTGCTCCGGCTCCTGCCAGCTTGCGGGCTCGGCGGCAGTACTGCGAGCCGCGGCGCGAACAGAGCTGGCGGACACGCCCAGTAACAGCGCGAGCGCCACCCAAGCTCCCTTCTTGACTTCCGAACCAATTACAATGCTCATGCTTTGTTCCTCTCTCTGACCACCGAATTGCTCTGTGGAGCCGCCTTGGGTGCGTCTTCTTGCCGCTGCGGGCGCTGCTCCAATTGCTTGCCGATGACGCGCACTTTGAAGAGAATGCCGCGCGACTCGATGCGCTTCTGAATCGATTGCAATTGCGCGGGCGAGATTTCGCCGGGGCTATGCGCGATGTCAACGAGAACGCGTTCGAGCTCGTCGAGCACACTGGCGAGGCCGGCATCGCCTTCACTGGCGGCAGTCTGGCGATACAGGCGGTTTTCCTGGAGCAAGTCCTCGGCGCGCCTTTGTTCGGCGGAAATGTTGATGGCCTTCTGGCCGGGCGCAGCCGGCTGGGCGTGCTCTAACCCGACAAGGATCATTTCCGAACGGTCCAGGTGATCGCCGACAGCGACCACAAGGACGCGTTCGCGGACCTGTTGAGCATTGAGGGAGTCCGGCACGGCTGCGGAATGCGGGCGCACCCAGCGGCCCAGGGAAAATGCGGCGAGCACCGTCGCGGCTAGGGCACCGAATGCGCCTAGGCGGCGCGCCCTTAGCCACGAATGCCGCCAAGGAACGCGGTTTTGCGGCAAGCGCGGAGCAATCTGGCGCCAGATGCGCTGCTCGTAGTCCCTGCCAGGATCAGGTACGGAGAACTCGTTAAGCGCCTTGAGCACGGCGTCGATTCGGTTCAGTTCGGCGCGACAGGCGGCGCATTCGGCAACGTGGACGGAAATTCGCTGCTCGTGTTGGGCGTCTCCCTCGCGGTAGCTGATCAATTCTTCTTCGGTGAAATGCTTCATCGTTCTGTCCCCAAAGCTTTGGCCTGCGGATGGGCCTCGAGAAACGGCTCGAGGGCCCGGCGCAACTTCTGAACGGCGCGAAAGACCGTGTTCTTCGTTGCGCTGGAATTGGACCGCAGAACGCCGGCGATTTCCTCGATTCCACAACCGTGCCAGTGGCGCATGACAAAAGCGGTCCGCTCGGCGTGGCTGAGCTCGTTAAGCGCTTGCTGTATGCGCTTGCGCAATTGCACGCTGTGCATCAGGCGCTCCGGGTTGGGGCCGGCATCCGCGACGTGCGCGAGAGGGTCCTGCTCGCCGCTGTCAAGACCGTGCGGATCGGATGTTTCCTTGCGCGATTCTTCCTTCTGGCGCTGGCGCATGCGGTCAATCGCATAGTTCGCGGCGATGCGATAGACCCACGTGCCAAAGTTCGAGCGGGCCTCGAATTTTTCAAGCTTCTGATAGGCGCGCAAGAACGCCTCCTGGACGACTTCCTCGGCGTCGTGCTCGTCGCCGGTCAGGCGATAGGCCAACCGGTGTACGTAGCGGCTATAGCGCTCGACCAGAAGGCGATAGCTGTCCCGATCGCCGGCGAGCACGCGCTCGACGGCAATCGCGTCGCTCTCCCGTGTGGCGGCTGCTTCCCGAACCGCCAAGCTGCCGGCGCTTTGGCTCATTCGAAACATTAGACAGGAATAGGGGCTGGCGGTTAGGTCGAGCGGGGCCGATGGTGCTTGACGGTGGGGCGACGCCGGCCGGGAAATAACGTATCATTTTGTTAGGTTTTGGCGGGCGTTTTTCGTTCTGAGAGGGGCGGGCATTGATTCCACGCTATACGCGGGAAGCCATGGGCCGGGTCTGGAGCGATGCAAACCGTTTCGGCAAATGGCTGGAAGTGGAACTGGCGGCGACCGAAACGCTAGCCGAAGCCGGCCAGGTGCCGGCGGAAGCGGCGGCGACCATCCGGGCGCGGGCCAAAGTGGACGTGGCACGAATCCACGAATTGGAAGCGCGCGTGAAGCACGACGTCACTGCGTTCACGATGGCGGTCGGCGAATCCATTGGCGACCCTGCGGCAGCGCGCTGGCTGCACTACGGCATGACCTCGAATGATGTGGTCGATACGGCGCAAGCGCTGCTCGTGCGAGACGCGGCGCGCTTGATTGAAGCGGCGCTCGCGAAATTCAGCGGCGTGCTGGCGAACCGCGCGGAAGAGTTCCGGCATACGCCGCAAATTGGCCGGACGCACGGCATTCATGCCGAGCCAATCACGTTTGGGCTAAAAGTCGCGAATTGGTATGCGGAGAATCAGCGGAATATCGGGCGTTTCGCGGATGCAGCGGAGCAGATGGCGGTGGGCAAGATTTCGGGCGCGGTGGGCAACGCGTCGCACCTCGGGACGGAAATGGAGGAACGTATTTGCCAGCGGCTCGGGCTGCGGGTAGCGCCAGTGGCTTCACAGGTGATTCAGCGCGACCGGCACGCGCAGTTTCTGAGCACGCTGGCTCTGATCGCGGCCACGCTCGAGAAGATTGCGCTCGAGATCCGGCATTTGCAAAGAACGGAAGTGCGCGAAGCGGAAGAACCCTTTGGCGGCGAGCAGCGCGGCAGCTCCGCGATGCCCCACAAGCGCAATCCGGTAACCTGCGAACAAATCTGCGGACTGGCGCGGCTCGTGCGGTCGAACATGCTGGCTGCGTATGAAAATGTGGGACTTTGGCACGAGCGGGACATTTCGCACAGCTCGGTCGAGCGTGTGATTCTGCCGGATTCCACGATCCTGGTGGACTACATGCTTGCGAAGATGACCACGGTCATCGGCGAAATGCGCGTTTTCCCCGAACGCATGAGGAAAAACATCGAGTCCACGCACGGGCTGGTTTTTTCCGGCCAGTTGCTGCAGGACCTGGTGGAAAGAGGCATGCCGCGCGACGAGGCCTATAAGGCCGTCCAGGAAAATGCCATGGCGGCGTGGGAATCGGACACCAGTTTTCGCGAGCGCGTTGCGCGGGATGCGCGGATTACGAAATACCTTGACGCGCAAGCCTTGGCGCATACGTTCGATTTGGCGCGCCAGTTGCGATTTGTGGATGCTATTTTCGAGCGGGTGTTTGGGGCCGAAAAGGAGCAAGATGGCGCGACAAGACGTGCCGCGAAGCCAGCCTAGGAACTTGCGTAGCAAAGGGCGCCCTCTTCGGGCGCCCTTTTTGCCTCTTCTGAATTCGATTAAAGTGAACTCAGCTGCGGAGGCGGAAACCCACGTAAAACGGCCTAGCTTCGCAATTTACTCGACGCGCTGCACGTAACGTGCTTCCGATGTATCGACGCGAATGCGGTCGCCTTCATTCACAAAAGGCGGCACGTTCACGACCAAGCCGGTTTCCAGAGTCGCAGGTTTCATGACCGCGCTGGCAGTCGCCTTCTGCAGCGTCGGCTCGGTTTGCACGACCTTCAGGTCCATCGTGTCTGGCAGCGCGACGCCAATGGGCTTATCCTGGAAAAATTCGATCTTCACGACGGTGTTGGGAACGAGATAGTAGACGGTTTCGCCGAGCTCTTCGCGAGTCATCTGCATTTGCTCGTAGTTTTCCGTGTTCATGAAGTGGAATACGTCGCCTTCGCTATACAGATACTCGAACTCGATTTCATCGAGAATGGCTCGGTCCACGAATTCCTCGGCACGGAAACGGTAGTCAATGATGGCTCCCGTACGGAGATTTTTCATGCGCGTCTGCATCGAGCCACGCTTGTTGCCGGGAGTGCGGTGCTCGGTGCTGAAGACGGAGTAAAGATCGCCCTCATGCTGGATGACCATGCCTGGGCGAAGAAGAGTTGCTTTAACGCTGCTCATCGTTTTCTTGCGGCCGGAGAGAGCCGCCGTGCTCCTGTTCCGTTCTTGGCGTTTTCGGGAGTTCCGGCGGCGGACCGTATTGCAATACTGCAATGCGGCGCGCGGAAATCACACGAGGCACGCTGGCAATGCGACGTCCCAGCGCGAAGAAACAGTATAGAGGGGCGGATTTATGGCGGTCAATCGCCTGGAGGATGCCGATCAGCGAGGGCTCCCCGGCGCTGAACCGGCGTTACGGCATGGTGCCGCCGGAACGCTGTTCGGCCGCCTGTGCCATGATCCTCTCAATTTCATCGGGGTCGCGGGGCAGTCGTTGGCTCAGGAATTTGTGGCCCGTATCGGTCACGAGGAAATCGTCCTCGATGCGCACACCCAGATTTTCTTCGGGGATGTAAATCCCGGGCTCAATGGTAACGACCTGGCCGGACTGGAGCGGTGCGCACGAGGAGCCCGGGTCGTGGACATCGAGGCCAATGTTATGGCCGAGGCCGTGAATGAAATATTGGCCGAGCGGACGGCCGTGCGAATCCTTGCCATGCGAATTGATGTAGTCGTAGGCGATTCGGAAAAGGCTATTGCCGCCACGATTGCACATGGTCATGCCGGGCTTTAGGGCGGCAATGGCGGCGTTCTGCGCGCCGAGAACAATCTCGTAAATCTCGCGCTGGCGAGGAGTGAATTTGCCGTTGGCAGGCAGCGTGCGGGTGATGTCGGCGGAGTATCCGGAAAACTGGGCGGCCACGTCCAAAACAACGATGTCGCCGTCCTGAATTTTGCGCGAGAGTTTGTCGTAGTGCAGAGAAGTGGAATTCGGACCGGCGCCAACAATTGGCGCGTAGCCTTCGGCTTCCGAGCCGCCCATGGCATGCACTTCGACCATTTTCGCCGCGACCTGATATTCATAGAGCCCGGGACGCATCATTTTCATGGCGGCGAGATGGCCGTCGAGAGACAGGTCGATGGCGGTCTGGAGAAAGGCGAGTTCGGTCGGCGATTTGACCTGGCGCAGCGCTTCGAGCTTTGCTCGGATATCCGTCAAGGTTGCGCCGGGCGCGACATCATGCAGCCAATCTACGACTGCCTTTTCGTGCGGGTAGCCTCCGAGTTCCCTTTCGTAAGGCAAAATGGTGTAAAAGCTGGAATGCGATTTGGCGAGCATTTCCACGGTTGCACGCAGTTCAGGAAAGGGCTTCACGCTTGAAAAACCCGTAGTCGCCTGGATGCCGGGATCCGCCGGCGAAAGGCGCACACCGTTCCATTTTTCCTTTTCCGGATTCTTCCCTGGCAGAAAGAGAATCTCCGGAGCGATGCCGCCTGTCTGCGCCTTGTAAGGCAGGATGACGAGAGCCGCGCCTTCCTCATTGTGTCCAGTGAGATAATAGAAATTGTCGTCTTGCGCGAAAACGTAGGATTGCGAGGATTCTTCACGCCCGGTGAGGCCCCAAAGCACAAGGGGCGCGTCAATTTCCGCCGCGATTTTGGCGCGACGCGAGGCATAGACCGAATTGGGCTCGCGCTCGCGCCGCTGCTGCGCGCGAGCAGGAGCAAGGGCTGCGCCCAGAAGCAGGACGACCGGGAGGACGTAGCGGACGGCATTGGATTTCGACGGAAGGCCAGCGGACATCCGGTCACCTCGCGATCCCGATCCCCTGCCGGGGGCAACGGGGACGTGATAAAGGTTCGATTGTATCCGAAGTTCTCCGCGCCGGACTGTCACATTTGCGCGTTCCAGGCATCAAAGACTTGTGCGCGTTTCCTTCCGGTTTTTCGTCTTTATTGCGGTACTCCAAACAATTCTTTTTTTAGCCCACTTTTTCCTGTATGAGACTTGGGCGAGTTCCTTCGGCTCCGGCGTATACCGCACAGGAGTGTGGCTGCCGGTTGCCCTTGCGCTGTTATCCGTGAGCTTCGTTGGGGCGTCGCTGCTGGCTTTCCGTTATGCGAATGTTCTGGTGCGTGTTCTATACCGAATCGCTTCTGTTTGGCTCGGACTTCTAAGCTTTCTTTTCTTCGCGGCATGCCTTTATTGGATCGTGCGCGTAATCGCGTGGGCCGCGCAAATTCACCTGAATGCACGCGTCCTGGTGGTGGTGCTGTTCGTTGCCGCGGCGATCACAGGCATCTACGGCCTTGCTAATGCGGCTCTTACGCGAGTGCATCGCATTACCGTGCGATTGCCGAATCTTCCCTCAGCATGGCGGGGCAGGCGGGTGGTGTTGGTCAGCGACATGCACTTAGGCCACATTTATAACGGCCGTTTTACCCGGCGAATTGTCCACATGGTCATGCGGGAGAAGCCGGATAGCGTTTTTATCGCGGGCGATCTGTACGATGGAACGACCATCGACGCGGAGAAAGCCGCTGAGCCGCTATCGGACCTGCGAGCGCCGTTAGGCACGTTCTTTGTGGCCGGGAATCACGAGCAGTTTGGCGACGACTCAACGTACTTGCGCGCCATCGCGCATGCCGGCGTCAGGGTGCTACGCAACGAGAAGGTCGACCTCGAGGGGTTGCAAGTCATCGGCGTGCCATACCGCGATGCCACAAACGACGCGCACTTACGGTCCGTGCTGGAGCGCGCCGGCGTGGACCGAAACCGAGCGAGCATCCTCCTGACGCACGCGCCAGACCGGCCCGGCATCGCCGCGGAGGCCGGAATTTCGCTGCAAATTTCAGGTCAGACACATTTGGGGCAATTTGTGCCCTGGACGTGGTTCGCCAAGCGCATGTACCAGCAATACGTTTACGGACTGCACCGCTGGGGTACGATGCAGATTTACACCTCGAGCGGAGCAGGCACTTGGGGACCGCCGTTGCGTGTAGGATCGAAGCCGGAAATTGTCGTGTTTGAGCTGGACGCGACCCTGGAGCGGACGCCTTCAGAAGCCGGGAGCGCCCGACGCGGCCGGACGCATGTCGGGAGCGTTCACGCCGAAGCGTAGATGAGCGAACCAGCTCTGGCTAAGCGACATGAAACCGGTATAGAGGTAACCCCACACGAAGAGCAGGAGGAACGGAACCGTAGCGTAGTTCTCATTCGTGATGGCGTAAACCACCGTAAGCGCGAAATAGAGCCCAAGCAAAACTTCGGCGTAAGGCATCCAGCCGGCTTTGTTTTTGTATTTCTTCGCCACAAAAGTGTCCTTTTTACCCTCGATGCGGAATTTCGGCGTGCGCGCAAATTCTGACTTTTTGCCCATTAACGCCTCGATCACGGCTTGCGCGTTGCGCACCGAAATTCCGATGCCGGTGGCCATGACAAAAGGCATGTAAAGGAAGGTGCGCCACCAGGTCTTTGGCCGGAGTTCTTTCTGCGCAACGAGATAGAAGCTGGAGATCGAGCACGTCGAAGCGAGAAACAGCGGCAGGTCAATCAGCAGCATCTGAAACCAGCCCTGATAAAATCGCACGATCATCGCTGGCAACAGCATGGTGGAGAGCAGCACCATCAGGGGATACGAGATGTTTGCCGTGAGGTGAAAGAAGGCTTCGGCCTTCACATGCCAGGGGACATCCGCGGCGAATACCTTCGGCAGAATCTTCTTCGCGGTTTGCATCAAGCCTTTGGCCCAGCGAGCTTGCTGCGCCTTGAAGCCGTTCATATCCACCGGCAACTCGGATGCGCATTCAATTTCGGGAAGATAAAGGAATTTCCAGCCTTTGAGCTGGGCGCGGTAGGAGAGGTCGGTGTCCTCGGTCAGCGTGTCGTGCTGCCAGCCGCCAGCCTCCTCGATGGCCTTGCGCCGCCAAACTCCCGCGGTGCCGTTGAAATTGAAAAAGGTACCGCGTCGCGAACGCCCGCCGTGCTCTACGACAAAGTGACCGTCGAGCAGAATGGTTTCGACTTGCGTGAGGAGCGAGTAATCACGAGTGAGGTAGGTCCAACGGGTCTGCACCATGCCGATTTTGTCGCCGCCATCTGGATTGACGAAATGAGGAATGGTGCGGCGAAGAAAATCCGGTTCAGGGATGAAGTCCGCGTCAAAGATGGCGACGTATTCACCTTTTGCTGATTTCAGGCCGTTTTCGAGCGCGCCAGCCTTGAACCCTTCCCGGTTCGTGCGATGGATATACTCGATGGGCATGCCCTGGAGCGCGTGCCGCTCGACGCAATCGCGCGCCACCTGGCAGGTCTCGTCCGTCGAGTCATCGAGGACCTGGACGTCGAGGAGTTCGGACGGGTAGTCGAAGCGCGCAACAGCCTCTACCAGGCGCTCGATCACATAGCGCTCGTTAAAGATGGGCAACTGCACCGTCACGCGCGGCCAGTTGGAGACGGGCGGAGGCTGCGGCGGAAGGTTCTTCGCGTATTTGAAGTAGTGGTAGACCAGGGAATACCGATGCAAGCCATAAATGGCGAGCACAAATAGCACGATGAAATACGGGATCATCATCGCCAAATCGAACGCATTGGCGTGATAGATCCCGGCAAAGGTGCGGTCCGTGATCTTGTGCCAATAGTGAGTCAGCGGACTCTGGGCGGCTAAACCAGCGGCAAGTAGCAGGGTAGTTGACACGGTATTCTAGTCTCTTCAGAAGCCCCGGGGCGCGACCGCACGAGGGAAACAAACACCGGAATTATAAGCATTGCGCGGTGCAAACCAAAGTAGCGCGGCAAATCCGGCGGCCTAAGGGACCAGCACGATTTTGCCAAAAGCGCCTGGCGCCATGACCTCCTCATGAGCTTTCGCCGCGTCCTTTAACGG
>DASRCZ010000249.1:0-6876 GCA_035652855.1 Candidatus Acidiferrum sp.
ATGCCTCTTGCAACTGATCTCGCGTTCTGTTTGTGCCTGGCACAGTGGAAAAAATGCTTTCATTGCTGGTTGTGCTAAGGGTCTTGCTTCCCGCCATCGCCTGCGGCAGACAAGAACCGGACCATTCGGAAATTCGGCTCAACCCGCATGTCATGCCGTCTTCTCCGCGCCCGTGTGCTTCTGTATCCACTCGCTGACCATCGAGAGCACCTCCGGCGACATCGTTTCTTCGATCTCGCCGTACTCCGTCGGCGAACCTGTCGGGCTGTGCTGAAACAGGTGGTTCAACCCGGGCATTTCCTTCACTGTGAAATCCTTGTTGCCCGCCGCCTTCAGCGCCTTCTCGATCAACGGCAAATTTTCCTTCGGCGGCACCTGCAGGTCTCTTTCTCCGTCCAGTGCCAGCACCGGGCACGTGGTTTTCTCCAGCGCCGGGACGGGATCGTAGTCCAGAAAAAAACGAAACCACGGCGAATTCATCATCCGGATCTGCTGCTCCAGCGCCGCCGGCGGCATCGCGCCCGAAAGCCCGCTCGCTTCGACCAGTTCCTTGATCCGTTTCTCCAGCGCCGCCGGATCCTTCTCCTCCCGCACCAGCGCGTAAGCCTGCCGGTTGAAGGCGAGACTCGCCTCCACGTGCTCGTCGCTCATTCCCGCGGCCGTCGCCAGCAATCGCGATTGCAGGAGCAGCGTGTCCTCCCCTTTGAGCGCCGGCCCGGCCAGCAGCACGATGAACGCAACGTCTCGCGACTTCATCGCCACCATCGGCGCCAGAATTCCGCCTTCGCTGTGCCCCACCAATCCGATCTTGCCTCCATCAATCTCTGGCCGCGCTTTTAGATACGCGATCGCCGACTCCGCATCGCTCGCGAAATCCTCCGCGGTCGCGGCCGCATAGTCTCCGGTCGATTTCCCAAATCCGCGCTTGTCATACCGAAGCACAGCTATGCCCGCCCTCGTCAGCGCATCCGCCAGCACCAGGAACGGCTGATGCCCCGCCAGCGATTCGTCGCGGTCGTGCGGCCCCGAACCGCTCAGCAGAACGGCCGCGGGAAATTTCCCCCCGCCGCTCGGCAGTGTCAGCGTCCCCGCCAGCGTCGTCTTCCCGCCGCCTGCGAAACGAACCTCCTCCTCTTTGTACGGATAGGGCTTCGCCGGATTCTGCGGGCGCCGCAACTCCAGCGGCTCACTCGACCGCCGAAAACTCAGCTTCTGCGCCACGCCCGACTGCGTCCAGTTCCCGTCCAGCTTGTTTCGCGCAGCGTCCAGCGTTCCTTCATACGACCCGCCGACCGCCGGAACCTCGAATCGCACCGTCGCGCCTTCCTGCGAAACCTTCGTTGCCGGCAAACCCGGCGCCCCCTGATCCAGACTGTCCAGCGCTGCCACCAGGTGCTTCTCATCATCGTGCGAGACATGCAACTGCAACCGTAGCCGCAATCCCGTCGTCTCCAGCGCACCTTGCCACGTCCCCTCCGCGCTATAGACCGCCTTCTCCTGCGCCGCCGATTCTCGCTTCAACACCAGCTCCAGTCCGGCTTTGCCTTGCCTCCAGATGCCCTCAATTTTCCGCCGGTCCGCCGAAACCTTGCCCTCATACGCCGCATTGACCGAAGGAATCTCAAAACTCAGCGTCCCGCTCTCTACCGTCACCGCCGCCGCTTCGATTCCGTAGACGGCTTGGTCCAGGCTGTCCAGCGTGCCTTTATACGAGCCATCCGGATTCTTCGCCAGATGCAGCACGATGTGCAGAACAGCCTCGCCAGCCTGCAGCGTCCCGGACCAGCGGCCTTCCAAACCTTGCGATGCGGCTGCGTGTGCCACGGGAATGGCCGCCTTTGGCTTGGGTGTGGAACTCTGCCCTCCCGGCGGCTGCGCTTGCCCTCCAAGCGTCGGGCAAATCGCCAGAGCCAGTACCATCGGCAAAGCGCTTCGATAATTTCGCGTCAATGGCTCTCCTAAAAAAACGCCCATCAGCAGGGATTTACGAATAGATGAGCTTTGTCTCCGAAACGTTGGAACGACTTCTGCCTCGCGCCGCTCTCCACGCTGATCACCACGTTGACACCGTGCCCGCGCCTGTGGAACGCTACTCCTGATGCGCGTCACAGCGAAGGGCGAATACGCAACCCAAGCCGTCCTGCATCTCTCAATGCAGTACCCCGAAGTCGTGGCCATTCACGATGTGGCCACACGGCATCATATCCCCCTTAAGTATCTCGAGCAGATTCTTCTCGAACTGAAGCGCGGCGGCGTGCTCGAAAGCCGCAGAGGCGTCCACGGTGGCTACACCCTCGCCCGCCCTCCAGCGCAAATCTCCGTTGGCGAAGTGCTTCGCCTTGTCGACGGCGCCTTCGCCGAATCGAGCTGCACCCATGCGGAGGACCGCATTGGCTCCGTTTGCGCCGAAGGGCCGAACTGCGGCTTGAAGCAGCTTTGGCAGGACGTCCAGGATTCCGTCGAAAAGATTCTCTTTGCCACGTCCTTCGAGGATGTAAAGCAGCGCACCCTGCGCGGCCCCGCTAGCACCGCAGCGCCTTGCATTTCGCAAATCAACGCCACGAGCCGCTAGGAACAGTTGCAAAAGCCTCACGATGCCATTTAGATTCAGTGACTTACGCTGGTGAAGGAGGTCCTGCAACCGGGTCTAGCATCCTTCCGAGCGCTTGGCCGGCCGCCCTTCTTGTTCGCCCGGAGCGCCTCCCCTGCCAAGATAACCTTCCTGAGGAAGGGACGGCGCCCCCTCGGCTCCATGCCTATTTCTTGGCGTAAAAGTCTGCGTTCACCGGAGTGAAGCTTTGCCACTTCTCCGGCAAATCCTCGAGAGCAAAAATCGCAGTCACCGGGCAAACCGGAACGCAAGCGCCGCAATCGATACATTCCGCCGGATTGATGTAAAGCTGCTTTTCGTTGTCAAAGCCCGGCTCATCCTTCCGCGGATGAATGCAGTCGACCGGGCACACATCCACGCACGCAGTATCCTTGGTGCCGATGCACGGCTCGGCGATGACGTAAGCCATTCAACTTCTCCTTTTTTCCGGGACACCGGCGCTGCGGCAGCGGAGCCGCTTCAGGCGCGGACCCAATGGCGAAATTTGTATAGCATGCACCGCTATGGTCAACCACCTTCTGAAAAGAATTGTACGCGGCAGGGAATCGTTTCTCAACCTCGCCGGGTGCGTCTAAAATGGAGCGGGACGGATTGGAGAAGAAATGAGAAAGACTCTCGCAAGGCGCGTTTTCGCGGAACTCATTTTTGCAGGCGCTCTCGCGGCTCTTGCGGCCGCGGTTTGCGCCGCTCCGCAAACGAAGAAATCCGCGGTGCGCGATCCCGAGCTGATCGATGCCCAGGACTACCAGAAAATTGTGCGGGAGTACCGGGGAAAGCCGCTGATCGTCACGTTCTGGGCGACCTGGTGCGAGCCTTGCCGCGACGAATATCCCATGCTCAACGATCTCGCAAAGCAATACGCCCCGCAGGGATTGCGAGTGGTTGGAATCAATCTCGATCAGGATGGCGACCTGATTTTAATGCGCCGTTTTCTTGCCCGTTATAAACCGATTTTCCCAAATTACCGCAAGAAAGCCGGAGAGGAACAAGAGTTTGACCAAACCGTGCTGCCCGGATGGAACGGCTCGCTGCCGGCGACCATTTTCTACGCCAGGGACGGAGCACGAGCCGGCCACTTTCTTGGCGAGCAAAAGCGCGAGACCTACGAAAGCGCGATTCGCAGCCTGCTGGAGGGAGGCTCCGCAACTTCTGGCTCTCGCTGATCGTCCAATCGCTGTCATTCTTTCATGCTCCGAGGTGAATGGATGCTCGACACAAAAGGCAATCGCGTCACCTATTTCGGCCACTCCACGTTCTCGCTGGCCACGCCTTCCGGACAAGTCGCGATAATCGATCCCTGGGTGATGACCAACCCGGCTTGTCCCGCGAACCTGAAAAAAGTAGGCCGGCTCGACGCCGTTTTCCTTTCGCACGCGCACGGCGATCATCTCGGCGACTTGATCGAACTGGCGAAGCAGCATCATCCGAAGATCGTCTCGATCTACGAAACGGGACTGTGGATCCAGAGCAAGGGATTCGACAAAGAGGCGGCGCCCATGGGCAAGGGCGGCACGCAAACGGTCGGCGATTTCCTTGTCACGCTCACGCACGCCTTTCATTCCAATTCCATTCAGGACGGAAACTCCGTGCTCTACGCCGGCGAGCCCGCCGGCCTGATCATCCGCATGCCGGGCGGATTCACCGTGTATCACGCGGGCGATACCTGCCTTTTCAGCGACATGAAACTCATCGGCGAGCTGTACCGGCCCGATCTCGCGATGCTGCCGATTGGCGATCACTACACGATGGGGCCGCGCGAGGCGGCGCACGCGATTCGCTTCCTCGGCGTGAAGCATGTGATTCCGATGCACTACGGCACGTTCCCCGTGCTGGCCGGGACGCCGGAAGAGCTGCGCAAGGAAGCCCGGGATATTGCCGGACTGACCGTACACGCCCTGAAACCAGGGGAACATCTGTGAACCTTACTGACAATCTCCGCAGCGGCTACATTCAGGAGGACGTCGAACAATACGTTTACGATCTCCTTCCGGCAAGCGATGGCGTGCTCGCGGAAATGGAGGAATACGCCGCCGGCCACAACGTGCCCATCATCGGCCCGGCCGTCGCGCGATTCCTGGCGTTGCTGGTCCAGATTTCCGGCGCTCAGCGCATTTTTGAAATGGGTTCCGCGATCGGGTATTCGACCATTTGGCTGGCGCGCGCCGCGGGGCCAAAAGCCCAGGTTTTCTATACCGACGGCGATCCGGAAAATGCGCGGCTCGCCGAAGCGCACTTCCGGAAAGCGGGCGTCGCCAAGCGTATTCGCATCCAGACGGGCAACGCGCTGGAATTACTGAAGAAGACGCCGGGAAAATTCGGCCTGATTTTCAACGATGTGGACAAGCATCAGTACCCCGAGGCGATGCGCATTGCCGTACCGAAGCTAAAGCGCGGCGGCCTGTTCGTTACGGATAACACGCTGTGGAGCGGCCGTGCGGCAAGGCCGGCCGCGCCCGGCGACAAAAACACGCTCGGCGTGCAAGAGCTGAACCGCCTCACGTTTTCGTCGAAGGAACTGTTTCCAGTGCTGCTGCCGCTGCGCGACGGAGTGACGGTCGCGCGCAAGCTTTAGTTAGCGGGCAGACGTGCAACTTCCCAGCGAGTTTCTCCGGCGCGCTCTTCAGGCCGGATTCCGAGCCAGAGCTTAGCGCACCAGATTTTTGACGAAGAATGCAAGGTTGGCGGGCCGCTCGGCAAGCCGGCGCATGAAGTAGGGAAACCAATCCCTGCCGTAGGGAATGTAAATACGCAGGCGATAACCGTCGCGGACGAGCCTCTTTTGCAAATCCGTGCGCACGCCATAGAGCATCTGAAACTCGAAATCGTCCTTCGAGATATGTTTCGCCGCGGCGAAGCGAATGGTTGCCGCGATCATGCGCGGATCGTGCGTGGCGATGCCGTGATAAAAGCCGCTGCAGAGCAGTAACTGCATGAGCTTGACGTAATTTTTGTCGACATCGGATTTGCGCGGATAGGCAACTTCCGGCCCTTCCTTGTAGGCGCCTTTGCAAAGGCGAATGCGGCAGCCGTAGGCGAGCAAATCCTGAATATCGGCCTCGCTGCGGTAGAGGTAGGCCTGAATGACGGCGCCGATCGCCGGGGTGCGCGTCCGCACGCGCTTCACGAGTTCGACCGTGCGCTGCGTGTAAAGCGAGCCTTCCATGTCAATGCGGAGAAAATTCTCGTAAGCGGCGGCTCGCTCGGCGACGGAAAGAACCAGGCCTTCACAGAAATCGGGACTGAGATCAAGGCCCATCTGCGTGAGCTTGCAGGAAACGTTGGCGTGCAGGCGCTCGGCGGCGATACGCTCGAAGATTTCGAGATAGGCGTCGCGGGCACGCTGCGCATCGGCGGTGCTCGCGGCGTTTTCGCCAAGATAATCGAGGCTGACCAGCATGCCCCGGTTATTGCACTCGCGCGCCGCCGCGATGGCATCGTCGAGCGTCTCTCCGGCGACAAAGCGGCGGGCCATGTTGCGAGTGGAGCCGTTGGCGGTAACGAAATGCGCTAATTTTTGGCTTTGCGCGAGCTTGAGCAGTGTGGACCGGAGCATGAAGGATGATTA
The DNA here is from genome assembly GCA_035652855.1 of Candidatus Acidiferrum sp. GTDB lineage: Bacteria > Acidobacteriota > Terriglobia > Acidiferrales > UBA7541 > Acidiferrum. The sequence continues at coordinate 6,177 of DASRCZ010000249.1, forward strand.
TGCCCGGGAAGGAAAGCGCGAACTAGTCTCTGTGCTCTTCCAGGAACTTCTCGGCGTCTATGGCGGCCATGCAGCCGGAGCCGGCGGCGGTGACGGCCTGGCGATAGCGGTGGTCCTGCACATCTCCGGCGACGAAAACGCCAGGCACCCGGGTCAGGCTGCCGTGCCTGGCGATGAGGTAGCCGTTCTCGTCCATATCGAGCTTGCCCCGAAACACGGCAGTGTTCGGGATGTGACCGATAGCCACGAAGAGGCCGTGGATTTCGATGACGCGAGCATCGCCGCCCTGCGGATTGCGGATTTTCACGCCCTCCACCGAGCCTTGCGGGGCAACGATTTCCTCGACGATGGCTGGCGCGACGAATTCGATTTTCTCATTGGCTCTTGCGCGATCAAGCATGATTTTCGACGCGCGAAATTCGTTGCGGCGGTGAATCAGATGCACTTTGCTGGCGTAGCGCGTGAGGAAATTGGCTTCCTCCATGGCGGAGTCGCCGCCGCCAACAACCGCAATGGGCTTGCCGCGGAAGAAGAAGCCGTCACAGGTGGCGCACGTCGAGACGCCGTGGCCGATAAGTTCGCGCTCGCCGGGGAGACCGAGCATGCGCGCGGAAGCGCCGGCGGCGACGATCAGAGTCCGCGTGACGTAGTCCACGTTGCCGGCTTTAACGCGAAACGGCCGGGCGGTCAGATCCACGTC
>DASRCZ010000250.1:0-11538 GCA_035652855.1 Candidatus Acidiferrum sp.
GAATCCCCAGCAGCTTGTGCTGCTGACGATGCGCGGGCGGCACTACGGCAGCAACTGGGGCGGCAACGCCATCTCGTATCCGATGTACCGCGATTTTCAGGATCACAATGAAGTCTTTTCGGGCATGTTCTGCCGGTTCCCCATCCCGGTCGCGGTGGCAAGCGGCAACAGCCAGGCTGAGCGGGTGGATTCCGAGTTGGTTTCCGGCGAATACTTCGAGGTGCTCGGCGTGCAAGCCGCCCTTGGGCGGACGTTTACGCCGGACGACAATCGTGTGCGCAGCGGGCATCCGATCGTGGTGCTTAGCTACGAGTACTGGAGAACACGCTTCCGTTCGGACCCGGCAGTAATCGGAAAAAACATCCTGGTGAACAACCACAAGATGACCATTGTTGGCGTGGCACCCGAGGGCTTCCATGGAGTCGAGCTGGGCCATTCGCCGAAACTTTTCATGCCTATCATGATGCAACCCGAAATGATGGCTGCCGGGAACAACGAAATGCTGACGGACCGGCGCAACCGCTGGGTGAATGCCTTCGGCCGTCTGAAGCCGGGAGTTTCCATCAAGCAGGCAAAAGCTTCGCTGCAGCCCTTTATGCACTCGATGCTTGAGATGGAGGTGAAAGAGGCCGCTTTCAGCCATGCCTCGACTTACGATCGCGAGCAATTTCTGAAGTGCTGGATCGATGTGCTTCCGGGCTCGCAAGGGCGCTCTTACATGCGGCAAGCGCTTTCGACTCCGCTATGGGTGCTGATGGCGACGACGGCGATCGTTCTGCTGATCGCATGCGCAAATATCGCCAACTTGCTGCTGGCCCGCGCGACCGGCCGCCAGAAAGAAATCGCTGTCCGGCTCGCGGTGGGCGCCAGCCGCGGGCGCATCATCGGGCAACTGCTGATAGAAACTCTGGCGCTCTCGACGATGGGCGCTGCGGTTGGTCTTGCCCTCGCTTTCTGGGCGGACCACACGCTGACGGCCATGTATCTGCCGTCGGATTCCGGGGGACTCGAAATTTCGAGTGCGCCCGACTTGCGCATCTTACTCTTCACGCTCGCCGTGACCGTGCTCACGGGTTTGACGTTTGGGCTGGCGCCCGCATTGCAGACCACAAAGCCGGACGTCGGGAGGACCCTGAAGGACCAGGCCGGGGCGGTGGCCGGCGGCACGCAAGGCAATTTGCGGCGCGCACTCGTCGTGGCGCAGGTGGCGCTCTCGCTGCTGCTGCTCATCGGAGCGGGGCTCTTTCTGCGGACGCTGAACAATTTGAGCAACCTCGGGCCGGGTTTCCCGGTGCAGCGCCTGATCGGCTTCGAGATCGACCCGACGCTCGCGAGCTACACAACCGATCGCATGAAGATTTTCTATCAGCACCTGCAGGAGAGCCTTGGCTCGATTCCCGGCGTCGAATCCGCCGGCCTTGCCTCCATGCGCATTCTCGAAGGCGACGAGTGGGACAGCAGCATGACCGTCGAGGGTTACACGGCCAAAGCCGGGGAAAATCCCGAGCCATTCATGAACCAGGTCAGCCCCGGCTATTTCGCCACCATGGGCATTCCCATCGTCGCGGGACGCGACTTCAACGCGAACGACAATCGCGAAGTGCTGCGGGGGCGCGAGAAAGACGACTGGACCCCAACAGTGGCCATCATTAACGAAACGTTCGCACGCAAATATTTCGCCGGTAGAAACCCGATCGGCTACCACATCGGGTTCGGCTCGGACCCGGGCACGCCGACGCCCATGGAGGTAATCGGCGTAGTGAAAGACGTGAAGTACACGTCGGTGCGCGATGATGTTCCCGAGCAGGCGTTCATACCCTATCTCGGAAGCCATTTCGTCGGCGGCATGACGGTATACGCCAGGACCGCCGCGGACCCCAGCGCCATTATGCCGCTGATTCGCGAGCGCGTGCACGATCTGGATCCGAACCTGCCGATTTACTCGATGCGGACCACGGAAGCGCAACTCGCCAATTCCCTTTCGAACGAGCGGATGATCGCGAGTCTTTCGAGCGTATTCGGTCTCTTGGCCACACTGCTCGCAGTGATCGGACTATACGGCGTGATGGCGTACACGGTGGCACAGCGCACGCGGGAGATCGGGATTCGGATGGCGCTGGGCGCGGAAGCGGGGCGCGTGCTGTGGCTGGTGATGCGCGAGGTAATGACTCTCATCGCCATTGGAATAGCGATTGGCGTTCCAGCGGCGCTGGCGCTGATCCGCGTGGTGAAGAGCCAGCTGTACGGCGTGTCCGCCCACGATGCGACGACGCTGGTCCTGGCGACACTCTGCCTCGTACTGGTCGCTTGCGCGGCGGGATACGTTCCGGCGTTACGCGCGAGCCGAATCGATCCGATGCGCGCGCTCCGCTATGAATAGGGGAAACGCGGCGCGAAGAGCCACGCGGAACCGCGCGACACGAAGCGTGTCCGGTATCTCTCGTGCCGCCGACCGACAGTTCAAGGGTGCAGGTTCAACACGTACATGCGGAAGTCTTCGCCCGTTCCGTACCAGTTCTTGTACGTCTTGCCGAAGCGCGCGCCAAAGCTGCGATTGAGCGCCTGACTAGCGCCGGGCCGCGCGTGGCCGTAGATGCGCTGAAATTCGCCCGAGACGCGCCCGATGAATGCAGCTTTCAGGATGCGGCCATAACCCCGGTTCTTGTAGCGGTGGAGGATCGTCGTCGAGTAGCAGTAAATCGCGCGTGGATCCTTTGGGCAGCCGGGCGGCGCCTCGAAACGGCCGTCGAGAGCAATGCCATAGGTTTCCCCCGCGAGTTGGCCGCGGTCGAACATCCAGAGGACGATGGCGTGCTGGAGCAAGTCGCGCTTTTCGGCGAGCGTCAGACGCAGATTTGGATGGTATTCCTTCTCGAATGCCATGGTTCGAGAGACAGGATATTGGGAGCGAAAGGTGATCAGCACGGGCGACTATTCTGCCAGAAAGAAGAAGAACCCTGGTAACTCGTGATTGGTGACTCCTGTTTGCCGGGCGCAAGTGCTGCTGTGCTTTAAGCCCCTTGTGGCCCTTTTCGAGGCAGGCGGCGCGGGTTGACCAACGCAAGCTGGACTACATTTCGTCCGAAGCGTCGGTTTGGACATCGAGCTTGCCTTTGGTTTTCTTGGCCATGAGGTAAGAGCGGATAAAGGGGTCGAGGTCGCCGTCCAGGACGCGGTCCACGTCGCCGACTTCGAATTTGGTGCGGTGGTCCTTGATCAGGCGGTAGGGCTGCATGACGTACGAGCGAATCTGGCTGCCAAAGGAGATATCCAGCTTGGTCTCATCGAGTTTATCGGTTTCCGCCTGGCGCTTTTGCAGCTCGAGATCATAGAGACGCGAGCGCAACATCTTCATCGCCATTTCGCGGTTCTTGTGCTGGCTGCGTTCCGCCTGGCAAGCGACGACAACACCCGTAGGGATATGCGTGATGCGCACCGCGGTTTCCACCTTGTTGACGTTCTGCCCACCCTTGCCGCCCGAACGAAACGTGTCCAGCTTGATGTCCTCGGGGCGGATATTGACTTCGATACGGTCATCGACTTCCGGAATGACGAACACCGATGCGAACGAGGTGTGGCGACGCGCTGCCTGGTCAAACGGTGAAATGCGCACAAGGCGATGAACACCGGTTTCGCCGGCGAGCAGGCCGTACGCATTCTCGCCATTAAACTGAATGGTGGCGTTTTTGATGCCAGCCTCCTCCCCCGGCGATTCGTCGAGAACCGTGGCGCGAATAGCCCGCCGCTCCGCCCAGCGGAGATACATGCGCAACAGGATGGAGGCCCAGTCTTGGGATTCCGTGCCGCCGGCTCCGGGTTTGATGGTCATGATGGCGCCGAGGTGATCGCTCTCACCGGAAAGCAGCGTGCGCGTTTCAAGCTCAGCAACGTAAGTCTCCGCGCCGCCGAGTTCGCGGTCGAGCTCTTTCAGCAGATCGTCACGCTGCTCCGGGTTGGTTTCTTCCTTCGCCAGGGAGATATAGGTCTCAATGTCGCCTGTAAGCGCGCCAAGCTTTTCGTCCGCGGCAATCTGGTCCTCAGCGCGTTTGCGCTCGCGCAGCACTCCTTGCGCGGCGTCCTGATCATTCCAGAAATTAGGTTCGGAGATGCGGGCTTCAAGCGCCTTCAGGCGCTGGCGGTTTTGTGCGGCGTCAAAGATAGCTCCGCACGAGCGTCACGCGCTGCCGCAAACCTTCATAGCGATGCTGCAAATCCTCAAGAATCATGCTCGACCGGGCCGCGCGAGTCAGGCCTCAGACAGCCGGCTGCCGCGCTTCGGCAACCGGAATCGGAAGCTGATCGTGCAGAAGATTTCCTTTCCAGAAAGTAGAGGCAACCAGAATAACGGAAACGATGACGCAGAGCCAAGCAAACCAGTCACCGTATCGCGTGTAGATGGTGAGATCCGCGCGGAAGTCATAGGGCAAATCGGCGGCGGCTCGGACGTCCGGCGGCAAGGGGTGGAAGGTTCGTCCGTAAGGGTCAACCGCAACGGTGAAGCCGTTATTCGTGACGCGCAGCAACCAGCGCCGATTCTCGACCGCTCGAACGCGTGCCATATGCAGATGCTGCACGGGAGCGGCGGAGCGGCCGAACCATCCGTCATTCGAGATGTTGATCAGCAGTTCTGCGCCGTGTGCGGCAAAGCGGCGAACTTCCCCTCCATAGATGGCTTCGTAGCAAATGAAGACACCAAAGGGATCGCCGTTGGGCAGCTTTCCCACCGCGTAAGTCGGCGCGCCCTTGCTGAAACCGCCCACTTCATCGGAGACGCTGCTGACCACATGATGAATCAACGGAAACGGCTCGTACTCCCCGAAAGGAACGAGGTGAATCTTATCGTAGACGAAGCGGGTTTGGCCGTGCGCATCCAGCAAGATCGCGCTGTTGTACGGAATCGGAACGTTTCGCGGCGCACGGCCGGTTTCGGCGCTGTGCGATTCGGGAGCGCGCCACTCGATGACCCCGGCGAGAAAAGGGTGGCCGAAGCGTTGGGCGATGCTTGAAGCCAGTTTGGCGAATTGCGGATCTTGCGGAGAAAACGGCGCAGGGGCTTCCGGCCAGATAAGCAGATCCGGCGCTTGACTGGGCGCTTGGGTGGTTGCTTGATGCTCCGGTGCAAGACTTAGCGAAGTGATGCTATCAAGCTCCTTGGTGTGCGTTTGAAACCAGTTTGATTCGTAGCTGACCGATTCCGGCAAATTGAGCTGCACGCCGCGAGCGGTGTGATGCGCATCCGCAGCCGGAAGGAACCGCGGCGCGGCAAGCATGACCGCGAGGAGCGCCGCAACGGAGGCGCCGTAGACCAGCAGTCGCCGCCGCGGCGCAGGTTTGGCGGCAACGTCGGTCCAGGCGAGGAGCGAATTGAAGGCGGCAACGAGGAACGACAAGCCGTAAATGCCGGTTACTGTAGTGATTTGCAGCAAAGCGGGGTTCGCCGCAGCCGAGTAACCGAGCAGGTTCCAGGGAAAACTAATCTCCGGCAAATGCGCCCGGGCAAACTCGAACGTCACCCAAAGAAACGGCGCTCCGATGCAGGCGAGTTCAAGACGGCGGTGGGACAAACGGTGCACGCACAGAGTGAAGGCGCCGACAAGCACGCCCCAGGCCGCCGCAATCAGGAGCAGCACGCCCCAGCCGCCCGCGAGGGATAGCCCGCCGTGGACGGCCAGAACCGTGGCGATCCAGGGGACGGAGGTGACCACAAAAAATGCGGCGTGCACAAAACCGCAGGCGAAGGCAACCGGAGGCCGGGCGTGGAACACCACGACCATCAGCACTCCGACGCAAATGTAAGCATAAATCGCGAGGTAAAATCCGGTGAAGGAAAACGAGAGCGCCGCGCCCGAAACCGCGGCCACCGCCAATCGCAAGACCGCCGGAGTTTCCGTACCCGGATGGGGCCGAAGATAGCTGAGCCAATTCCTTGCAGGCATCAGTGCTTCACGATGGCTTTGAAGCCCGCGACTTCCAGCCCTTTCCTGGCCGCCTCGGCGGATTTTTGATCGGCATACGGGCCGACCTGGACGCGAAAGTACTTGTCGGTCTGCGGCGAGAGAACAAAAGAGGGGAAGCTCTTTTTTCGCAACCGGGCCGCCAGGTCCAGGGCGTCGGCTTCTCGAGTTAGAGCCGCGACCTGCAGGAAGTAGGACCCGGCCGGAATCATGGGAGCATTCGCTGTTTTCGATGAAACCGCAGGACGCGGCGATGCGTTGCTCTTGCTTGCGGCGGACAACGTTCGTGCCGGCGGCTGGCGGGCAGCGGCAGACCCGAGGCGCTCGTCAGCGGGTTTCGATTTGGCCGCGTCGTAAAATTCCCAATCCGAATGTGTTTGCGCGGCGGGCGCGGATTTTGCGGCGTGGTTCGCGAACCAGCCGTTCTGCGCGTTCCGCAACTCGCTGCTGGTTGCGTTCGGCGAGCTCGCGGCGCGAACCTGGCTGCTGAAACTATCGCGGCCCATTAAATAACCGAGCGTGAAAAACACTCCGGAGAAAAGCAACATCAGCAAGAAAAGACCGATGACGTGCCGGCCTTCGAGCACACGCTCGCCCGCTCCGCGCTTTCCTCCTGATGCCATTCCTACTTGTCTGCCCCCGTCCCTTTGCCCATTTACTGGGTGGCCGGGACCCGGCGCACCCTATGTACCTGAGTTCACTCTACTTATTCCGGCCGCCGATTGATTCCACCCACCTGTTAATAATATCGATAGGCAGCGGGAAAACAATCGTTGTGTTCTTTTCGACACCTATCTCCGTCAGCGTCTGCAAGTAGCGAAGCTGAATCGCGGAGGGCTGCGTTTCGAGCACCTTGGCGGCGTCGGCAAGCTTCGCGGAGGCTTCGTACTCGCCATCCGCGTGGATAATCTTGGCGCGGCGCTCGCGCTCGGCTTCGGCTTGCTTGGCGATGGCGCGCTGCATCTGCTCGGGAATGTCCACCTGCTTCACTTCGACTTTGCTGACCTTGATCCCCCAGGGTTCCGTGTCCTGATCGAGAATCACCTGCAGTTTGGAGTTCACCTTTTCGCGCTGCGACAGAATCTCATCGAGTTCGAATTGTCCGACGACGCTTCGTAGCGTTGTCTGCGCGAGCTGGGAAGTGGCGTACGTGTAGTTTTGCACCTGCGAAAGGGCGAGATTGGCGTCAACCACGCGGAAATAGCAGACCGCATTCACTTTCACCGAGACATTGTCGCGCGTAATGATGTCTTGCGCCGGAACGTCCAGCGTTTCAATGCGCAGACTGACGCGATAGAGCGTTTCAATGGGCCAAAATACGAGATTCAGGCCGGCGCCCTTCGCCTGCGGCACCAGGCGGCCTAGCCGAAGGACGACGCCGCGCTCCCATTCCTTGATGATATACAGCGAGTTCCAAAACCAGATCAGGCCGAAGACAACAATGATTGCTATACCGACAAAGCCAATCTGATCCATGCTTCCCTCCCTCAAACCTAACGCGTCCGTGTCTTCCCTTCAGCACGCCGCGCTTATGCCGGCACCTGCTCGACCGGCTCGACCGTGAGCTGAAGCCCTTGCACTCCGGTCACGCGGACTGTGCTGCCCTCAGCGAGTGGACGAGACGAAACGGCGCGCCACAGCTCGCCGTGAACACGAATCATGCCTTCCGCCCCGGCTTGTATGGCCGACATGACGACACCCTGAGAACCGACGAGCTCCTCCGTTCCCGTGGCCTGCTTCCAGTGCCGCGAGCGCAGTACCAGCCGCATCAGGAACACGCTCAAGGCGGCAAACGGCACAGTGACCGCGAGGGCGACGCCGAGACTCACTCCGCCGCCGGTGATGGGCGAGCGAATCAGGAACGTCGCGCCCAGCAGCATGGAAATGATGCCGCCGGCGAGGAGGACGCCGTGGCTGGTGTACTTCGCCTCCAGGATGAAAAACACCAGGGCCAGGAGAATGAGGAACACTCCGGCGAGATTCACTGGGAGGAAATGCAACGCGTACGCAGCAAGAATGATGCAGATGCCGCCGACGACACCGGGCGCGATGATGCCTGGATGGGTAAATTCGGTGTAGAGGCCGAGAACTCCGATGATTAGCAAAACGAAGACGGCATCCGGCTCGACAATGCGATTCAAAAATTTCTGCCGCGCCGAAAGCTCGAAGCGGACGAGAGTGAAGTTGGATAGATCGAGCTTTGCCTTTGAACCGTCAAAACGCGTGATTTCGCGGCCATTCAGCTTCGCCAGCAAATCTTCCTTTGAGTCCGCGACAAGGTCGACTAAGCCGCCCCGAAGCGCTTCCTGCTCGGTGAACGCTTTGGCTTCTGTCACAGCCGTTTCCGCCAGCTGCGGATTGCGCCCGCGCTTTTCCGTGTAGCTGCGCAGAAAAGCCGTCGCATCCGTATTGATCTTCTTGCGCAGCGTTTCGTCAATCTGCGGCACCCATCCGCCGATGGAAAGGATAGGCGAAGCAGATCCGGTGTGCGTACCGGGAGCCATCGCAGCGACATCGGCGGAAAGCAAAATGTAAAAGCCGGCGGATGCGCCGCGAGCGCCGGTCGGCGAGACGTACACGGCGATGGGGATTTTCGACGCAAGGATGTGCTGGATGATGTTCTTCATCGAATAGCTCAGCCCGCCAGGAGTATCCATCGTGATCAGCACGAGCGAGGCATGACGCTGCCCGGCAGCCTCGATACCCTCGTCAATGTAATTCGCGAGGATCGGGTCCACTTCCCCGTCGATGCGGAGTGCTTCGACGTCAGACCGGCCCGGTTGCGTATCGGTCTTTTCCGAATGCGAGGCGCGAACCGATTGCGCCGGCATTAAGCCAAGCGGAAATGCAAAACACAGAATTGCGACGGACAAGAAGAAAACCGAAGTCCGCGGGGAGCGGGGAAGCTTCATCGCACACCCTCGTCCGGCTTTGTGTCGCCGGACTTCTGCAGATGGTCGAGCAATTGTTTCGCTTCGGCGTAGTTGGGCGCAAGCTTGAGCGCTTTCTCTACTTCGGCGCGGGCCAGATCTGGCTTTTTCTGCTCGAGATACACGCGAGCAAGCATGATCCGCACAGCAGCGGAGTTACGCGCGATCAGCGAAGCTTGCAATTCCTTGACGGCCTCGTCGAGGCGCCCCTGCTTGCGCGCGATTTCGGCCAATCCACGGTGCGCGGAGGAACTGCGCGGATCCGCGGCCAGCGCGGCTTGGAACTCCTTGGTTGCCAGATCGAGCTGATTGGCGGCGAGAGCCTGGCGGCCGCTACGCACGTGAGTAACCACGGAAACTGCCGCGGCTCCCGGAGCAGCCGCGCCATTCGGATTCGGCGCAATCCGAAATTCCGGGCGAAGCTCGGCCGGGTCCAATTCCGTGCGCAGCCGCTCCAGCCGGGCCCAAGACTCCGGATTCTTCGCGTCTACGCGGATCGGCTGCACGCCATTCGGACCGAAGGATTCGGCGGCTTCCGACCGCTCCTCCTCGGCCTCATCCGGTTTGCCGGCCTTCTCGAGAGCGTAGATCAGCAGCGAGCGGTCCTCGGGATTGTCCGGCTCGCGCTCAATGGCCTCGCGAAAATCAGCTGCCGCCGCCTTAAAATCATTGGCACGCAAAGCCAGGAGACCAAGGTTAACGGGGTAGTCGTCTTCATCCGGGCCGAGTTCCATCGCGCGACGAAGATCGGTTTCCGCCGCGGCGGCTTTCCCCTGGCGCGCTTTCGCGAGGGCTAGATCATTCAGAAGCTCGGGAGAATCGGCAAGCGGAAGCGCCGCCGGAGCGGAGATTTGCAGCGATCCAAACGTCTCCTCGGCGCGCTGCGGATTCCCGAGAAGCAAATAACAAACTCCGGACGAAAAGACGGATTCGGCGTAACGGTCGTGCTCCTTGGGAACGCGAGCGAACCATGGGAGGGCGGAGTTGCAATCGTTGCGGGAGAAATAGAGATCACCGAGCGCGTAGTCGGGGTCAGGCCAAGCCGGTTCGAGGCGGGCCGCTTCGCGCAGATCACGGATTTTGCCATCGTCTTCGATGGCCGTGAGACCCCGAATGTAGTGCTCGAACGCGTCCAGGCGCAACGGACGCTGTTTCTTCGCGAAATCGGCTAGCGTAACCCCATACGAGCCCCGTTCGCTAAGGAGCTTCCAGGTGAGACGGGTTGCCAGGTCCATTAACGAATCGAGAGGACCGGATTCGCGCGTCTTCGGAAGCAACGTCGCGGGGCTGACTACGAGCAAGCGCGCATCTACCGTCAGGCTGGCGCCATCGGAATGAAAGCTCCCCAAAATGACGTAATCGGCGTCGAGGTCCTGCGCCATGCGCAGCATCGTGGCATGGCTGAGTTTCGCCGAGGCGGGCAACCCGTAACGCTCGAGTTCGCTGATCCTGCCGGAACGCGAATAGACCTCTTCTCCTCCGGCGGAAAGCCGGGATATCACAAGATGCTCGAGTCCTTCGCCAAGCCAATCCAAGTGCGGAGAGGAACCGTCGTTTTCAAATGGAAAAACAAGATAGATGCCGGTCGAAGCCGCGGCGGCGACAGCGGCCTTGGAAGCTGGATTGGCTCGCAACGGCTGCAGGCCGAGCAGAGACGCAAGGAGAAGGGCGACGATTATCCGGGCGGCGATACGGAAGCCCATGCTCGAATCATTGTAACAGAGAGGAAATCCGCAGAAACGGCGTTATCGGAAGAAAACCAGATGCGCTTAGGGTTGCGCGGCATCCACCGGCTTCGGGGCGAGCAACTCCTGCACCACCGGGCTCTTCAGCACTGCGGCAAACGCAGGGTCGGTCTTGACCTCGGCCATCGAAGTGAAGCCCTCTTCCTTGGCCTTGCGGAGATAGAAGAGGCAGCGGTCCAGATTGTTGGCCTGTGCAAAGGACTTGGCCAGCAAAAAATAGAATTTCGCGCGGTCGCCGACCGAGCGGTCCTGCAGGATCGAACCTGAGCGCGAGCCGTTGCTCTCAAAAAGCTTGGGATCGAGCGCCAGCGCCTGGCGAAAGGCCGCAATCGACTCCTCGTATTTCTTTTCGCCGAAATAGGCGTAGCCAAGATTGCTGTAAAGCACAGCCATGTCGCTGCGCATCTTCAGGGCCTTTTCATACGCCCGGACGGCTTTGCCGTATTTCTTCCGCTGATACCAGATGGTGCCGATGTTGTTCTGGGCGTCCGCATAGGTGGGATCGGCTTTCACTGCCTTCTCGTAATACTTCAATGCTTGTGAAAGCGCTGTCTGCTGGTGCAAGGCGATGCCCAGCTTATTCAAGTAGACGGCGTTCTTCGGCTGTTGTTCCGCCAGCCTGCGGTAGATTTCAGCCGCGCCGCGAAAGTCCTTGCGGACCATTTCCAGGTCCGCGAGTTGTTCATCCGTGAGTTGCGGCTTGACGACAAAAGCCGAGGGATCCTGCCCGGGCGATGGTGACTGCGCAATCCGCGGCGCCACGGCCAAACCGCCGCTGCCGTCAAACGATTGTCCTGCCAAGGGAATAGCAAACGCGAGGAGAAATACACCTGGAAGCGCCACCGAGGTTCGATTCATGGCGAGTCCCCTTTGTCCGGATTCGGCTTGGCCTTATCCGGATCCTTCTTC
>DASRCZ010000251.1:0-8713 GCA_035652855.1 Candidatus Acidiferrum sp.
AGCGAAGTGCCGCCGATATAGTTTGGGAAGGAGCGAGGCGACATTTCGTCATAGGTGCCGGGCATTTCGATGGGCTTGGCGGTGCGGAGGTCGTAAAGGGTTAAATCCACGGCGCAGCCGCGATTATGGCGGGAGCCCTGCGCGGGATCGGCCACGAAGATCTTTCCTTCGGGAGGGGTGGCGTCCCAGAAGATCTTGGTAACAAACCAGGGGCGGTACGCGTCGTGAATAAGCAGCCCATAACCTTCGCTTTCGAGCGTGCGGAGCGCCCGAACCAGGGATTCGGCGGCAGGGCGCTGGAGGAAAGCGCGGGCTTGGGTATAAACGGGTGAGCCGAGAAAGTTGTTGGACGTGGCGTAACGAATATCGAGGTGAATCGCGGGGTCGAGCGCGGCCAACTCGACAAGGTCCGGTTTGCGAAACGCACCGGTTTCGCGCGGCGGGGTGGCGAGGAGCGCTTCGGCCCGCAGCTCGTCGACGGGACGCACGGGCTTGACGAGAAGAGTAGCGTGCTCCCCGGAAGGCAGATCGCGGCGAGCGAAAGAAAGTCCAGCGAACTCGATGGCTGTAATTTTTCCGCTGGCGTCCCGGAGAATGCGTGCTTGCTTCTCCGACGATGAATCGCCTTTGGCGAAACTTGCCGATTCCCTGGACAAGCGATGTATTTCCCTTGGGGACCGCGGCGGGGCTGAGAAGCGCAACTTGCCGAAGTCTTCGTAGACGGTCAGGGTCTGCTTATCGGGACCGTTATATTCACCAATCAGTTCCTTCCAGGCGGCAGGCGGGTCAGCGGGAGCCCGCAAGCCGCGGGAAGGCGGCGTTTGCGCAACAGATGTTGCTATCGCCGCGGGAAGGACGGACGCAGTGAGGACGGTAAAGGCCGCGGACAGTGCGCGCCGGCTATGCACGCCAGGTTTCCTTTTCGGTTGTACAGTGGTCAATACGTTCGCGATCGAGGCGAAAGCCAAGACCCGGCATTGCGGGCACTTTGATGGTGCCCTTTGGAGAGACGTGAACGGGAGGATCGATGATGTCGTGCTCCCAGTAACGCCGGCTGGCGGAAACATCGCCCGGCAACGTGTAGCCCGGCAGCGAAGAAACAGCGATATTGTGGGCCCGGCCGATTCCGGATTCCAGCATGCCGCCACACCAAGCCGGGATCTGGCGTGCGAGACAGCAGGCTTGCGTATCGCGGGCGCTGGTATGCCCGCCGACGCGCCCAAGTTTGATGTTGATGATGCGCGCAGCGCCCATTTCAATAGCAGCCACAGCATGGCGCGCGTTGTGGATCGGTTCGTCGAGACAAATGGGAGTCTTCAACTGTTTCTGGAGTTTAGCGTGTGCGGCGATGTCATCCCACCATAGCGGCTGCTCGATCATGAGGAGATTAAATTCATCCAGGCGCTGCAAATGGGGCGTATCGGCGAGGGTATAGGCGGCATTGGCGTCGACCGAGATAACCGCATCGGGATTGGCCTTGCGGACGGCCCGGATGTACTCGATGTCCTTGCCAGGCTTGATTTTGAGCTTGATGCGCTGATAGCCGCAGGCGAGTTCCTCGGCAACCCTCTCGACGAGCGCCTCCGGGCTGGGTTGAAGCCCAATAGAGACACCGCAAGAGATTTCGGACTGCGTTCCGCCAAGAAGGCGAGCCAGTGGAAGCCCCTTCTGCTGCGCTTCGACATCCCAAAACGCGTTCTCCAGACCGGCCTTGGCCATTTCGTGGCCGCGAACCGGGGCCAGCAGGGCGGGGATTTCGGCGGCGGAGGCGATGTGCGCGCCGAGAAGACGCGGGATAAGAAAATCCCGGGCAATGAGCCACGCGGTGGCCCACGTTTCCGAATTGAAAGTAGGCGCCTCCATTGCGGTAATTTCGCCCCAGCCGGTCACGCCCTCGGAGCGGGCTTCCACGAGGAGAATGACGCGCTCCTGCGTGGCTCCGAAGCTGGTTTCGAAGGGAGCCTTCAAGCGCATGCGGAGCTTTCGGAGTGTGATGGATTCAAGCCGCATGATCCTCCTGCAATCCGTTGAAAAATGCAATAAATGTTGCGGATGGAGGCAGGCCGTACGATGCGAAGTCTATTGTTTGTGCGGAGCCGCTGTCAAGCGGAAGCAACAAAACAGGCGGACGAGGGGAGTTTGTGAAACATCTGTTACGGTCCTTCCGGGAGATCGATGCGGCTCGGCGGGATTACGTGATGGCTTTCGCTGGCGCAGCACCGCAGGAAGGCGGGCGTTAGTTTAGGCGGAATACCAGCGGTATCCCTTGCGCTGCTCTTCCGCGATTTCCTTCACAAGCGCAAGCGTGGCTCCGCGGCGGACCTGACCGCAAGCGGCGAGCAGAGCATTGAGGAGAGCGATAGGAGCAGCGTACGAGGCGCCAAAGGTAGTTGACTCAATGCTGGCGAGGAAAACTTCCTGGCACAGCCGGGAAAGCGGAGAAAGGAAGGTGTCAGCGATCCCCACGCAATAGGCGCCGCGGCTGCGCGCCTGTTCGACGCCTTCGACGGTTTGGCGGAGGCCGCGGCGGAACGTGATGGCGATGACGACATCGTTCTTGTTGAGGGGGCGGACGAGATGGGAGACGCGGCCTGGGCTGGTGCCGGCGAAAATAGGCAAGCCGATGAGGCTGAGTTGATACTCGAGGTATTGCGCGAGGTAGGCAGCGAGGTCACCAGCGATAACCACGATGCGGCGGGCGCGGTGGAGGCGTTTGGCAAAGGCGACCAGGCGTTGCGCGTCCAGGCTGTTTTTGAGCCCCTGGAGGTTTTTGATGTCGCGTTCGAGAGAGTCGCGGACGAAAACGGGCATATTTCCGTTGTCATCGGCGGTTTGCATGGTGTCGAGAGAGGTGGCGAAGGCGAGCGACAGATCGTGCAGGTGGCGCTGAAACTCGCGATAGCTGCCGAACCCGAGGCCGCGGACGATGCGCACGATGGTGGCGGGATCGGTTCGCAGGCGCTTGGCCATGGCGCGAACGCTAAGGAGCACAAACTCGCGCGGATGCTCGAGAATCGGGCGGACGACTTCCTGGCGCTTGGTGCTGAGCTGGTCAATGCGTTCGGCGAGTTGAGGGACGCTGATGCGGGGACGAGAACTCTTACGTTTCATCCGCGAGAGGATTCCCCAAAACGCATGGACAAGTCAATGGCTAGTAATCGATAAATAGCGAGTCGACCAACAGAGAAGCCGCCGCTATTTCTTGCCGGCGGCCACGCTGGTTTCGAGGCCCGGGGCGACGGCCGGCTGAAGGAAGGGCATCATGGCGCGCAGGCGGGGGCCAAGCTGTTCGATCGGATGACGCTGTTCGCGTGCCCGGTTGGCCAGGAAATTTGGGCAGCCGTTTTCGTTTTCCTCAATCCACTTCCTGGCAAAACTGCCGTCGCGGATTTCGGCGAGGAGCTTTTTCATTTCGGCGCGAGTCTGCTGGGTGACGATGCGAGGACCGGCGCAATAGTCGCCATGTTCGGCGGTGTCGCTGATGGAGTAGCGCATGTAGCTGAGGCCGCCGCGATAGATCAGATCGACAATGAGCTTCAGCTCATGGAGACACTCGAAGTAGGCGACCTCAGGCTGATAGCCGGCATTGATGAGCGTCTCGAAGCCGGCTTTGATCAATTCGCTCACGCCGCCGCAAAGGACCGCTTGTTCGCCGAAGAGGTCGGTTTCGGTTTCCTCGGTAAAGGTGGTTTCAAGAACGCCTGCCCGCGTGCAGCCGAGGCCGCGGGCGTAGGAGAGAGCGAGAGCCTTGGCGTGGCCGGAGGCGTCCTGATGAACGGCGACGAGAGCGGGCGTGCCGCCGCCTTCGGTGAAGACCTCGCGCACGCGGTGGCCCGGGGCTTTGGGAGCCACCATCGAGACGTCCACGGAAGGGGGCGGCTGAATGGTTGCGAAGCGAATGTTGAAACCATGCGCGAACATAAGGGTTTTGCCGGGGGTGAGGTGAGGTGCGATGGATTCGCGATAGAGCTTGGGCTGCTTGGTGTCTGGCGTGAGAATCATGATCACGTCGGCCCAGGCGGCTGCTTCTGAGGGAGTGCTTACGAGAAGACCGGCCTGCTGGGCCTTGGCGCGGGAGGCGCTGCCTTCCGGGAGACCAACGCGCACGGGAACGCCGCTATCGCGGAGGTTGAGGGAATGGGCGTGCCCCTGCGAGCCATAGCCGATGATGGCGACTTTTTTGGCTTGAATCAGCGCGAGATCCGCATCTTGATCGTAGTAAAGGTTTGCCATTGTTCCTCTCTCTTTAAGAATCCTTTCCGCAAGGTTTTGCGCGTGCTGACGGGCTATCCGGCCGCGGTCAACTCGTGTTGGCGGGCGCTTGGCGGTTCGGAGACTGGCGGCCGCAGCAGATCGCTGCCGCGGGTCATCGAAATGCGGCCGCTGCGTGCCATTTCCAGGACGCCAAAAGGCTTCAAGACTTCGAGAAGCCCGTCAATTTTGTCGACGGTGCCGGAAACTTCGATGATCAGCGATTCCCGGGCGACATCCACGACGCGGGCGCGAAAGACCTTCACGAGTTCCATAAGATGCGGGCGATTCTGCTGGTCCGCTTGGACTTTGATGAGGGCGAGGTCGCGTTCGAGCAGCGGCCGGCCGGAGATATTTTCGGCAAGGCGCACGTCGACGAGCTTTTCGAGGCTAGCCTCGAGGCGGTGCGCGCCCTTTTCGTCGGTGTGGGCGACGATGGTCATGCGGGCGATTTCCTCGTTTTCGGTCGGACCGACGGTGAGCGAGTCAATGTTGATGGCCAAGCGGCGCGCGAGGGAACTGACACGATTCAAGACGCCGGGTTTGTTTTCCACGTATGCGACGAGTGTTTGCATGATTTCCTCGAATCTTCTACGGCTCGGCCGCTGTTTCGACGAGGGGATTATTTGGACGGCGGATCATGTCATGCAGGGAAGCGCCCGCCGGGACCATCGGATAAACGGAATCTTCCTGCTCGACGCGAAAATCGATGAGGACGGTCTCGGCTGATTGCCGGGCGGCGCGAATGGCGGGAATGACTTCACTCCGCGCGGTGACGCGTTCGGCGCGAATGCCGAAGGCGCTGGCCAGAGCGGCAAAATCCGGCGCGACAAGCGGCGTGGCGACGTAACGCTTGTCGTAGAAGAATTCCTGCCATTGCCGGACCATGCCGAGATAGCCGTTGTTGATGATGGCGATGTTGATTTTGATTTTTTCCTGGACGATGGTGGCAAGCTCGCACATGGTCATTTGGAATCCGCCGTCGCCAACGACGACCCAGACGTCGGCATCGGGGCGGGCGAATTTCGCTCCGATGGCCGCGGGCAAGGCAAAACCCATGGTGCCGAGGCCGCCGGAAGTTATGAGCGTGCGCGGCTCATTGTGGTGGTAATACTGGGCCTCCCACATTTGGTGCTGGCCGACGTCGGTGACGACGATGGCCTGGCCTTTGGTTTCCTTCCATAGATCGTTGATGACGTGGGCGGCGTAGAGATGGCCGCTATCGGGCAAG
Source organism: Candidatus Acidiferrum sp. (assembly GCA_035652855.1). Classification (GTDB taxonomy): domain Bacteria; phylum Acidobacteriota; class Terriglobia; order Acidiferrales; family UBA7541; genus Acidiferrum. The sequence goes on from DASRCZ010000251.1 coordinate 5,483, forward strand.
CTCTGGATGTCGCGAACGGCGGAATCGCCCTTGAGTTCCTGGATGTGCTGAATCCATTCCTGGTGATTGCGAGTTTGGATCAGCGGAAGCAGCTTCTCGAGAACTTGGCGGGCGTCGCCGATAAGAGCGGCGTCCACGGAGACGTTTTTGTTGATTTCGGCGCGATCGATTTCGATGTGAATCTTCTTCGCGCCTTTGGCATAGGTGCGCAGGTCACCGGTGACGCGGTCATCGAAGCGCATGCCGACGGCAACGAGCAAGTCAGCTTCTTGAATGGCGTGGTTCACCCAGGCTTCGCCGTGCATGCCCATCATGCCGAGATTGAGCGGGTCGCTGGCAGGGAAGCAGCCGATGCCGAGAAGCGTCATGGCGACGGGAATGTTGGTTGCGTGGACAAACTGCTCGAAAGCGCGCATAGCGCCAGAAAGGATGATGCCGCGACCGGCAAGAATGACCGGGCGCTTGGCTGTGTTGAGCAGTTCGGCGGCGTGAGCGAAGTCCTTCTGATCGTGACGGGGACGCTCACGCTTTGGCGGAAGCTTTGGAGCTGATGACTGCCAATCAAATTCGCAGGATGCTTGCTGCGCATCCTTCGTGATGTCCACGAGCACGGGGCCGGGGCGGCCGGAGCCGGCGATGAGGAAGGCTTCGCGGACGGAGCGCGCAATGTCCTCGGCCTTGGAAACGACGACGTTGTGCTTGGTAATGGGCATGGTGATGCCGGTGATGTCGATTTCCTGAAATGCATCGGAGCCGAGGAGCTTGCTGCCGACTTGTCCGGTGATGCAGACGATGGGAGAGGAATCGAGCATGGCGGTGGCGATGGCGGTGACCATGTTGGTGGCGCCTGGGCCGGAAGTGGCCATGGCCACGCCGATGCCGCCACTGGCGCGCGCATAGCCATCGGCCATGTGCGTCGCGCCTTGCTCATGCCGGACGAGGACGTGATGGAGCCTGGATTTGCCAAGCGCGTCGTAGACCGGCAGAATCGCGCCGCCGGGATAGCCGAAGACTTCCTTGACGCCAAGGCGGCTAAGCGTCTCGCAGAGTGTTTCCGCACCGGTGAGTTTCATAAGGTCCTCGATCCTGACGGCAGCGTGCTCGTGGCTGACGGGACGGTGGTTACCGCGCCAAGCGACGGGGAAGAGACCAGGAGCGCGTACTTTGCCATAACGCCAGTGGTGAAGCGCGGCTGGGGAGCGCGCCACGCGGCCAGGCGCTTCTGCATTTCCGCGTCGCTGATTTCGACGCTGAGCTTGCGACCCGGAAGGTCGAAAACGATAGTGTCTCCATCGCGAACGGCGGCAATTGGGCCGCCGACGGCTGCTTCAGGAGCGACGTGGCCGGCCATCAAGCCGCGGGTTGCACCCGAGAAACGCCCGTCCGTCAGGAGCGCGACGCTGTAACCGAGGCCCGCGCCGACGAGCGCGGCGGTTACGGCCAGCATTTCGCGCATGCCCGGCCCGCCCTTGGGGCCTTCGTAGCGAATCACGACGACGTGGCCAGCCTTGATTTCGCCTTTTTCCACGGCGGCGAAGGCGTCCTCTTCGCAGTCGAAGACGCGCGCGGTGCCGCGAAAATACTGGAGATCATGGCCGGCCACTTTGATCACGCAGCCTTCGGGGGCGAGATTGCCCTTCAAAATGACGAGTCCGCCGGTGGGCTTCAGCGGGGCGTCCATTTTTCGGACGACTTCCTGCTTTGGTGCTTCCTGGGCCACTGCTGCTTCTTCTCCGATGGTTTTTCCCGTGACGGTGATGGCGTCGCGATGGAGCAGTCCTGCTTCAGCAAGGCGCTTTGCGACGAGCGCAGTACCGCCTGCTGCGTAAAGATCGGTTGCGACAAATCGGCCTCCCGGCTTGAGATCCGCGACAATCGGCGTGCGATTGCTGATGCGGTCAAAATCGTCGATGGAGAGGGGCAGCCGGGCTTCGTTGGCGATGGCGAGCAGATGAAGGACGGCATTAGTGGAACCGCCGGTCGCGGCCACTGCCGAAATGGCGTTCTCGATGGCAGGCCTAGTGATGATCTGCGAGGGCCGGACGTCCCGGCGCAAAAGGTCCATGACCATCTCGCCCGCGCGTTTGCCTGCATGAGATTTTTCCTGGTTGGTTGCCGGGACACCAGAAAGGCCCATGGGAGCGATCCCGAGAAATTCGCACACCATGGCCATGGTGTTGGCGGTGAATTGACCTCCGCAGGCGCCCGCGCCGGGGCACGCGCTCGTCTCAAGGCTCCTCAGTTGCGCGTCGGTCATCGCGCCAGCGGCGTGCTTACCGATGGCTTCGTAGACATCCTGAATCGTTACGTTGCGCCCCTCGTATCGACCCGGAGCAATGGAGCCACCGTAGAGAACGAGGCTCGGGATATTCAGGCGCGCGACGGCCATGACGCCGCCAGGGATGGTCTTATCGCAGCCGACAAGGACGACGAGGGCGTCGAAGAGATTCCCGCGCGTCACGAGTTCGATGGAATCGGCAATCACTTCGCGGCTGATGAGCGAAGCGCGCATGCCTTCGGTGCCCATCGTGATGCCGTCGGAAATGGAGACGGTGTTGAATTCGAGCGGAGTGCCGCCCGCGGCGCGCACCCCGTCCTTCACGTGCTCGGCAAGGTCGCGCAAGTGGTAGTTACAGGGGCCGATCTCAATCCAGGTATTCGCGATGCCAACCAGCGGCTTTGCGAAGTCCGAGTCGGTCAGGCCACAGGCGCGGAACATGGCGCGCGCACCGGCGCGGTTTGGCCCTTCGATGAGTGTTCTGCTGCGCAGCTTTCCGTTTCCGTCCGCCACTTCGATGCTCCTCTGCTCCGGCCCGAAAAAAGTGGCCAGAAAGCAAATGGGGCCATCATCTGGTGGATGATGGCCCCTGAATCTCGCGTTCGCTTTTCGCTAGGCTGCCATCATCCCCTGGTCTCCGTTACAGCAACAGGGCTGGTAATTCGTACGACGACGCGGCGAATTTCTACAACGGCTCCTATGTCCGAGCCGGGCCGGACGTTCGTGATGGCGTCGAGAACCATTTCGATCGCCACGGAGGATAGCAGGATAAGCGGGGTTTCGTCAATGAGTCCAATTAATAGTTATGGTTCGATAGATAAGCTGAACTTATGGCAGAAAAGACTCCGCGCGGCGGTTTACGGTATACCTGGAGTTCGGCTGGCCTCACCCGGTCTTGCTGGAGGGGCACGGTGAAGGGATTCCGCTATTCTTGGCGAGAAGCCGGTCCGCTG
>DASRCZ010000252.1:0-4833 GCA_035652855.1 Candidatus Acidiferrum sp.
TCAAAGCGCTTCCAGAGCAGGAATATCAGCGAATCGAATGGATTACGGGCTTACCATTCCATGATACGCACCGTAAGAGGCTGAAAATCTTCAGAAATATCGATTCGTTACAAAAAACGGAATCGTGACGGCAGTTCGGCAGGGACAACATCAAAACGAGCTCCAGCGTCCGAAAAACGACTAAAAAACGTCGCATCGAGCGCTTCCAGACAAACTGCTCCTCGTAACAAATCTTCTCGAATGGGCCGGGCCGAACGCTCCGCGCAGCCTGCTTTTTCCGTCGCTTGCTAGAACTGGGCAGTCACTGTGAATTCCACACCTACAAGAGTTCTGCACTAACGATGGTTGGTCCACGATTTGATTGACACGCCGCAGCCCCTGCTCTAATATCGACGTTTGTCTCCATGGGGAAAGGTGTGACTGAGCGAGTATGAGGACGTACGTAGCCAAAGGCGTAGAAGCGGAAGCGCTCAAGGTGGGCGCCCAATGGTTCGTGATTGACGCGACCGACCAGGTGCTCGGGCGTCTGGCGACCCGTGCCGCGCGGATTCTCATTGGCAAGGATAAGCCGGCCTTTACGCCGTATCTGGACTCGGGCGACCACGTGGTCGTCATCAACGCGGAAAAAATCCGCATGACCGGAAACAAGCTCGATCAGAAGGTTTATTACTCGCATAGCGGCTATCCCGGCGGTTTGAAAGCGGTGCCCGCGAAGCGGGTTCGCGAAGCACGGCCGGAATGGGTCGTGCGCGAAGCAATCGTCGGCATGCTGCCGAAGAACAAGCTCCGCGCGCGCCGCGCGAAGAAATTGCGCGTTTATCGGGATGCCAGCGGGTTGGCGCGGCATACCGGTCAGAGGCCGCAACCCGTCGCGGTTTAACGCGGCGTCGCAAGGCGAGCGCAAAGGGTGCGCGGCTAAAAAAGTTTCCGCACGTAGGGGTTCTTTCCGAGTTGGGCCCTCGTCAGGTGCGGCCACCACGTGACCGCACGCCGGCCTTCGCAGGGAATCACCAGCGTGGAGTCTCACGGGTTTGGCGGTCGCGCGAATCGGCCGCGAGGCAGTTTCTCGAATGGAGGAATGTTGAGCACAGCAGGCACGCCCCTCGAGGGCAGCAAAACCTGGTTCTTTGGCACTGGCCGCCGCAAAGAGTCCGTAGCTCGAGTCTTTGTGCGTCCCGGCAGCGGCAAGTTCACGGTCAATGGCCGTCCGGTGGAACAGTACTTCCCGAATCACGCGTGGAAACACGACGCAACCGAACCTCTAACGTTCACGAGCTTAGCCGGGCAGTTGGACGTGGTTGTCACCGCGAACGGCGGCGGCGTCGGTGGGCAATCCGGCGCGGTGCGCATGGGCCTTTCGCGGGCCATTGCGCGGTTCAACCCCGAACTGCGCCCGGCGCTCCGCAAGAACGGATTCTTGACGCGCGACTCGCGCATGAAAGAGCGCAAGAAATATGGACAGAAAGGCGCTCGTAAGCGATTCCAGTTCACCAAGCGCTAACTTGGCGGGTGATTCGTGACTGGTAGACCCGGTTGCGGTCAAAAGTTTTGGGCCGAGGCTTTCGGCCCGCAAAGCTCCGTCCTCGGCACTGTCGAGGGCGAGATCACGGCCCCGAAGGGCGGGGCAAAAGGCTGTTCGGCAGCGCGCGCTGTCTGCAAGCAGCTATCCAACTAGGAGGAAAAGTGGCGGTAGAAATCACCATGAAGGAATTGCTGGAGGCCGGGGTTCACTTTGGCCACCAGACCCGGCGCTGGAATCCGAAGATGAAGGAATACATTATCGGTGAACGCAATGGGATTCACATCATTGACCTGCAGAAGACCCTCAAGATGTTCCGCGAAGCGAGCCGCTTTGTCAGCGATCTTTCCGCGCAAGGCAAATCCGTTTTATTTGTCGGCACCAAGCGCCAGGCCCAGGACGCTGTGGCCGAGGAGGCCAAGCGCTGCGGCGCCTTTTTCGTCAATCATCGCTGGCTCGGCGGAACGCTGACCAACTGGGCCACTCTGCAGAAGTCCATCAAACGGCTGAAGCTGCTGAAAGCCATGATCGAAGACGGGCGCATGGCCGAGCTTTCGAAGAAGGAGCGGGCGCGCCTCGAGCGCGAGATGAAGCATTTGCAGCAGAATTTGGACGGCATCGAGAATATGTCGCAGTTGCCCGATGCCATGTTCGTTATCGACTCGAATGCCGAGGAGATCGCCGTCAAGGAGGCGCGCCGTATGGGCGTGCCGGTGGTCGCGGTCGTGGACACCAATTGCGACCCGGACGTGGTCGATTGGATCATTCCGGGCAACGACGACGCATTGCGCGCTATCCGGCTCTTCACGACGAAGATCGCGGAGTCAGTAATCGAAGGGCACAATGCGTACGCGCAATCGCAAGTGGCCGATGAAAAAGTCGCCGCGGATCAATCGCTCGAAGCCGGCGTCGAATACGTGGATACGAGCCGCTACGAGCAGTACGAAAAGCAGGAAGGCGACTTTGTCGAAGGCGCCGACTTAACGGCGCTGCCCTTGGACGCCGAAGCCACCGTGCCTCCCGACGAGGAGCGCTAAACGAATTCTGCGTGGGTAAGGAAATTCAACGGCCCGGCGCAGCAACTCCAATCACGCGCCGGGCCGTTTTGCATGGGCCTCCGGGCGCCGGAACGATGGAAGTCAGACTTCAACAAGCAAGGAAACAGGATGAGCACACAACAGCCAGCAATTCAAATTCCCGCGCAACTCGTCAAGGAGCTGCGCGAGCGCACGAATGCGGGTTTTTCCGATTGCCGAGCCGCGCTCGTGGAAGCCGCCGGCGATCTCGAAAAGGCCATTGGCGTTTTGCGCAAGAAGGGGCAGGCCGCTGCCGCCAAGAAAGCCATGCGCGAAGCTTCGGAGGGACTCGTCGGCAGCTATATCCACGCGGGCGGAAAAATCGGAGTGCTCGTGGAGATCAACTGCGAATCGGATTTCGTCGCGCGCACCGAACGCTTCCATAATCTCGCGCACGATATCGCCATGCACATCGCCGCGCTCGATCCGCGCTACGTGCGCCGTGAGGAAGTCACACCGGAAATGCTCGAGAAGGAGCGCGAAATTTATCGCGCGCAGGCGCTCGCCACGGGCAAGCCCGAAGCCGTCGTGGACCGCATCGTTACCGGAAAAATGGAAAAGTTCTACGAGGAGAATTGCCTCTACGAACAGCACTACATCAAGGACGAGGGCGTCACCATCGGCGAGATGGTGAAGCAGGCTATTTCTGATCTCGGCGAGAACATCGTCATCAAGCGCTTTGCCCGTTTCAAGGTTGGCGAAGTTGCCGGCGGAGCGGGCCCTAGCGAATCGCCGGTCCCTGCCAACCAGTAATTTTGGCCAGATACCGAACATCGCTTGCCTCACGCGCTCTTTTTCGCCCGCGCATCGCCGCGGCAGTTCTGACCGGGGCGCGTGGTACGCCTGCGGCGAGTTTGCTACAATTCGGCGGATTCCGGGGGCGCATCCGCGACGATGGCGACGAAAACAGCGGCAAGTAGAAGGAACGGAAGCAAAGGCAGCCGTAAGGCCAAGGCCGCCTACAACCGCATTTTGCTGAAGCTCTCGGGCGAGTCGTTGCAGGGCCCTCTTGGCCTCGGCATTCATGGAGAAACCGTTCAAGCCATCGCTCGTGAACTGAAGGAAGTACACGAGCTCGGCGTCCAGGTGGCCATCATGGTCGGCGGCGGCAATATCTTCCGCGGCGCGCGGCAGAAAGGGTTTGAAATTGACCGCGCGACCGGCGATTACATGGGCATGCTCGCCACCGTCATCAACGCCCTCGCGCTGCAAGATGCGCTCGAAAAAGAAGGCGTTTATACCCGCGTCTTAAGCGCCATCGAAATGCGCCAGGTCTCCGAGCCCTTCATCCGCCGCCGCGCCATTCGCCACCTTGAAAAAGACCGCATCGTGATCTTCGCCGCGGGCACCGGCAATCCCTACTTTTCGACAGATACCGCGGCGGCTTTGCGCGCCATGGAAATCAAAGCGGACGTGATTCTGAAAGCCACGCGCGTGGACGGCATCTATGACGCCGATCCCGAGCAGGTGCCGGACGCGCACTTCTTCACCGCGATTTCCTATCGCGACGTGCTGAGTCAGAATCTAAAGGTCATGGACTCTACCGCGATCTCGTTGTGCATGGATAACGGCATGCCCATCGTGGTCTTCAACATGAACCGGGCGGGAAACATCAAGCGCGTGGTCCTCGGAGAGCGCGTGGGGTCGAAGGTCACTCCCGCATAGCCTTCGCGACACGGGAGTTGCGGCTGGCCCGCATCAATGATCATTCCGAGCGAAGCGAAGAATCTGTTTTCTTCGGCGAGAGGAATAGGGAAGATGACCATAATTGCAAATACGAAAGAGGCGATCGCCCAGGCCAAGGCTCGCATGGAAAAGGCCGTCGAGGATGTCCGCAAGGAACTCGCGACGGTGCGGACAGGACGCGCCAATGCTTCGCTGCTCGATCACGTGCGCGTGGACTACCACGGCACGCCGATGCCGGTGAATCAGCTTGGCACCGTCACGGTGCCGGATGCCACCATGCTGATGATTTCGCCGTGGGACCCGAGCGCCGTTCCTTTGATCGACAAAGCCATTCGCACTTCGGATCTGGGCTTGAATCCAACGAACGACGGCAAAGTAGTCCGCGTGCCGATTCCCTCCCTGACCGAAGAGCGCCGCAAGGACTTAGTCAAGCACATCCACAAAGTGCTCGAAAATCACCGCACTGCCGTTCGCAACATTCGCCGCGACATCAAGGAAGCCATCGACAAGCTCGAAAAGGAGAAGAAGATCAGCCAGGACGAACAGAAGCGC
>DASRCZ010000253.1:0-4287 GCA_035652855.1 Candidatus Acidiferrum sp.
GCGGTACGAACGGCGAGGTCGAAATTGCAGCGTAAATTGCAGAAACGGGGGAAGTAAGCTTTTGGTGGACGTGAGGGGATTCGAACCCCTGACCCCCTGCTTGCAAAGCAGGTGCTCTCCCAGCTGAGCTACACGCCCACAACGCGACTTCGACCATTTTACGGCAGATCGACCTTATTCCGAAGTGCTTCGCGGAGGTGGTTTCGGCCACTTTGCGCCGCCCCGGTTTTATTCGCCGCCCGGCAGTTCTCCGATACCATGACTTCGCGGATGCGCAAATTCACGGCCGGCTAAAATCCGAAAATCCGAAGCCGAATGATTTGTTGCGTCTGTCTGTATAATGACGGCCCTTGCGCATTTCCACATTTCCTGCGATACCGCTGTGCCGCCTGAGGTATTTGCGCTCACAGCGTCATCTCGAGAGCGAGCGTCAAATGACGAGAGCGTGCAGACGCAACGGTCTCCCGCCGCTAGACACACTGCCCGCCTACTCCACCGCCAGCGCGGTGGAGGACGCTACCGTCACGCACTCGCCGGTCTCGCATGCCCGGTAGATGGCTTCGACAACGGCAAGGCTTCGCCGCCCTTCCACGCCGTCGCACTGCGGCTTAGTGCCTGTTTCGATGGCTCGCACAAAATCCCTGATCAGCATTTCGTGCCCGCGCACGTCGTTGATCACCGGCGAGAACGCGCTCGGATTCGCGTCGCAGGCGGTTTTGAGCGCCAAATCGTTCACTGCTGCTTCCCGAAGATCTGCGGCGATCACGTGGTCTTGCTCGATAATCACCGTGCCTTCTGAGCCGCTCAATTCCACCCGGCGCGGATAGCCGGGAAAGACAGAAGTTGTCGCCTGCAAGACGCCCAGTGCGCCATTTCTGAATACAAGCGTTGCCACCAGCGTGTCTTCCGCCGCAATCGCGTGCAACGCGGTTCTGCAGCGTGCCTGCACACTCTCCACATCGCCAAAAAGCCACAGCAGCAGGTCCACCGTATGGATCGCTTGATTGATGAGCGCGCCGCCGCCATCCATCTCCTTCGTGCCGCGCCAGCGTGATTTGGCGTAGTAATCCTTCGGACGGTACCACTTCACGCGCGCGTCGGCGAGGATAGGTTTGCCGAGTGCGCCCCGCTCAATCGCTTTTCTAACCCGCAGCAGGTCCGGCTTCACGCGATCCTGGAAGAAAACTCCCAATCGCACGCCCGCCCCTTTTGCCTCGGCGATCAGTGCATCCGCCTTTTCAACGCAGATGTCGATCGGTTTCTCCGTCAGAACGTGCAAACCCTGGCGCACGGCGGCGATTCCTTGCTCCGCATGCAGGCCGGATGGGCTTCCCAATGCCACGAAGTCCATCGGGCGGTGCACTAGAAACGCAGTGAAATCGGAATACGCTTTGCCGCCGTACTCGCGGCAGAGCCGCGCAACGTTGTCTGCATTTGTGCCGTAAATCGCCGCGATTTCCACCCCCGGCACATGTCTTGCCGCTCGCGCGTGCGTCTCGGTGATGTTGCCGCCGCCCACCAGACCGATATGTTTGGCCATTTGCGTTCAGATCATCTGAGGTTCTGATTAAGGACAAGCGCCTCGAACGGTCACACGACCCACGAAAGCAGTTGGCGCATATCCGCCGGCGTATCGGACTTGGTGCCGCGCGGCGTGGCCGGAGAAATGACCACGGCTTCCCGGTGGCCCTCGAACCAGGCAAGGAACGACGATTGCTCCGCTCCCGGCAATCGCTGCTGATTCAGCCAGTTATAGTAAGCGCCCATGTCGCCGTCCACGAGTGACCCCAGTGGATCAAGCTCGGCATCGTTTCCCGTACCCGCGAGCAGCTCGTTCATGGTCCTCTGCCTCTGCCGCGGTGCGAAGCGCACCAGCAACGTCAGCGGCTGCGCGCGCCGGAGCGCTTCACGAGCCGTCCATTGCGCGAACGTCGTGCTAAAAATTTGCGTTCCTGAGCCCTCCGTGAGCACTTTCAATTGAAAGCGATCCAGCACCGCGTCACCTTTTCCCAATCCAACTTCCTCCGGCTGCATCCGCGCCATCATCGTCCGCAAGGCCTCTGGCCCCATTCCTGGCTTTTCGATTTGCTCGTTCATCTTGGCGAGCAGCGCGGCGCGCGCGGGTTCGAGTTGCCGGTAGGAGACACATGTTATCGCTGGTTCACATGCCACCGCGCGCCCGCCATCCACGTACCAATGAGCGTACGCCGCGGCGCTCCTTTCCGCGCGCTTGGCCACCGCTTCGAGCAAAATCGCAAGTCCGTTCTTAGGATCCACCTGAGTGAAATAGGCTCCGTGCGGCCGCAGTTTCCGGAATAGTGGCTCCGAATAGCTTTCCACTCCCTGCCCGATCACTGTAATTCCAAGCCGCGGGATCGCGGGTGGCTCAGGTGGAATCGCTGCCCGCAGCCGTTCCGCATACTCCATCGCTGCTTGGCGGAATGCGTCGAGCTGGTGCGTGGCCCAAAGGTGCGCCGAAAGCTGCTCCACGAATTGCCCTGGCGCGTTAACCCAGTCAAATTTTTCGAGCTTCCCATCCAGTTGGATGGCCGCGAATCCGCCAAACCACTCCTTCTTTTGCTCCTCGGAAAGCGTGCTGAGATTCGCCAGTTCGCGTTCCAAGGCTTTCCGTTCCACGGGGAACTTGTAGTCATACTCGATTGCTTCCCGCAGCAATCCGGCTAGAAAAACCAGTGGAATGCTCGCCAATGCCGCAAGATATTCCGTGACGAGCTTCTTCGCGTCCGGTGGATACGCCTTGAAATGTTCCGCTTTCAGGTCTTGCGGGAGCATGGCGTTCACAGCAGCTCCGGAATCGGCCGGCCCCGTGAGAGCGATGGAGAGAATCCCATCATCGCGCCAAGCGTCGGCGCCAGATCCGTTGACTGCATCGCGCGGTCGTACACCACGCCTTCTCGAATTCCCGCGCCCAGCGCCATCAGCCAAGTGGTGCGCGACAGCACATCTCCCGTGCGGTGGTGCTGAAATCCGTTGCCGCCGGCGTCATCGTCGGAATCGCGGCCAAAATCCGGCAAAATCAGGAGCGTGGTTTTTCCCGCATACTCCGGCTCGCTCTGAATCGTTTTCCAGAGTTCCGCGCAAAGCCTGTCCGTGCGGCGAATCCCTTCCACATAGAGCGAGTAGGCGCCCGCATGCGCGACGTCAATATCGTGAAGGGTGATCCACAGCAGGCTCGGCGCGACTTGCCGCATCAGTTGCCGGGCGATGTAAACCGAAAGCTCGTCGGGACTGGAAAGCGTTTTCGCATGCGCTTTGAAGTCATCGACCGAAAGCTTCAACACGTTCTCGAGCTGTTGCAAGGGAAATTCGCTGCCGCCAAGCTGCGGCGCGTAAAGGGGCGTTTCGTAGTTGTCACGGAGCAGATGATCGAAGTCGGTTCCGCGGTTGGAATTGGCCGCGCTCAAAAGATGTTTTGGAAGAATTACGCTGGCGCCGAGGCCGGGGCCATACGAGCGGCTGCTGCTCTCTCCGATGCGATTGAAGCCGTTGCTCGGCGCCACCACCCACGTGTCGGATGCCGGCCGCTTCAGCTCTTTCCGAAAATATTCAAACACCGTCGGATGCTCGGGCGGCAACGCGGCAAAATTATTGATGGTCTCATAGACTCCCGTGGCCAGGCTGGCCGTCGCCACATAGTGCCCGAGAATTCCCCGATTGACTACTTGCGTGAAAAACGTCGCCTGCGGAATCAACTCCTGCATCAGATGCGGAATGTTTTCCTGGCCTTCTGGCGCAAAGGTTTCTTGGTCGCGCGCCCCTCCGCCAAAGGTCACCACGATTACCTTGCGCTTCCGAACGGCGAGCCCGGCGAGCGCAATCCGCGAATGCAGCAGCGGTCCGCCCAGCGTGACTCCCGCCGCGGCGCGCAAAAATTCGCGGCGCGTCCAGCTGAGTTGCCGCGCCAATTCCCGCGGCGAAACGCCTTTGTGCGCTCCCGGCGTCAGCAAATTGCGTTGACTCCATGAATTGGACATGGCCACGCCCTAAAGATGCCTAGAAAGTACGACGCGGGCTTACCCCCGTCAAGCGCGTGGCGCCCGCGGACGGCCCTGAATGCCCCGTCCGCGGCGAAGCGAACCGGCATTAGTTGATGCGACACGCGGACCCGCGCCGCCGCGGCATTCCTCCGGCCGCCTGCGTATCCTAAGCCCAGGTCATGTTCCTGGCGATGGCGGAGCGCCGGGTGGGATGCTCTCAAACGCAAGGAGAAAAATACAGATGAATAAGCGCAATGCGGTGGTTGGAGGTCTCTGCGGTCTGGCGTTG
>DASRCZ010000254.1:0-8275 GCA_035652855.1 Candidatus Acidiferrum sp.
AGGAAGCCAAGCGGCGCGATCACCGCAAACTCGGCGCCGAACTTGACCTCTTCAGTATTGAGGAGGAAGCCGGCCCCGGGCTGATTTTCTGGCATCCCAAGGGCGGGCTGATCCGCAACCTCATCGAAACCTGGCTGCGCGATGAATTGCTCAAGCGCGGTTACGACCTCGTGTACACGCCTCACATTATGCGCCGCGATTTGTGGAACACCAGCGGCCACACCGGCTTTTACAAGGACAGCATGTTCGGCCCTGTCGAGGTCGAGAAAGCTGACTATCAGCTGAAGCCGATGAATTGCCCCGGCCACATTTTGATTTACAAGTCAAAGCTTCACAGCTACCGCGATCTGCCTGTGAGGCTCGCCGAGCTTGGCACCGTGTACCGCTACGAGCGCAGCGGCGTCCTGCACGGCTTGCTGCGCGTGCGCGGATTCACGCAGGACGATGCGCATATCTTTTGCACGCCGTCACAGATCGAATCGGAGGTCGAGGCCTGCGTCGATTTTGCCTATGCCGTGATGAAAAATTTCGGCTTCGAAAAATTTGAAGTGGAGCTTCCGATTGGGATCCGGCGCACCCGGAAAACTATGCCGGCAAGCCCGAGGACTGGCACCGTGCCACGAACGCGTTGGCCGCCACCATGCAGCGGATGAACATTCCTTTCAAGAAAATGGAGGGTGAAGCCGCCTTCTACGGACCCAAAATCGATATCAAGCTGATAGACGCGATTGGCAGGCCCTGGCAGCTCACCACGGTGCAATTCGATTTCAATCTGCCCGCCCGCTTCGCACTCGAGTACGCCGGCGAAGACGGCGCCCGCCATCAGCCGTTGATGGTGCATCGCGCCTTGCTTGGGTCCGTCGAGCGCTTCTTTGGCATTCTCATCGAGCATTATGCGGGTGCGTTTCCCTTGTGGCTCGCTCCCGTGCAGGTGCAGATTTGCCCGGTCAGCGAAAAGGCCCTGGATTACGCGAAGCATGTTGCCGAAACACTGAAAAATCACGTCCTCCGCGTCCATCTCGATGACCGTAACGAAAAGCTTCCCGCGAAAATCCGCGACGCCCAACTCCAGAAGATCCCGTATATGCTCGTCGTCGGACCCAAAGAAGCGGAAGCCGGCACCGTAAGCGTGCGGCATCGTAGCAAAGGCGATCTCGGCCCCCGGCCGCTGGTTGACCTGCTTGCTTCGCTGCAGCGCGAAGTGGAATCGCGCAGCCTCTCGAACTAAATGTTGAACGGAATCTCGCGCCGCGCTTTTCTCGGGTTGGCCTCCGGAGCGCTCTTTGCCTCCACGGGATCCGCAGGCCAGGCGCAGAAGGACAACGTGCCTGCCGTGCTCGATCACATTTTGCTCGGCTGTGCGGATCTGCAGCGCGGAATCGACTTCGTTGAAGAACACACAGGAGTGCGAGCCGCATTTGGCGGGGTGCATCCAGGGCGCGGCACGCAGAATGCGCTGTTGTCGCTCGGCGATCGGCACTACCTCGAGATCATCGCGCTCGATCCGAAGCAATCCGGCGCGCCAGACCTCTATGGCCTGCGAACGTTGGTCCAGCCGAAACTCGTCAGTTGGGCCGCGCATCCGGGCCGCTTGACGGAATTCGCCGGTCGCCTCACCCAGGAAGGGATCGCCTTTGAAGGTCCCACGCCTGGCACGCGGAAGCGGCCCGACGGGCGTCTGCTGGAATGGTCCACGCTCAATCTAAAGGACGATGCCGGCGGCCTCCTGCCGTTTTTTATCGAATGGAAGGCCGGCTCAACCCATCCCTCGGCTGATGCGCCGGGCGGCTGTCAGCTCCTCCGGTTCGAGATTGCAAGTCCGGACCCTGCGTCCTTGAGGAAGCTCACGTTGCAGTTTGGCCTCCACGTGCGGATCCGCGAATCCCGGATTCCGCAGCTTTGTGCCACCGTTGCGGGCCCACACGGCGAACTCCCGCTCCCCTCCTGAAGCGCTTGGCTCCTCTTGCCGATGGCCCGCTTTGGCGTGGTATACTTTGAAGCCCGTCCCTCGGCGAGGCCTTGCCGAGACGGGGTGGGTTGGATTCGGGCCATTCCCTGAACAGCGCAGGGCAAGAGTGCCTTCATTATTCTCAAGGGGGAGTTATCGCAGATCGGAATTTCCGGCAACAGAGTGACCGGATCCGGGTGAACGAGCGGATTCGGGCTCGTGAGATCCGGGTGATTGACGAAGAAGGAGCGCAGTTGGGAGTCATGCAGCCGTTCGAGGCCATGCGCATGGCTCGTGAGCGGGGACTTGATTTGGTGGAGATTTCGCCGACCGCCGACCCGCCAGTTTGTAAGATCACGGATTACGGCAAGTATCTGTATCAGGCCAACAAGAAGGCGCACGAGCAGCGCAAAAGCAGCCGCGGCTCCGCCCTGAAAGAAGTGAAGTTCCGGCCGAACACCGCCGAGCACGATTATCAGGTTCGCAAGAATCAGATCATTCGTTTTCTGGGCGACGGCCACAAAGTCCGCGCCATGATTTTTCATCGCGGGCGCGAAATGGCTCATCAGGAAGTGGGCCGCGCGAAAATGACGCGCCTGCTTGGCGAAATCGGCGAGTATGGCCAGATTGAGACCATGCCGCGGATGGAAGGCAACGTCCTGGTGGCCCTGCTGGCTCCGAAAAAAGGCGGCGGCGCGAGCAAGACCGCGCCGCAAGCGCAAGCCACGGCGTAGACCGAGTGTTTCCGTCGTCCCGGGCGGCGCACAAATCTCTTTGAGAACGGTGCGGTCCGGCGGCAGTGCAGGAAACGTGAAGATTGGGAATCGGGAGAGGATTCAGGCAATGCCACGCAATTCCACAAAACCGAAGCTGAAGCTAAAAACGCATCGCGGGGCCCGCAAGCGCTTCAAGGTCACCGCCACCGGCAAGGTCAAGCGCATGCATTCGGGGAAGCGTCACCTGCTCGGCACCAAGAAGCCCGGGCGCATGCGCAAACTCAAGAAGCTGACGCTCGTGAATCCGGCGGATCTGGCCAGCGTGAAGCAGATGCTCCCGTATGGCGCCTGATTGTCGCCAAGACGGACTGCTTTCGAGTTTCGAGATTTCGATTTTCGTGCCAGGCAGCGCTTCACGGGTGCCTGCCGGCCGAATTGCCCGGCGAGAGCCGGGCACGCCAAGCGAGTGAAGGCTCGCGAATCTTTGCTGCAGCAATGCCGCGAAGATAGCGCATTCCGCGTGAGTGCGCCCTGCACGGCGGTACACCGGAGACAAACCCGTTGCGCTGGCGTTTGCGTTAGCGTGCCCTGTTTGTCTCCTTACAAGCGGTCGCTCAGTGTAGTGGCCGGTCCTTGGACCGGCTGCCGCGACTGGCGCGTGCCGCGACAGCGGGAAATCCAGGAACAAGGAGCAAACCCATGGCACGCGTAAAACGCGGCACAAAGCGCCGGGCGCGGCGCAAGAAGTACTTGAGAAGAACCAAAGGGTTCTTTCTCACCAAGAGCAAGCTGTATCAGTCCGCGCAAGAAGCCGCCAATCGCGCCGATCGCTACGCCAAGCGCGACCGCCGCGCGAGAAAGCGGCAATACCGCCGGCTCTGGATTCAGCGTGTCGGCGCCGCCGCCCGTCAGAATGGCATCAGCTATGGCCAGTTCATCCACGGGCTGAAAGCTGCCGGCATCGCGCTTGACCGCAAGGTGCTCGCGGATATCGCCGTGAAGGACGCCGCGGGCTTTGCCGTATTGGTCGAGAAGGCCAAAGCCGCCGCGCCTCCGCCTGGGAAAAAGGCCTAGCGGAGGCGCAACCGCGCCGGCGGCGCCGTTCGGTTCAGTTTCACAGGCGCTCTTGCCTGCACTAACGGAAACGCTGCCACGGCCGCGCGGGAGCAGATTCTCGTAACGGGCATGTCAACCGATAGCAAAACCGCGGAATCGCTGCTCGCCCTTGGCGTCGCGCGGCCCGAAGAGGTCGCGCCGCTGTTCGCCGAAGTGCGCGCGCGCTTTGATTCTGCTGGCGCCGCTGTGCACGACGAGGCGGCTTGGAAGCTCTTCCGCGACGCGTGGCTCGGCCGCAAATCCGGTGTCCTGACGCAAATCACCGACAATTGGCTGAAGCCGGCTCCTCCTGAGCTGAAGCGTGCCGTAGGTGCCGCGCTCAACGATCTCCGCGCGCACGTCGAGATGCAAATCGAAGCACGGCGCGTAGCCATTGAATCCGGAGCCGAGCAAACTGCCCTTGCGCGCGATCGCATCGACCTTTCTCTTCCAGGCGTCATTCGCCCGGTCGGTTCCCACCATCTCCTCCGCCAGGTCTTCGAGGAAATCGAAGATATCTTTGTCTCGATCGGTTTTTCCGTGGTCGAAGGTCCGGAGATGGAAACGCCTTACTACAATTTCGAGGCGCTCAATATTCCCGAGCATCATCCGGTCCGCGACGATATGGATACGTTCTATATCGAATTGCCGCCCGCGGCGGCCGGGAAGCCGCCGGGCCAGCTCCTTCTCCGCACGCACACCTCGCCGATGCAGATTCGCACCATGGAAAAGCAGAAGCCGCCCGTGCGCGTCATCGTTCCCGGCAAGGTCTATCGGCGCGACAATCCCGACGCCACCCACTCCTTCGCATTCCACCAAGTGGAAGGTCTTGCCGTTGATACGGACATCACCTTCTGCGATTTCACCGGCACCATAGAGTATTTCGTCAGGCAATTCTTCGGCGCGAACGTCAAGACGCGCTTTCGTCCCAGCTATTTCCCGTTCACCGAGCCTTCCGTCGAGTTTGACGTCTCCTGTATCTTTTGCGGCGGTTCTGGCTCCGGCGCAAGCGGCGTCTGCGGCAAGTGCAAAGGCGCTGGCTGGATCGAGCTTTTCGGCGCCGGCATGGTGGACCCGGCCGTCTACGGCTTCGTCGGCTACGACGCGAAAAAAGTCAGCGGCTTTGCCTTCGGCATGGGCATCGACCGCCTGGCCATGCTCAGGTACGGCATTGAGGATTTGCAGGTCTTTTTCCAGAACGACATCCGCTTCCTGCGCCAATTCCCATGAAAATTGTTTACAACTGGCTCAAGGAATTCGTGGATGTGACCGCGACGCCGCAGGACCTCGCCTCCTGCCTGGCGCTTTCCGGCACCAATATCGGTGGCATCGAGAACGGCCCACATGGAGCCATCATTGACGCCGAAGTCGGCTCGAATCGTCCGGATTGTCTTGGCCACCTCGGCATCGCGCGGGAAGTCGCCGCCGTTTTCCGCCTGCCCTTAATCTTCACGCCGCCGCGGCCCGCGGAAGATTCCGCTGCCAAGGCAAGCGATGCGGCGCGCGTTACCATTCAATCTCCCGAGCTGTGCGGTCGCTTTACCGCACGCGTGATTCGCGGCGTCAAGGTCCAGCCCTCGCCCAAATGGCTGAAAGACCGCCTCGAGGCCTCGGGAGTCGCGAGTATCAGCAATGTGGTGGATATTTCCAACTACGTGATGCTCGAATTGGGACATCCGCTGCATACGTTCGATTACGACAAGGTCCGCGCCCATGCGATCGTCGTCCGCCGGGCGAACCCCGGCGAGAAGATTCGCACGCTTGACGGCGTCGAACGCACCCTCGATCCGAATGCCGCCGTCGTGTGTGATGGCGACGGCACGCGCGCCGTGGGTATCGGCGGCATCATGGGCGGCGCGGAGACCGAGATTTCGTTTTCCACGAAGAACGTTCTGATTGAATGCGCCTGGTTCGATCCCGTCGGAGTTCGCCGCACGGCCCGCTCCCTCAAACTGCACACGGAGGCTTCCACGCGCTTTGGCCGCGGCGCCGACCCGGAAATGGCGGAAGTCGCTTCACGCCGTGCCGCCGAATTGATCCTCCAGCTTGCCGGCGGCGAACTGCTCTCCGGCGCCGTTGACGTTTATCCTGGCAAGCGTTCGCCGAAGAAAATCCGCCTGACGCGCGCGGAAATTCTCCGTGTGATGGGCGCGGATGTCCCCGACAAGGAAATCGAAGGCATTCTCGGCGCGCTCGGCTTCGCCCCGGTCCGCGTGGACGACAATCGCGGCGCCGAAGGTTCCCTCCTTGCCGCCTGGGAGTGTGTCCAGCCTTCCTGGCGCCCGGATGTCGAGCGCGAAATCGACCTGGTCGAAGAAGTCGCTCGCATCCGTGGTCTCGAGAAATTTCCGCCGCGCTTGCCGGCCGCGCGGCAAGGCGCTCTGCGTTTGCCGCACTACGAGGCCGAAGCGCGCGTGCGCGAGCGCCTCATCGGACTGGGCTACCACGAAATCAATACCATTCCGCACGTTTCGGAAGAGCGCGACGCGTTATTCCGTCCAGACGGCATTACGTCCGCGCGCATCGCCAATCCGCTGTCCGAGGAGGCGAACGTGCTCCGCTCCACGGGCGCCGTCACCATGGCCGCGGCTCTCGAATGGAATTTGAATCATGGCCAGCGCAATCTCCGCCTCTTCGAAATCGCTCGCCACTACCGGTTGAGTCTTGCCGCGAATGGCGCCGAGCTGCATCCGGTCGAAACCCGCGTTTTGACACTCGGAGCCACGGGAGAAGCGCGGGAAAAAGGCCTTTACGATTCCGCGCGCGACTTCTCCTTCGCGGACCTTAAGGGCGATCTCGACGCAATCGGCTCGCTCGCCGGCGGGTTGCGGTGGGAACAAGGTGGTCCCGACTGGCTTAATGCCGCCAGGCGCGGCCGCATTCGCCTCGGCGAAGGGGAAATCGGCGCTGCGGGTCAACTCGCCCGCCGCATCGCCGAAAAGCTCAAGCTGCGCCAGGACGTTTTCCTTGCCGAGCTTGCCCTCGGTCCGCTCTACTGCATGTACTATGGTGTGAAGAACTCGCGCCGCTATCAGCCCATTCCGCGTTTTCCCGCCGTCGAGCGCGATTTCTCTTTGCTCCTTGCGGATGGCACCGTTTTTGATGACGTGCGAAGGACCATTCAGTCCCTCGGCATTGCCGACCTTGTCTCGATCGAAGCGGCGGACCTGTTCCGCGGCAGGAACGTCCCGCAGGGAAAGTATTCCCTGCTCGTGCGCGTTACCTTCCAGAGCCGCGAAGCAACCTTGACCGATTCGCAAGTTGCGGACTATTCAGCAAAAATTGTGGCCGCGCTGGAAGCGAATCTCGGCGCGCAGCTCCGCGCCGGCTAGCTAATTAACTCCGCAAAGCTTCAACTTTGCGGCGCTAACGCATACCGGCTCGTCTCTTCACCGATGAAAATTCGGCGAAACACGTTTCCTGCCGAAGGCATTCCAAAGATCGATCCACGACAAACTCCGCATTGCGCTACAATTCCCGCCATGAGCGGTCCCGTAAGGATACAAATCTTCGGGCAGAGCTACTCGGTTCACGGCGAGCTCGAACCCGCTTACGTCCAGAAACTCGCTGCGTTTGTGGACGAAAAAATGCACGCTATCGCCAATGCCACCGGCACCGTAGATACCCAGAAAGTCGCCGTGCTCGCCGCGCTTGCCATTGCCGATGAGCTGCACACCGCGCAGCGCGACCGCGGCGACCGCGAAGAGCTGCTCCGCGAGCAAGCCGAGCGTTGCCTGACGCTCGTCGAACGAGCCCTCAAGCAAACCGCTTGAGCTCCGGCCGTTAATCGCGCGTTTTTGCGCGCGGCAGGCGTGCGGCTGCATGATCAATCATCAAGGACGCGTGGCGCCAAACCTGCCGCTTCTCAACTTTTGACTCTGGCTTTGCACTGGTTCGACGTTCTGGCGCCCTGGCTCGAGTTTCCGTCCTCGTGCTATTGGCTCCACGCCGTGGGTGTCCGGTCCCAGCGATGCCTCCGCAGTTGCCTATGCAGATCGGCCGGCAGCGGACCCTTCTCGCTCGCGGCCGCGTTCGCTTCCACATTCTTCCGTTTGCGCATCCCAGGGATGATGGTCGCCACGTCGGCGTTGTTGAGAATAAACCGCAGCGCCATCTCCGGCATGCTCATGCCATCCCGCAGCAGCGGCTTCAGCGCCTCCGCGCGTTTCACGCTCGCCTTCAGATTCTCTGGAACAAAATAGGTGCTCCGCCAGTCATTTGCCGGCCATTTGGAATCGAGCGTAAGCGTCCCCGTTAGCGTGCCTTCGTCGAAAGGCACGCGCGCGATCACCGCCACGTCATGCTCCCGGCAAGCCGGAAAGAGTTCGTCCTCGGGGTTTTGGTCGAAGATGTTGTAGATCACTTGCACGGCATCAATCAGCCCGGAGCGCACCGCCCGGATGCCGTTCGCCGGCTCCCAGCGATTCAGGCTGATCCCGAATGCGCGGATCTTGCCGCTTTTCCGCAACTGTTCGATGGCGCGCGGCAGCCGCGGATCATCCATCCAGGCATCTTC
>DASRCZ010000255.1:0-20940 GCA_035652855.1 Candidatus Acidiferrum sp.
GCTTCTTTTCATTCCAGTCGTAGGCGAGAGCGCGATTCGGAATGAGCGCGGTGTGGTCATCGCGGTACTGCGTGTGGGTCATTCCGAGCGGCGCGAAGATATTTTTAGCGGCGAACTCACGCAGAGTTTCGCCACTAACACGCTTGATGATGACGGAGAGCAGGAAAAATCCCGTGTTGCTGTACAGGAATTCGCTGCCGGGGTCAAAATTGAGGGCCTTCTGGCGGGCGACAATCCGGAAGGCGTCTTCGTCGGTGGTGACACTATCGATGTTGATGCCCGCGAGGTCGAAGAGAGTAAGGTAGTCGCGCAAGCCACTGGTGTGGTTGAGGAGGTGAAGGATCGTAATTTTCTGGCCGTAATCCGGCAGCTCGGGGATGTATTTTCTGACGTCGTCATTGACGGACAATTTTCCCTGCTTTTCGAGCAGCAGAATGCTGGATGCGGTGAATTGTTTGGAGGTGGAGCCGATATCGAAGATCGTCGTCGGGGCAATCGGGACGCCTTCCTCGATATTGGCGAGGCCGTAGCCCTTTTCGTAGAGGATTTTGCTGTCGCGGGCAACAGCCAGTGCGCAGCCCGGCGAGCCGGGCCTGGCCAAATCCGCGAAGACTTGGTCGGTGGCTGCGGCGTTCTGATCATCATGGGAAGCAGCGCGAGCGCCGAAAGGGGAGGCGGCGAGGGCAAGGGCCACGGCGGGTGCGCCCAAGCTCCGAAAAATTCTCATGAGAGATCTCCTTTTGCAGCGGATCAACCAGATTGGCTGGGTTTGCCGAGCGCAGCGGCAGAGTCTATCTGGTCCGGAGCACTGTCTCAACCGGTTCTCGGGTACACTGCGTGGGCGCTCTTGGCACGAAAGCGCACGCTATGCTGACCGCCATCACCCGCAACGTAAGTCCGGCGCTGGCCGAATGCGAACTCTCCTTCATTGAACGACGCCCGATAGATTTGGCCGCAGCCCGCGCGCAGCATCGGGCGTATGAGCGGTTGCTCGAAGCTCACGGGGCGCGGGTGATTTCGCTTCCGGCTGAACCGGAGCTCCCGGACTCGATGTTCGTGGAAGACCCGGCGATTGTGCTCGATGAAGTGGCGGTCCTTTTTCCGCTGGGCACGGACTCGCGGCGGCCGGAAGCGGCGTCCATCGCAAAGGCTCTCGCGCCGTATCGGCGGCTGGAACAGGTGGTTCTGCCCGGGACAATGGAAGGCGGAGATGTGCTGCGCGTGGGCCGGAGGATATTCGCGGGATTGACGCGGCGGAGCAACGCAGAGGGTATTCGACAGCTCGCGGCGATTCTGCTGCCGTTCGGCTATGAGGTGATTCCCGTTCCGGTCAGCGGCTGCCTGCATCTGAAGTCGGCGGTGACGAGTCTTGGCGGCAACACGCTGCTCGCCAACCGAAACTGGTTCGATACGAGCAAATTCGCGGGCTACGAATGGATTGATGTAGCTCCGGAAGAGCCGCACGCTGCCAATGCGCTCGCGCTTGGGAGCACCGTCATTTTCCCCTCATCGTTTCCGAAAACGCGGGCGCGGGTCGAGGTCCAAGGGTTCCACGTCACGCCACTGGATATTTCCGAACTGCAGAAGGCCGAGTCCGGCCTGACCTGTTCGAGCCTTTTGTTTGAAGCGTGATCTCGGGACGGCGACAAGGCGAACACGACTGCTGGCTGGCTCAATCGCTCGACGGCATCACGTTCGGGCCGGACTGTTCGACGCTGCCCTTGACCAGGTCGGTCGAGACTTGCGCCTTTTGCCCGAGGACTAGGTTCACCTCGGTTTCGAAAGGCTGATAGCCTGGCAGCTCGACGCGGATGCGATGGCGCCCTGGCGAAACCTCCATGGCGCGACCGAGGCCGCCAAACTCGGCGGCGTGGCCCACATAGTGGCCATCGAGGAAGACCGCGGCGCGATTGGGATTCACGCTAAGCTTCAGCGTAACGGTCTGCGCGGGGACATGGGCGCCCGGCATCTTGGCCAGGGCCACAGTGACCTTCTCGGTCCTGCGCGGCTGAATGACGACGGTTCGCGTGAAATCCTCGTAGCCCGACTTTCGCGCGGCCAGCTCGTGCGGTCCGGGTAGAAGAGTCACCGCTTTGTCGTCTTTCAGTTCGTCCACGTAGCCGACGTACACGCCATCAATCCATACGCCGGCGGTCTTGTCCCTCTTCGCCGCAGCCTTCAGCTCGATCGTGCCCATATTCGGGTTCTGGGCGTGTAGCACAGCGGAAGGAAAAGCGAACACCGCACAGAGGACGACGAAATCTAGAACATGAACTTGGCGATTGGCACGCCGCAAAAAAGCCAATGGAATCACTGTTCCTCCCATCGGCAGCAGGACCGGTGCATCTGCCGCGAGGACCCACGGAAGCTCCGGTCAATCTTCCGGGAATCCGGGAGCAGCGTGGAATAAAGGAAATGCTGTAGTTGCGCGGTTCAGGTTCGAAGATCCCACCTGAATCCCTTCCCGGCATAAAGAGCTTTATTGGGCGAGCCGTTGGCTTGTACGGATATGGACAAGGAGCCGGGTTTCTTATGTCGATTGCTGGCGCAATGCTGCTGCTTTTCCTGTATCGGCTGGTACGGAGAAAGCCCGTTCGGATGTGAGTGGAGGGGTGTTCGAATCGCAAGCTTTGAGTCCGCCGGAAGAGGCCAAACGAAAAAAGGCCGGTTCGAAGGAACCGGCCTCTTCCGTTTTTGTTGTCCGGAACGTCAGTTTGGGAGTTCCTCAACGCTGCGGGCCACGAAAACCGGCTGGCCGCTGATGGGATCCTTTAGCACAAGGCCGACAACCCGCAAGGGATTCGTCGGATTGCTCGAAAGGTCATTCAGGCCTTTCAGGCCGCCGAGGAATCGCGTGAACGGGGTGACATAGACGGTCACCGGCCCGTTAAAGAGCACGCCCGCCAGACCGTTGGAGTTGAACTGGAACGTGCTCGCTCCCACATTGACGCTGTTGGGCACCAGCGTTCCGGTGTGCCCTTCGTGCCGCAGAACAACGCGCTTCACCGTCACTTGACCGTTTGTGAACGGACCGCCAATGCTCACGTGCTGCCCGGGTACGAGCAATGCCGAGTTGAAAAGAAAGTTCGTGAAACGATTGTGCATCCAGTAGATGAAGTACTTTTCGTTCCCGGTGAGGTCAATCGTGGAGATCTGGCCGGCGTTAAACCCGGTGCCGGAAGGCAGCACGCTCCGGACATACAAATCGAAGTCCTGCGCGGTGTTCACCGGAGGGTCCACAAAGGTGATCAAACCGCCGGCGAAGAACTTGTTTTGGGAAACGATAGCCACCGAATCGGCCAGAAAGGCCGCCGAGGTCCGATCCAGGGTCCCCGAGATCGAGACGATCGAAGTGTTGGTCAGGTCCGTTATGCTCTCCTGGCCTTCCCACTCCGTTTGATCATTTACGTTGACGGTAAACTGATGGCCGTGCGGCCCCTGAATCACGAATGAGTTGCCGGCGGCGTTCACACTGACAACTCCCGCCACGAACTCATCGATGTAGGCATCCGCGTCGGCTGGCGTGATGGCCTTCAGGTCCAGGTCCGGCGTAATCGCTCCGGTGATCTGTCCAGTGCCATCCACCGCCACGGATTTGCGAATATCGAATTCGAACTTCAGGCCGATAATGTTCCCCTGACTGACCACAAGCGGCTGCGCGAGTTGAATAGTCGTCGAGGATTGGGTGAGCGAGAGCGGGGGATTCGAACTGCCATTGAGCGTGCTGATGGTCGGACGCGTTGGCGGATTCGTCTGCGGATTGGGGACATTCAGATATTGGATCTGCGGGTTGGCCAGCGTCACGGTGACGCTCTGGTACGTGCCAGCCGGTATGGTGTTGATATCCAGGAGCGTGCGCAGGCCGTTGAGCCGCGCGAAATCCACTGTTTGCGTTCCATTGAGCACGGATTGACTGTTGCCGTTAGCGTCCGTCACGGAAATCCCGGTGATATCCACCTGAAAGGAGATTACGCTGGCGAGCGGCGCGTCGCTGCCAGAGACGAAAACGGTCCCGGACTGCGCTTGCGAAATCGGGGGCGTATTCATCATTCCCCCGCCACAGCCACCTAGTGTCCAGGCGACCGTGCCGCCTAGAGCGAGCGAAAAAAGTCCACACAACCACTTCTTGAGTCTCATGGTCTTCAACCTTCCTGCTTGGAATCAACCCCGGAGGTGCACTCGACACCCCCGCGAACCTTGTTGCTGCTAAACCCACGAAGTGAGAGCAAGTCGCAAAATTTCTAATTGATGCCTTTTCTTGGATTTAGACGGCGCGCATGCGGCAGCCGCCACCTCGGGCGTCGTCAAAACGCAGTTCGTCGCCGTCATTCAGCGAATGTCCGCATGAGTCGCCTCCCAAGCTGCCGCACCTTCGCGTAACGAAGAAGAAGCGAAAACCAGAGCCCCGGTTCCTTGTTTTTCTGTATAACCCTTCAAGCACAACCTCCAGTCAACTGTCCGACCTTGTGCTTCCCCAATTCCCCTACTTTTGGTATAGTTTGCGCGTGATGTTTTCTCTCGCCGCCAAGCGAATGACCGTTCTATCGCCGAAGCCGACTACCTCGACTACGACGAAGTCCACTATTAAGTCCACTACGGGCGCTTTCGGCGAGGAGAGAAACAGCTAGCAGAGCTAGAAAAAGTTTCCAACCCGCCGCCGAAAGCGAACCTGGCGGCGGGTTTCTTCTTTCCGCCCCCGCCAGTCGCTCCCGGTTGCGATTCGGATCCAAAAAACAGGAGCGCTCGTCATGAGCCCGCAAAACCAGCAAGAGGAAGTGTCCGGCCAGCGTTTAGCGCCATTCCGCCGCGTGCCGGCTGCCATTCGCGTTGCGAAGGCCGCGCCCTCCCGAAAGCGCGGGACTCTGGCATTCAAATTCGGCGGCAGCTCTCTGCTTGGCGCGGAGCGCATGCTGCACGCAGCCGGGCTGGTGCGCGCGGCGGCCCGCATCTCGCCGGTTGTGACAGTGGTTTCGGCGATGAAGGGCACCACGGACAAACTGCTGGGTGTGGCCAACGCCATTGCGGAAGGGAAACTCGAGCGCGCCCGAGGCGACGCCGCGAGAATTCTCGATCAACACCTGGCCGTACTGGAGGATTTGGCTTTGGCGGAAGAGCTCTGCGCTCGCGTGAAGCGTGAACTGCTTTTGCTGGGCGACGATCTGCTCCATATCGAGCCGCTTTCTCCCTCGGCGGGCGTGAGCGGCGAAGTCTTTGACCGGCTGGCTTCCTTCGGCGAGCGGTTCAGCGCGCGGCTCTTCGCAGGAGCGCTGGAAAAGTGCGGAGTGACCGCGGTGCCGGTCGCTTCATCGGACTTCGTGGTGACTTGCGATACGTTCCGGGATGCGCGCCCGCGCCTCGAACAGACGCGTGAACGCGGCGCTGCCGTTCTTCGCCCGTTGCTGGATGACGGAATCGTTCCGGTGGTGACCGGGTTCATTGGGGCGACAGAAGACGGCCGCATCACTACGCTCGGCCGTAACAGTTCGGACTTCTCCGGCGCGATCATCGCGCACGTGGTGGACGCGGATGAGCTGGTCATCTGGACCGACGTCGACGGCATTTATACTGCCAACCCGCGGGAATCCTCCGAAGCGTGCCTGCTGCACGAACTGAGCTACGACGAAGCGCACGCGCTCGCCGCAGCGGGCGCGAAAGTGCTGCATGCCGATGTGTTGCCATTGGCGGCGGAAACCCAAATGGTCGTCTGGGTGCGCAACACCTTTAATCCGCAGGCGCGCGGCACCCGAATTTCGCCCAGGCGCTCGCCGGCGAACCCTCCTGAAGCCTCGGCCTTGCGGAAAGGAGAACGCGCGTGAGCTCCGATCCTTCCGGAATCATGCGCTCTGCCACAAATGGCAAGCTCCGGGCCGGCGTGCTCGGCGCGACAGGGCTCGTCGGCCAGCGGCTCGTGCATCTGCTTGCCGCTCACCCCTGGTTCGAGTTGACCGAAGTCGCGGCTTCGGAACGCTCGTCAGGCAAGAGCTATGGTGAGGCCGTGCGGTGGCATCTTGATGTCCCGATTCCCGCCGCAGCGCGAAATCTCGTAGTGAAGGGCCTTGCTCCAGACCTTGCCTGCGATTTCGTTTTCTCGGCGCTCGACTCTTCGGCGGCCGGGCCTGCGGAAGAGGAATTTGCGCGTGCCGGCTATCCCGTGGTGAGCAACTCGAAGAATCACCGCATGGATCCGGATGTCCCCCTGCTGATTCCGGAGGTAAATGCGGCTCATCTTGATGCGATCGCGGTGCAAAAGCGGAATCGCGGCTACGAAACGGGTTTCATTGTGACAAATCCGAACTGCTCGACTGCGGGACTCGTCCTGGTGCTGAAGCCGCTCGCCGATGCCTTCGGCCTGGAGAAGATTTTCGCTGTAACGCTCCAGGCGATTTCCGGCGCCGGCTATCCCGGCGCAGCCGCGCTGGATATTCATGGCAATGTAGTGCCGTTCATCAGCGGCGAGGAAGAGAAGATGGAATCCGAGCCGCAGAAGCTGCTGGGCCGCTGGGATGGCACCCGGTTCATCGAGGCCGGGCTGGGCCTGAGCGCACATTGCAACCGCGTGCCGGTCGTGGATGGCCACCTTGAGTGTGTGAGCTTGAGCCTGAAGAAGATTGCTTCCCTGGCGGAGGTTCGTGAGGCGCTCCGCGATTTTGCCGTGGATGCTGAGCTGGCGGCGCTACCGAGCGCGGTGCGGAATCCCATCGTTGTGCTGGATGAGGAGAATCGGCCGCAGCCGCGGCGTGATGTCGCTGCCGGAAATGGAATGGCGGCCGTGGTTGGGCGCATCCGCGAATGTCCGCTCCTGGACGTCAAATTGACCCTGCTTTCGCACAATCTGGTCAGGGGTGCGGCGGGCGCAGCCCTCTTGAATGCCGAGCTCCTGGCGGCCCGCGGCTTGCTACAGGCCCGCAGGGATGTGGGCGAGTCCCCGGCCGTCCGTGAGGCAATCACCCGCTAGGCCCGCCCAAAGTTGGGACGCTTCGAAGGGGAGGCAGGAAACAGGTTTGGCTTACGAGGCTTTATCGCGGATGGCCCGTTCGTCCAAAGGAGCTGCGCATGTTAGCGCGGTCGAGATTCTCACGAAGATTCATCAGGGTCAGGAAGGTGCTGAGGATGCGGGCCTTGAGGTCGTCCGTTAGGTGCAGGCCGCTCGTGGCAACGCGGGCGAGGCGCTCTCCGTGCTCCGTCAGAAAGTGCATGATCTCGCGCTGACGCTCGTGACTGGCGTTGCCCAGAGCGGTTTCGCGCCGCATTTCGGCGCAACTCGCTTCCAAGGACAGCGTGAAGTGCAGGATGCAAAGGCGCTGCTCGGAGAGAGCCTGGGGCGAATCGAGCTTGCAACCGGCGACTTGGCAAGGGGTCGGCATCGAAGGCACAGACTCAATTCGTAACATTCCCCGGGGACAAAATCCAGAACCGTTGCGGGGCCTTGCCGCGAATCCTGCACGCCCCGCGGCACAGGCAATGTAGTGAGAGAAAACGAAGAATAGCGGCCTCATTTTCCGCTTGTATAAAAATGCAGACGATTGTATATTTCGTTTGGCCATGAACCGGGCGAAGACATTCCGGCACGGACAAATTCTGCGGCTGGTTTCCGGCGAGCGTATTGCGAACCAGGAAGAGCTGAGAAAAAAGCTGGCAGCAAACAGATTGAACGTGACGCAAGCGACACTTTCCCGTGATCTGCAGGAGCTGCGGCTGGTGAAAACGCCGGACGGCTACAAGCCCCCGGCCGCCATGGCGGAAGAAGCCGCGCCGCCCCTGCCGCCCCTGGCGCGGGCGCTCGGCGAATTCTTGCTGGATATCCGGCCGGCCGAAAATCTGCTGGTGCTGAAGACGCCGCCGAGCGGGGCCCAGCCGCTGGCAGCGGCGGTGGACGGCTCGAGATTTCCGGAGATTGCGGGAACCATCGCAGGCGACGATACGGTGCTGATCATCACACCGAACAAGAAATCACGTGAGGCGCTCCAGAAACGGATTGAGTCCATGGTGACGCGGCCGGCGGCGCGGATGCGCGCATGAACGCGATGAGGGACGCGCAACACGTCGCGGTGGCGGGCGTAAGCGGCTACACGGGCCTCGAACTTGCGCGCATCCTGCTGCGGCATCCGGCCGTGAGATCGGCAACCTTTTACGTCCGCGAGACGCGAGGCGCGCACTGCCTCGGCGAACTCTTTCCGCAATTCCGCGGCTGGGGCGAAGCCCCGGTGCGCGTGCTCAGCGCGGAGACCATCGCCGCGAGCCCGGCGGGCACCGTTTTTCTGGCCACTCCGCACGAAGTATCCGCGGAACTCGCACCCGGTCTGCTGGATGCGGGCCTGCGCGTGGTGGATTTGAGCGGCGCGTTCCGGTTTGCGTCTGCGGAGACGTTCACGCACTGGTACAGACTGACGGCGCCTCATGCTGACCGGCTCGGAGAAGCGGTGTACGGGAGTCCCGAGCTCTATGGCGAGAAGATTCGGCGCGCCCGGCTGGTGGCGAATCCCGGATGCTATGCGACGAGCGTGATTCTGGCGCTACGTCCGCTTTCTGAAGCGGGCTGGATCGCGGAAGGCACCAGCGTGGTGGCGGATTGTAAGTCTGGCGCGAGCGGCGCAGGCAAGGAGCTGCGGCGCGATTTGCATTTCGCGGAACTGGACGAAAATTTCAAGGCGTATAACGTGTTCGCGCACCGGCACACGCCGGAAATCTTGGAGCATAGCGGCGTGGGCGGGGAGCGGCTCGTCTTCACAACCCATTTGCTGCCGCTGGCGCGCGGAATTCTTTCCACGCTGTACGTGACCCTTGGCGAGCCGCACACCCCGGAGGAATTGGAAGCGCTTTACCGGAAATTCTACGCAGGGCGGCCGATGGTGCGCATCTGGCCGGCTGGGAAGCTGCCCGAGCTGCAGCACGTGGCGCACTCGAATTTCTGCGACATCGGTTTTGCGCTGGATGGCGACGGGCGGCGGATGGTCATCGTTTCGTGCCTGGACAACCTTGGGAAGGGCGCGGCAGGGCAAGCCGTGCAAAATTTCAATCTGCTGTTGGGCTTGGAGGAGCAAACCGGACTGCAATGAGAACCGTGATTAAGTTCGCAGGGGCCCTCTTGGAAGACGATGCGACGGTCCGACTGCTGGCGCGCCAGGTGGCGGCGATTGCGAGTGAAGGCCACGAACTGCTGGTGGTGCACGGCGGCGGGCGGCTGTTCACCGCGACGCTGCAGCGCCTCGGCATTGATAGCAAATTCGTCGGCGGTCTGCGCGTGACGGACCGCGCCACGCGCGACGTGGCCGTGATGGTCTTCGCCGGGCTGTTGAACAAGAGACTGGCATTGGCAATCTCCGCGGAAGGGCAGCCGGCAGTAGGGATTTCCGCCGCCGATGCGCAGTGTTTTCGGGCTGAGCCAATGGTGACGAATGAAGTAGCAGGGGCGCTGGGATACGTCGGCTACTTGACCGGGTTGAATGCGCCGTTTCTGGAGTCGCTCTGGCGCGAAGGGCTGACACCGGTCGCGCCGTGCCTGGGGCTCGGCTGCGACAACGAGCTTTACAACATCAATGCCGATCACATGGCGGCCGCCTGCGCCGAATTTCTCGGTGCGGAGCAGTTGATTTACATGACCGACGTGGCTGGCGTCCTTGACGGCAGCCGGGTTCTTTCGTCCGTGACGTTCGAGGAAGTCGAGCGGCTGGTGCAGCGTCACGTGGTTTCCGGCGGTATGGTGCTGAAACTGGAAGCGGCGCGGCGCGCGCTGGAAGGCGGAGTGCGCGAAGTGCGGATCGCCGGAGGCACAGCGCCGGATGCGCTCCTGCAGGCGTTTCATTCGGCCGGTTCAAACGCGCCGGGCACGCGTGTAATGCGGACGGCAGTCGCCGCGGCGCAAGCGGCGCTCTCGGCGGCTTGATGCGCGCAGCCTCCAGAAAATCACGGTGGTTGCGTTCGCGGCCGGCGAGCAAGCGCGTGGCTGCGAAGAAGCCGGCCGGCGCCGATTCGCGGATTCGCGACGCCGAACAGTTCCTGCTGCCAACCTACAAGCGAGCGCCAATCCTCTTTACTCATGGGGCCGGCGCATACGTTTTCGATTCGACCGGCAAGAGGTATCTCGACTTTCTCGGCGGTATCGCGGTGAATGCGCTGGGCCACGCGCATCCTCGAATCGTGCGAACGATTCGCCGGGAAGCGGCGCGGGCCATTCATCTCTCGAATCTGTTTCACAATGCCTATCAAGGGCCGCTGGCGAGGAAGCTCTCGGAATGGTCCGGCCTCGACCGGGTATTCTTCGCCAACAGCGGAACGGAAGCGATTGACGGCGCGCTCAAGCTGGCGCGGCTTTGCGGACGCGGCGCCGGTGAGAGTCCTTCCTCAGCCGCGCGCAAGCACCGCGTCCTGGCGATGGAGAATTCCTTTCACGGGCGCACGTTTGGCGCGCTTAGCGTGACCGCCACCGAAAAATACCGGCTGCCGTTTTCGCCGGTTATGCCCGGCGTGGAGTTTGTGCGCTTCAACGATGTCGCGGACCTGGAAGCCAAGTGCGACGCGACGGTCTGCGCGATTCTGCTCGAGACGATCCAAGGCGAGGGCGGAATTTATCCCGCTAGCGATGCGTTTTGGAATTGCGCGCGAGCGCTGGCCACGCAACACGGCGCGCTGCTGATTGCCGACGAAATCCAATGCGGCCTTGGCCGCGCCGGACGGCAGTTTGCGTATCAGAAGTTCTCGGCGAAGCCGGATATCGCGGTGATCGCGAAGCCGCTCGCCGCGGGGCTGCCGCTTGGCGCGATTCTCACGACGGAAGCCGTGGCCATGCGTGTCAGTCCGGGATTGCACGGCACGACCTTCGGCGGCGGTCCGCTTGCCTGTGCCACGGCGCTCGAATTTCTGAAGATTGTCGAAGAGGAAAAGCTGCTCGAAAACGTGCGGGCGCGAGGCGCCGAGATTCGTTCGCGGCTCGAAGCATTGGCCGGAAAGTTCCCGGTAATCAAGGAAATTCGCGGCGAAGGGTTGATGATTGGTGTCGAGCTTTCCATCGAGGGCGCACCGTTCGTCTCCGCGGCGCTCGAACGCGGCTTGCTAATCAACTGCACGCACGACTACACGCTGCGCTTCTTGCCGCCATTCCTGATCAGCAAGGCGCAAGTACGCGAGTTTCTCCGGCTTCTCGAATCGGTATTTCATGCGGCGATCAGCAAGCCTGCCGCCGGGTCCCCTGCCAGCACGGCTATTCCAGAAAAAGCGGCGTATTCCGCCGCGAGGTGACGTTCATGACCACAGGCACACTCGTCGCTCCCATTTCGCTGGCCACGGATTTGCTCACCGGGGCGGAATGGAGCCCCGCGCACACGCGAGAGCTGCTGCAGCTTTCGGCGGACGTAAAAGCGCGGCCCGCGCGGTACGCCTCGACGCTCAGCGGCAAGTTCATTGCCCTGATTTTTGAGAAGCCTTCCCTTCGCACGCGGGTCACCTTCGAGGTCGGCATCCAGAGCATGGGTGGCAGGGTGACCTTCCTGGATCACACGCAGGCGCACGCCAGCCTGGGCGCGCGGGAATCGATTGCGGACGTGGCACGGAACTTGGACGGATGGGTACAGGGCATCGTGGCTCGCGTGTACCAGCAGAAAGTGCTCGAAGAAATGGCGGCGCATGCGGATATTCCGGTCATCAACGCCCTATCGGACAAGTTTCATCCGTGCCAGGCGCTCGCCGATTTCTTCACGCTGACGGAAAAATTCGGGAACCTGCGCGGATTTCCTCTGGCCTACGTAGGCGATGGCAATAACGTTTGCCATTCGTTGATGTACCTCGCGGCGCGTCTTGGCGTGCATATGCGCGTGGCCACGCCGCCGGAATACGCGCCGCTGCCGGAAGTCGTGGCCGATTCGAAGCGTGTGGCGCGGGAAACGAAAGCGAGGATCGAGCTGCTGCACGAACCACGCGAGGCGGTAGCGGGGGCGCACGCCGTTTACACGGACTCCTGGACAAGCATGGGTTTCGAGGCGGAAGAAGCCAAGCGGAATCAGGTTTTCGCTCCGTATCAGGTGAACTCCGAACTGATGGCGCTGGCCGCGCCGGAGGCGGTCTTCATGCATTGTCTTCCGGCCCACCGCGGACTCGAAGTCACACCAGAGGTGATCGACGGACCGCAATCGGTGGTGCTGGCGCAATCCGAGAACCGGATGTACGTGCAAAAAGCGATTTTGCACACGCTCTTTTGATCCGCTTGTTTGCGCGAAAGCGGCGAGTGCGCATACGGCGCGCCGGCTCTTGCGGCACGCGCTAAACGGACTTTAAGCGCTGAGGTTTGCAGCGAACGCAGAACGCAAAGAAGGAGAAAGGCGGAAGTCGTGAACAAAACCGCGCCCACTAAACCGAAAAAAGTTGTGCTTGCCTATTCCGGAGGTCTGGATACTTCGATCATCATCCCGTGGCTGAAGGAAAATTACGGCTGCGAAGTGATCGCCATGATCGGCGATGTCGGCCAGCAGGAGGACCTGGAAGCGGCGCGCAAGAAAGCGCTGATGACCGGCGCTTCGGCAGCATACGTCGAGGATTTGCGCGAGGAGTTCGTGCGCGACTACGTGTGGCCCACGCTGCGCGCCGGGGCAGTTTACGAACATACGTATCTGCTCGGCACATCGATGGCGCGGCCGGTGCTGGCCAAGCGCCAGGCGGAAATCGCGCTGCGGCTCGGAGCGGACGGTCTCTCGCACGGCTGCACCGGCAAGGGCAATGACCAGGTGCGATTCGAGCTGGCTTACAAGGCCATCGCGCCGAATTTGCAAATCATTGCGCCGTGGCGCGAATGGGACATCGATTCACGCGAAGACGCGATTGCGTATGCCGAAAAGCACAATGTGCCGATCGAACAGAGCAAAAAAAATATCTACAGCCGCGACCGCAATATCTGGCACCTGAGCCACGAAGGCGGCGAACTGGAGGACCCCGCGAATGCGCCAAGCGAGGGAGTATGGCAATGGACCGTTTCGCCGGAGAAGGCGCCGGAGAAAGCGGAAGAAGTCGAAATCGGATTTGAGTCCGGCACGCCGGTTTCCGTGAATGGGACAAAGCTGGGTCCCGTTGATTTGCTGAACGCAGTAAACGAAATCGCCGCGCGTCACGGCGTGGGGCGCGCGGACCTGGTGGAAAACCGGCTGGTCGGGATGAAATCGCGGGGCGCGTACGAGACACCCGGGGGCACACTGCTCGTGGCCGCGCACCGCGAACTCGAGCGGCTAACGGTTGACCGCGAGACCATGCACTTCGCGCAGGCGCTCTCGCTGCGCTATGCCGAATTGGTCTACAACGGTCTGTGGTTTTCGCCACTGCGCGAAGCCCTGGACGGATTCTTCGAGACGTCACAGCGGCGCGTAACGGGCGCGGTTGGCCTAAAGCTGTGGAAAGGCACGCTCAGCGTAACGAAACGCGTCTCGCCCTTCTCGCTTTACCGCGCGGACTTGGCGAGCTTTACGATGGGCCGGTATAACCCCAAGGACGCGGAGGGATTCATCAATCTGTTTGCGCTGCCGGTGACGGTCCGCCCGAAGGCGAAAGCAGAAGGCCAGAACTGAGAAGAAGCTTGCCCCGGTGCGCGGCAGTGCCGCGCGGCCTGCAACGAATCGGAAGAAACCTCGCATGAGTGAGCGAAAAGATGACCGGCTGTGGGGCGGGCGCTTCGAGCAGGCGCCCGACGAGCGCTTTGACGCGTTCCAGCGCTCCTTCTCGTTTGACTCGCGTCTTCTGCCGTACGAACTGGCCGTGGACCGGGCATGGGCAAAAGCTCTGGAAAAAGCGGGCATTCTGACGGCGCAGGAAGCGCATGACACGCTGGAGGCGCTCGGCCGCATCGCGCGCCACGCGCGAACCGAACCCGACTGGATTGGCAAAGCCACGGCCGAAGACGTGCATCATTTTGTCGAAGTCGCGCTAGTGCAGGAAGTCGGGGCCCTCGGTTGGAAACTGCACACCGGGCGCAGCCGCAACGAACTGATCGCCACGGATTTCCGGCTCTTCGTGAAGGACGCGGCCGTCGAAACAACGACTGGCATTCGCCGCCTGCTCGAGGCGCTGCTTGCGCAAGCCAAGTCCAATAGCGGCGTGCCGATGGCCGGCATGACGCACATGCAGCACGCCCAGCCGATTCTCCTGGCTCATTTTTTGCTGGCGCATGCCGAAGCGCTGCTGCGGGACGTCACGCGTCTCGAGGCCGCCGCGGCGAGCGCGGATGCTTGTCCCATGGGGTCTGGCGCGCTGGCCGGCAACAGTTTTGGCGTGGACCGCCTGGCGATTGCGCGAGAGCTCGGATTTTCCCGCATCACGGCGAACAGCCTGGATGCCGTGAGCGACCGCGATTTCGCGCTCGATTATTTGTTCGCGCTCACCGGAATCGCCACGCATCTTTCGCGTTTGGCCGAGGATTTTGTCCTCTTTGCCTCGCAGGAATTCGCCTATGTCACGCTGCCTGACGCCTACTCGACGGGAAGCAGCCTCATGCCGCAGAAAAAGAATCCGGATTGCTGGGAGTTGATTCGCGGCAAGAGCGGCCGCATCACCGGCGCGCTTGTGAGCGTGCTCACCGCGCTCAAGGGATTGCCGGCGGGTTACCAGCGCGATCTGCAGGAAGACAAAGAAGCGCTTTTTGCCGCGCATGATCAAGTTTGCGACATGCTCGCCGTCGCAGCCGGCGCGCTCGCCGGAACCAAGTTCAACACTGCGCGTCTCACGGCTGGCGCTTGTAACCCGGCGCTGCTGGCCACGGAGGCCGCCGACTACCTGGTGCGCAAGGGCGTGCCGTTTCGGCATGCGCATGACCTTGTCGGGAAAATGCTCCGTGAAGCCGAAAAGCAGAACCGCCCTTGGATGGATCTGCCGCTCGATGCGCTGCACGCCCTTTCACCGGCATTTGAAGCCGATTTTGCCGGAAGCCTCAGCTTAAAAGCGGCGCTGGACGCAAAGAACGTTCCGGGCGGCACGGCCCCCGAGATGGTGCGCAAGGCGCTTGAGGATTTGGAAGCACGCCTCAACAAGAAGGCGATTCAAACTGGAGGAACAACATGAGTAGTTCATGGGGAAGCCAGACAGCACACCTTCTTTCGTTCGCGCGGTCAGCGGAGGATCGGAGGTCACTTCCGGGAGCGGCGCGCTGACGCCTGGAAGACCGCGATTTCCCGGGAACATCACCGCCCAATGGACATGAAACATGCGCTGTCGGAAGCATCACTCCCGCGCGGATTTCGCTTCTCGGCCACTGCCTGCGGGCTGAAGAAGACCGGCGCGCTGGATCTGGCGCTGCTTTCGAGCGATGCTCCGGCTTCCGCTGCCGCGGTGTTCACGCAAAATCTGGTTGTAGCCCCGCCGGTTGTACTCTGCAAAAAACACTTGAAGCAGTCCAAAGGGCGCATGCGCGCCGTGGTGGTCAATGCGGGAAACGCCAACTGCGCCACGGGAGGGAAAGGCGAGGAAGCGGCGAGACGCACGGTGGAAGAAGCCGCGAAGCAGCTCGGATGCCGCGCGGAAGAGATCTTTGTTTGTTCGACGGGCGTAATCGGCGTGCCGCTGCCAGTGGAAAAGATCTTGCGGGCATTGCCGGCGCTGTCGCGGAACCGGCGGCCTTCCGCTCGCTCGTTTGCCGAGCTCTCGCTTGCGATTTGCACTACGGACACCCGCCCAAAAACGGCCACAGCCTCCTTTCGCATGGCCGGCAAGCGCGTGCACGTGGCGGGCTGCGCCAAGGGCGCTGGCATGATTCATCCGAATATGGCGACGACACTCGCGTTTGTCGTCACGGATGCGGTCATCGCGCCGGCGCTGCTGCAAGGTACGTTGCGCCAGGTGGTCGCGCGCACCTTCAACGCCATTAGCATTGATGGCGACACTTCAACGAACGACACGCTTCTGGTGCTGGCCAATGGAGCCGCAGGCGGCCCGCCGGTCAGAGCAGGCAGCACGGCGCATCGCGCATTCAGCGCAGCCCTCGAAGAGGTCTGCCGTTCGCTTGCGCTGCAGATCGTGGCGGACGGCGAAGGGGCTCAGCGCGTGATCGAAATCGAAGTGCGAGGCGCGAAAACCGAAGCGGCTGCACGGCGCATCGCGGAAACCATAGCCACCTCGCCACTCGTTAAAACCGCGTTTGCGGGAGGCGATCCCAACTGGGGCCGCGTTTTCGCGGCGGCGGGGCGCTCCGGCGTGAAGTTCGATCCGTCGCTAGTGGACATCAAGATGGCGGGCATCCCGGTTTTGCGCCGGGGCCAGCCGCTGGATTTCAACGAGCGCGCCGCGAGCAATCGGCTGCTCGCCGAGCACGTGCCGATTGTCGTGGATTTGCGCGCTGGAAACTGCGCGGCCCGCTACTGGACTTGCGATCTGACCGCCGAATACGTCCGCATCAACGCGTCGTATCGCACGTAGCGAGCGCCGAGCTTTGCGGATGCTTGCAGGGCGCGGCGCTCGAATCGGCCGCCAGCGGCCTCGGCACCACTCTCAGTGAATCTTGTCGAGTTCGACGCGGGCGGAAGCGAAAGGCAAGACCGCTTCGAGAAGCACCGGAGTCTTGCCGGGGTCCCTGGCGATATACAGCGCGAAGCTGGCGTCCTTCATTTCCGCGCCGTTGTCGAAAACGCGGATGGCAATCTTTGACGTATCGAAAGTCCCAGCCGGCACCGTGATGGAAGCTGAGCCTGCCACATTCGCTCGCACGTCGTAGAGTTTGTGCCCATCATAGACGGGGCAACGCACTTCGGGGGTTCGGGACCAATCGACAGTGCGAAGGAATTGCATCATACCGAGCGGGTCGCGCGTGCCGGGGAGCACGCGGGTCTGGACCGCACCCGAGGCGGCAGGCATGTTTCCCGAGGAAGTGAGCCGCTGAACGGAATCGAGCTTTTGACCTCGCTCGTTCAAATGCAACTCGTACTGCACGCTGTGCAGGGTTGCCGCGTCGCTGTAGGAATCAAATTGGTCATCCAGGGCAAAGACAAAACGCAGCGGGTTCTCCGTGTGGGCGAAAGCTTGAATGTGCCAAACGCTCTTGCCGAGGAAATTCCGGCGTTCGACGACCTCCAGGCGAAGACTGGCGACATGATTGAGTTGCGAAACGCTGGCCTTGAAATCCAGAATTTCGCCCGGGCGCAAGGCGAGCGCCGCTTCCGCAGGAAGGGCGCCATGCGCCTCCGTAGTCCTGCTGTGCGCCATCTCCGGCGAGTTCGCTGCTGGGGCCTCGGGGACCGCCGGAGTCCCTCCTGAGCTGGCTGCGGGTTGTGAAGAACCGCTCGGGGTCCCGGCTGCCAAGGCAAGCCGGGAGGAGTTCTGGCGCTTTTCGACGCGATATAGACCGAAAGCGGCCAGTCCGAGAACAAAGACAAAGAGAAACAGCCGGAGCGAGCGGTGGCTCATGGCAAATGCGCGACCCAATCTACAAACATTGTTTCAGGCTCATGCCTTCCAGTTAGAATAGATTTCCGTAACCTGGCGGGGCCGGAGAGTTTGGCCAAACTGCAAAGTCTCAGCCTACCAGAGTGTGGGCTGGGCGTCTCGGTAAGCCAACGGGGTGGTGCCGGATGGCAAGCGGAGTCGCGACCACGGAACGCGGCCGGCGCGCGGCGGGGCCTGTAACACCAAGGAACGCGAATTAGGGCACGGCAGCGAGGAGGAACTGACGAATGCGCTACCTGGTCACGGGGGGCGCCGGATTTATCGGCTCGAACACCGTGGAGGAACTGGTCCGCCGAGGACACAGCGTGGTCGTGCTGGACGATCTGTCATCCGGCAAAGAAGAGAACCTGGCGGATATTCGGAACAAGATCACCTTCATCAAAGGCTCGATCACCGACATCGACGTTGTCAGAAAGGCGGTTCAGGAAGCCGATTATGTGCTGCATTTGGCGGCGCGCACGTCGGTTCCCCGGTCGGTGAAGGATCCTCTCGAAACGAACAGGATCAACATTGACGGCACTTTGAATGTCCTCGTCGCAGCCCGTGATGCCAAAGTGAGGCGCGTTGTCTTCGCGGCGTCCTCTTCGGCCTACGGAGAAACGCCAACTTTGCCCAAGGTTGAGACGATGCAGCCGCAACCCATCTCTCCCTACGGGGTGACCAAGTTTGTCGGCGAGTTGTACGCGCAGACATTCGGCCGCTGCTATGGGCTCGAGAACGTGTCGCTGCGCTATTTCAATATCTTCGGCCCCAGACAAGATCCGGGTTCACCGTATTCCGGTGTCCTGGCGAAATATTGCACGGCCTTTCTCGAAGGAACACAACCCGTGGTGTTTGGGGACGGCGAGCAGACGCGCGACTTCACGTATGTAGAGAATGCGGTGCAAGCGAATCTGCTGGCCTGCGAGGCCCCGAACGTTTCCGGGCGCATCTTCAATATCGGAGCGGGCGGCAGGACCTCACTGAACCAGGTTCTGCGCGTGCTAGCGGAGGTCTCAGGGAACCGGCTGGAAGCAAAGTACGACCCGCCGCGCGAGGGCGATATTCGCGATTCTCAGGCCGATATTTCGCAGGCCCGGCAGTGGCTGGGATACGAGCCGAGCGTCCTCTTTGAGGAAGGGCTGAGACGAACTTTCGAGTGGTACAAGGCCACGAAAAAGGCGCTGGTCGAAAAGTGAGCGACGAGAAGCGGCAGGAGCCCGTAGCGTTACCGCTAGCCGCTGCGGATAGCACGAGCGCGATCAGCTAAGAACGTGGAAAAACCCTTGGTGCTGCCGAAGGCCGATTCGAACGCCAAAAAGCTCCGAAAGGGTGGCCGCAGTCAGAACTTCTGATTTCGGACCGTCCGCAAGGATGCGGCCTTCGCGCAACAGAACGACGCGCTCCATTTCAGGGATTATCTCCGAAACCTGGTGAGTCACCAGGAGAATACCCAGGCCGGACTGCGCCAACTGCCGCAGGGTCTCGCGAAGCTGGATCTGGGCCGCGATATCGAGAGCGTTGCTGGGCTCATCGAAGAGCAGAGTTTTGGGTTCATGCGCTAGCGCGCGAGCGATGAGAGTGCGCTTGGCCTCGCCCGAAGACATTTGCGCGACTGGGCGCTCCGCAAGATGGGCGATGCCAAGCCGGTTCAGGGCGGATTCCGCGGCAGCGAGCTGCAGGGGCGCGGGGCGGTGGTGTGGAAAAATCCGCGTGGAGCTAAAGAAGCCGGAAAGAACCACATCGCGGCCTGTGGCGTCCGTGGTGCAGGAAGCGAGCAGGTCGGGCGAAACGATGCCCAGCTGCGAGCGGAGATCGAAGACGTTCCACCGCTCGTTGCCGAGAATGGACATCGAGGAATCCGGCTGAGCCAGCGGATAGCACTCGCGCGTAATCGTCTTAATGAGCGTGGATTTGCCACAGCCATTGGGGCCAAGAATACAGACATGTTCCCCGAGAGCGATCCGCAGCGAGACGCGAGTAAGCGCGGGGTGTTGACGGGCATGCCCGTTGACCGCAGGACCGCGGAGAACAGTGACATTCTGCATCTCAAGCAAAGGCGGCACGGCGGAATTGTATAGTGACCGGGGGCCAGCGGCCAGCGACCTGGATCCTTCGGGAGCAAGAACATGGG
Source organism: Candidatus Acidiferrum sp. (assembly GCA_035652855.1). Taxonomy (GTDB): domain Bacteria; phylum Acidobacteriota; class Terriglobia; order Acidiferrales; family UBA7541; genus Acidiferrum. The sequence continues at coordinate 19,517 of DASRCZ010000255.1, forward strand.
GAGGCGAAAACGGTTAAATTCTCGCCTCCCGGGGTGGGTGGGGTGTTGCAAGACGGGTCCTTGAGTGGAGCAGCAAGCCTGCCCTGCCAGGCAGGCCGCAGCCTCCCTCGCGAAGCCAGTGGCGCGCGAGTGCGGTAGGAGACTCACCACCGAAGGGCTCGTCAGCGCGGTTTGTAGCACTGGCGAATGCGGGTGTCAACGATAAAACAGGCGGGAAAGTAACCAATTTCGTTCCTAAGATCGATTTAAACGTCCCCGGGTGCGAATGGTGCTGACAATCCTCAGATTGAGGAAACCCGCGCCTGTGCCGCACGGTCGAGAATTTCACGGACGATGCGGCCGAGCGTGGTGGGGCTATAGGGCTTTTGTAGATAGTTGGCGGGGGAAGTGCTGGAAAGGGCTTCTGAGTCCTGGGAATAGCCGCTGGTGAAAAGCACGGGCAAGCGGTCGAACAGGGTCTGCAGCTTGGCAGCCGCGGCCGGACCGCCGAGCCTGGGCATGATGACGTCCAAAATGGCCAGGGCAGGGACGTCATCGTGGCAAAGGCGCAAAGCCTCTTCGCCATCACTGGCGGAAAGCACTCGATAACCCAAGCTGACCAAGGTCTGTCGCGCCATCTCCCGAATAGGCTCGTGATCCTCGGCAAGCAGGATGGTTTCCGAGCCGCGCATTTCCTGAAGCGAAGGCACGAGAACCTTGCGTTCGGCGCTCGCCGGGCTGGCGTTTTCGATGGCTGGCAAATACACCCGGAAAAGACTGCCCTGGCCGGGTTCACTGTAGACGTGAATGAAACCGCCGTGCTGCTTGACGATTCCATAGACCGTGGCGAGGCCGATGCCTGTGCCTTTGCCTTTTTCCTTGGTGGTAAAGAAGGGCTCGAAGATGCGCTCACGCGTCTCGGCGTCCATGCCGGCGCCGGTGTCGGAGACGGAGAGGACGGCGTAGCGGCCGGGGGCGATGCCGGGATAGAACCGGCAGTAGGAATCGTCGAGCTCGACCATTTCCGTCTCGACTAGGAGACGCCCACCCTGGGGCATGGCGTCGCGAGCATTGATGCAAAGATTCATGAGGACTTGCTCGATCTGTGTAGGGTCGGCCTGGATGGGGTCGAGGGGCGCGGTAACGACTTTGAATACGATGTTGTCTCCGATGACGCGATCAAGAAAACTGCCGAGACCGCTGGTGACTTCGTTGAGGTCGACGGCGCGCGGCTGGAGCACTTGCCGCCGCGCGAAGGCAAGAAGCTCGCGCGTCAGGGCAGCCGCCCGATCGGCTTGTTCGCGAATGCGCGAGAAGCGATCGGCAACCTGCGGGTTGTTGCGGTTCTGCTCGTAGCCGAGTTCGGCCCAGCCGAGAATCGCGCCGACAACGTTGTTGAAGTCGTGCGCGATGCCTCCGGCGAGCTGGCCAATCGCTTCGAATTT
>DASRCZ010000256.1:0-14284 GCA_035652855.1 Candidatus Acidiferrum sp.
TGCGGATGGCCATGCGCATGGTTCAGCGCATGCCCATTGGAATGGCCGGCATTCAAATGTCCATTGCCGTTGCCATTCCCCGACGCGGGCTGCGGCAGCCGCGCCGGATTACCGATAGGGCGGAGATTCACCGGCACTGCAGCTACGTGATCGCTGATCGCTTGCAACCTTTTCAGAATCGACTGCCACTGCTCCCAATCGAGCTGCCGCAGGAACGGCCGCAAGCCTTGAATGAACGGATCTTCCAGCAGCGCCTCGCCGTCCGATTCCGGAATGAAGAAGCGGTTCAGTCCCACGTTCAGCGCTTCCGAAATCTTTTCCAGCGTCCCGAGGCTCGGCGTCATCTGCCCGCTCTCGATGCGAGAGAGATACGAACGCGACACCTTCGAACGCGACTGCAACTGGCTCTGCGTCATGGACCGCGATTCGCGCAGTTGCCGGATGCGCTGCCCGATGTTCTCCACCGTCTGCTGGTTGGCGAACTTGTCGGTTTGCGCTTCCGCAGCCGCTTCCTCCTGCGCCTCCGCGGTTGGAATCATGAATTCCAGACGCTGCGGCAGGGCGCGCACGCAGCGGCGGCAATTACCCGTCCGCGTGCGGTACTGCACCAGTCCGCAGGTCTTGCAGCGTATGACTTCCCGGTCCATCTCGAGAGAGCTTATGGCTGGTTTCTCTGTTTGTGCCGACACCGGTACTCCTCGCTGACTGTGTTTTCCGGCGTGCGGATAGGGTAGGAACGTCGGAACGTTCTTCGGGGGGAAGGCAGCAACTGGCGCGTCAGGGAGTATCCGGTCTCCCCCCTTTTCTGTCAAGGAGATTTTTAGGATTTTTTTAGGCGTGCTCATTCGGTCACTCATTTTTACGCCCCAATTTCGCCTGTACCCCGGTACAGGCGCGCCCCCTTCGCCCCCTTGCTCCTCTTCGTCCGTTTCTGAAGAAACTTTAGTGCTTTCCCGGTGCGGTGCGTGTGCAGTATTGCTGCTTCGCTCCTCCCGGAGCGCCGGCCCAGGGAACCGGGTCGCCGCGGGGCCTCCCGCCGATTCTGAGGAAACATTTATGGCCGTTCGCCCGTCGTTAGTGAGAGTGGTTGTGATTGGATGAGGAAGGCGGCATTCCATGGAGACACTTCGCAAGGATGTGCGATACGCGATTCGGACTCTGCGGAAGGCTCCTGGCTTCACCATCATCGCCGTCCTCGCGCTCGGACTGGGCATTGGCGCCAACAGCGCGATTTTCAGCGTCTTCAACGGCATTCTCTGGCGGCCGCTCCCGGTGAAAAGCCCGCAGCAGCTCGTCTCCGTGACGCGGAAATCGCCGGGCGTTCCCTTCGCCATGAACCTTTCGTATCCCGACTGGGAGGAATACCGCAAACTGACCGGTGTTTTCGATGGCTTGATGTGCTGGTCGGCGACTCCCGTCAATCTGGGCGAGCAGGGACGCCCGGAGCGCGTTTGGGCCGATATGGTCAGCGGCAACTACTTTTCCGTGCTGGGCCTCGAAGCGGCGCGCGGCCGTGTGTTCGCTTCCGGCGAAGGCTGGGTGCCCGGCAAAGACGCTGTGGCCGTCCTCAGCTACAAATTCTGGCAAAAGCGTTTCGGCGGCGATGATCGCGCCATTGGCCAGACGATGCAGATCAATCAGCATCCCTTCACGATCATCGGAGTGCTGCCGGAGCGTTTTCATGGCGCTTACTATTTCATAGACGCCGATTTTTATGTGCCGATCACGGAAATCGCGATTCTCGACCCCGCCGATGTGGATCCCCTGCACAGCCGAAGTGCAACTTTTCTCCGCGCCATCGGGCGGCTGCAACCCGGCGTGACACCTGAGAAGGCCATGGCCGCGGCTCAGCCGGCCGATCAGCGCCTGGCAACGGAGTTTCCCGACGCGGACAAGTCACTCTCCTTGTGGGTGCTGCCGGAACTGGAGTCGCGTCCGGAGCCTGGATTCGGCGGATTCATGGTGACGGCGTTCGCCGTGTTCATGCTTCTGGTCGGAATGGTGCTATTGATCGCGTGCGCGAATGTGGCCAACTTGATCCTGGCGCGCGCGAATGGACGCCGGAAGGAAATGGCGACGCGCACGGCTTTGGGCGCAAGCCGCTGGCGCATGGTGCGGCAACTGCTGACGGAGAGCACGGTACTCGCGCTTCTCGGCGGCGCAGCGGGCATGGGTTTGGCCCGCTGGGCGGAACTCGGCCTGACGCGCATTCGAGTTCCCGGAGATATTCCGCTGCATCTTTTCGACTTGAGCATGGACTGGAGGATTTTCGGCTTCAGCTTGCTGGCGGCGATTGCAACCGGCGTGGCCGCTGGTTTGGTTCCGGCCGTTCAGGCGTCCCGCACGACCAATCTGGCGGACGTGCTGAAAGCGGGAGGACGTTCGGGCGGCGGCCTTGCGGGGCATCAGGGATTCCGCAACGCGCTGGTGATTGCGCAAGTTGCCGTCTCGCTGCTGCTGCTCGCGTGCGCTGGCTTTTTTATTCGCAGCCTGGAAAACTCCGCGCACGCGGACATGGGTTTTCGCGCGGACCACACGCTGATGATGTCGGTCGACCTGGGTCTGCAAGGCTACAAGGAAGCACAAGGCCAGCAGTTCTACCGCCAACTGCGCGACCGCGTGAAATCGCTTTCGGGCGCTGACAATGCGGCAGTAACGGCATTCATTCCCATGGGATACGACAATTCTCTCGCCAACATTTATCCGGAAGGCCAGATTCTCGATCCCAGTGCGAAGGCCGAATCGGCGTTTGTGGATATGGTGCAGCCGAGCTATTTCGGCACGCTCGGAGTTCCCGTGATCAAGGGACGCGAATTCACCGAAAACGACGACGCGAAAGCGCCGCCGGTAGCCATCGTGAATCAATTTTTCTCGGACAAGATCTGGCCGGGGCAAGATCCGATCGGCAAGGTTTTCCGTACGGAGAGGAACGGTCCGGCAATTCAAGTTGTGGGAGTAACGCGCACGGGGAAATATGCTTTTCTCTACGAGCCGCCGCAAATGTTCGCGTACTTTCCGCTGGCGCAGCGCTACTCGTCCTCGGCGACGCTCCTGGTGCACACGACCGTCGACCCGCAGCAATTGGTTGCGCCCGTGCGGGAGCAAGTGCGCGAAATGGATCCGGGCTTGCCTGTGTACTCGGTGGGTACCATGGAAGCCCACGTGAAGTACGGCAAACCGCTGTTCCCCGCGCGGCTCGCCGCGATTTTCGTCGGCGCCTTTGGCCTGCTCGGCCTGGTCCTTGCGTCGGTTGGCGTGTATGGCGTCGTATCCTGCGCCGTCGGCCAGCGTACGCAGGAAATCGGCATCCGCACGGCGCTCGGGGCGCAACGCAGCGCGGTCCTCGGCATGATTCTGAAACAGGGCATGGCAATGGCCGCGATGGGCACGGGAATCGGATTCGCGCTCGCGTTCGTGGTGTTTCGCGCGATCCGTTCCGTGCTTTACGGTGTCCGCTCGACGGACCTGCTGACCATGAGTTCGGTTTCCCTGCTCTTGCTCGCAGTGGCCTTTCTGGCGAGCTACATTCCGGCAATGCGAGCGACACGAATCGATCCGGTCGTGGCGCTGCGCGATGAGTAGTCAAGCGAACCTTGGAAAATCGAAAACACGAACTTGGAAAACGGAAACTGGCGCAGGGATTCATCAAGCCAGTGGCCGCCGCCAAGATAATCGAACGAAATTCAAGAGGCCTGCGCGTTGCGGGGAATACGGCATTCATTCGCAACCGCTGGCGGTCACGAAGCAGCGCTAGAAAACGGCGCCATCGAGCAGCCTGAGCCTTGCCAGCCGCGGGCAAGTGGCGACGTCCTTGGGGCGAGCACCGGGCAGGCGAGGCGACAATCCTAACCGAGAACGCGCAAGATAGCGGACGGGCAAAGACTTGCGCAGCGCCGCGTGCGAAAATACGCCAAATTGCTCAGATTCTTTTGAAAAGGAAAACGGAACGTGGATGCTCTGGAAAAAGTGTGCGAGGAATTGCCCGAACTCCTGGCCGACTATGCGAGCCTGGCGCGAGATGCCAGCGGCAACATTGACATGCTGCGGAGAAACCGGATTCGGAGATTCTTGATGTATTTAAACGAAATCAAGGCGAACGCGAAACCGAAAGAGGAAGCGCGGAGCAACGGGAGGGGGAAAAGGACGTTTGGGAGGCCAGGCGCGCCAGGAGACTAGGCGGATAGAAACGAAATGGGATTCCTTTTTTGCCGACCGCGTCGTGGAACTTGGCGCTTTGGCCGAAGCGCGGCGCTTCGGTCAAGGGGCGACCGGGGCATCAGCAGATAGCTCGCGCGCAAACCGCGCGAGGGACGGGGGTATCCGCGAGCAAGGCGGCCAAGTTTGGGTCCGGGAGCAGGAGTGAGCGGCACAAACTTGGACCGGGGCGAATTCCGGGGCGTCTAGCTGGACGGCTTGCCCAACGTGCGCACGTAATAAGTGACTTGCCAGATTTCATCGTCGGAAAGACTGTGACCGAAGCCGGGCATCCCGGTGAAGCGAATGCCATTCTTCACCACCCAAAACATTTCGCGATCAGACATTTTCTGCACGCGGCGCGAACGGAGGTCTTCGACGCGGGGGTGCATCGCTTTTCCGATGTTGGTTGGGCCTCCGCCGTCTTTGCCGTGGCAGAAGGCGCAAGCCATGCCGTAGGTCCCATCGCCTGCCGAAACCGCCGAGGTATCATGGGGCGGCGGTTTGGCGGTTACACGAGCGGCACCCCTGCTCACGTACCATTCTCTGAGATGTGAGGCAATCCAAATCTCCGCTCTTCCCGGCTGCGGGAGTGCGGCGATATTGAAAGACGCGAAGGCGCAGGCGATCGCCCCGATGATCGCAAGCACAGGGATCAAAATCACGAGCGAACGCTTGCGAAGCACGCCGCACCTTTTGGTTTTCTACTGTAGTGGAACGCGAACCGCCAGGTCCGCTTGAGATGCGGCGTTAAGACGCCGACTGCAGCTTTTCGACGTGAATCGTGTCCGTTTTGGGGTTAACAGTGCCAACGACGCTGACCTTTTCTCCGGCAAATTTCTTGGCCTCGCTCTGATTATCGAGTTGGTATGTGGTTTTGGTCGCGGAATCGTAAAGGACGAATTTGGCGCCGGCTCCAGCACATGCGAGCGTGCACGCTTTTGGTGTGTGAGTGTTTGTTAGCTTGTAACCCTCTTCATGGCTGCCCATTTTTGCGCAGGTGCTGTCCATGATCTGACCCTCAAAAGTCTTCGGTGCCGCCTCAGCGGCCAGCAGGGACGCCGCCATGAACGCCAAAGCAGCTAGAATCTTTTTGGGATTTTTCATCGGACTGTCCTCTCCATGTAATGAAACAACGCTGACTGGAACGGCACCTCACGGTAACCGTGGCGGAATCCGCATCGTAATCAGGGATAGGCATTACTTTCCGGCGGGGGACGCTTTAGCAGGCTCCTGAATAAGGCCTCGAAAAGCAGGATTCTGAGGAGAGGCGGCCCCGAGACGGACCCAGCGGCTCGCCCAGGGCAGGCAGACGGAAGACGGGCCACGGCTCTTCTTCGGCGGCATGCGCGCTTGCGAGCCAGGGAGGAGAGCCCGGCTGGTTCGGCCTGGCGTCGCGGCCTATAATTCTGGCGTCAGCAAGACATGCGGATTGGGGGAAGGATGCCGACACGGGATGAGGCTTGGGAGTTGCTGTGCGAGTACACAAAATCGGAATCGCTGCGGAAACACATGCTGGCGGTGGAGGCGTGTGTGCGGGCGTACGCCCGGAAGCAGGGAGCGGACGAAGAGACCTGGGGGCTAGCGGCGCTGCTGCACGACTTTGATTACGAGCGGTGGCCGAACGCGGAACACGCGGCGGACCGCGAGCATCCCGCAGAAGGAGCGAAGATTCTGCGAGAGAAAGGATATTCCGAGGAGATTATCCGGGCGATTCTTTCGCATGCGGACTACTGCAACGTGCCGCGGGAGACGCCGCTCGAGCATACGCTCTTTGCGTGTGACGAGCTGGCGGGCTTCCTGACGGCGTGCACGTATGTGCGGCCATCGAAAAGCATCCTCGACCTGGAAGTGGATTCGGTGAAAAAGCGCCTGAAAGATAAAGCCTTTGCGCGGGGCGTTTCGCGGGAGGATGTGAGGAAAGGGGCGGAGGAGCTGGGAGTGCCGATCGAGGAGCACATTGCGTTCTGCATTCAGGCTCTGCGGGAGAAGGCGGATGCGCTGGGGCTGCGAGGGAATATTGGCGCGGCGGGAGCGGCGTGAGCGGAATTTGACCGCGGACGAAAGCGGCAGAAACCAGTGTGCGTAACGCCCACGTCTCTAGAAGCTGGGTTTTGGATTAGCGTTGGAACGTAAGGGGAGATTGCGCGGAGAGGGAGCGGGGGCGGAGGGAAGCGCGGAGAGTTAGCTCGGCTTGTTCGAGGATAGGGTCGCGGTTCTCGGCGAGGTCGGCGAGCGTAGGGGCGATTTCCGTATCGGGAATGACACCTTCGCCTTCGAGCTTGCGGCCTTTGGGAGTCATCCAGAGGACTTCGCCGATTTCGAGAACGCTGCCGCCCTTGAGGCGATGCGGCTTGACGATGCCTACCACGCAGCCGCACGTTTGTGTGCCGATAATCGTGGCGCGGCCGGTTTCCTGCATGCCAGCGGCAAAAATTTCCGAGGCGCTGGCCGTGCGGGCGCGGACCAGGATGGCCACCGGTCCACTGTAGAGCTGGCCGCCGTCGTGGCCCGCGTAAAGCTGGAGATCAAGTTTGAAGAGCCCGCCGAGAAAAGTGATCGGCTTGCCCGTGCGGGTGGTGTCGCGCGCGAAAAGGGTTCTCTTGGGGAAGAAGTAACCGGCGATGGGGAGGAGCGTGCCGAGATCGCCGCCGCCATTCTGGCGAAGATCAAGGATGAGAGCGGGAGCGTTGCGAAGCGATTTGAGAGCCCGCTTGAACTCTTCGCGGATGGCGGGCTGAAATTCGTCGAAGCGAATATAGGCCACGCCGGAGGGGAGAATGCGTGTGACGATGCGCGGCGGAGTGGAATAGAGCTGGCGCGTAAGAGTGACATCGAGCGTGGAACCGTCAGGACGCTGGAATACGACAGCAGCGGCGGAGCGCTCGGGGCCGGCAAGAATCTCGTGATAAACGTGAAGGAGATCGGCGCGGCCCGAGGATGAGTGCAGCAAGGTGGATTGAGCGCCCGCGACGAGATCGGCGAACAGATGATTGTTGAAGCGGGTGAGAACCATTCCGGGGAGGACACCGGCTTTGGCAGCGGATGAATTGGGGAGGACGCTGACGACGGTGGCGCGGCCGTCGATTTGGTCCAGAGTGAAACCCATGCCGACGCCTTCGTGGCGCTCGCGTTCGCGCCATTCGAGGGGGGTGCTGAGGCGCGTGTGCGCATCGTGCAGCTCTGCGGTCATTTGCTTGAGGAGGGAATAGAACTCGTCATCCGACCTGGCGGCACGAACGAGCGGCTGGTACTTCAGGCGAATCTGATTCCAATCGACGCCATGGTAGCCAGGATCGTAAAAGTGGCGGCGGATTTCGTTCCAGGCGCGGCGGAAGACGGCTTCGCGGTCAGCGGCGGAGAGCTGGGAGGCGGGGTTGGCAGCCGGCTCCGGGAGAGCGGCGGCAGGCAGTGAGGCCAGGCGCGCGGGCGAGGCGTGGGGCAGGCACAATAAGAGAGCGAGCAGGAGGAGCTTGAGCGGGGCCGACGACCGGAACATGAGGGACTCCGGAACTGTCCTAGCAGAATCGGGCGGCGCGAAAAACGTTGCCTCGCCTACTTTACCAAACCGGACCGGCGTGGCAACTGCCGAGAAGGACGGCGACACGGCTGCGAGACAGCGTGGCGGCGGTCGTGTACTCGCGGCACGGGACGACTCGGGATAAAATGAAGTGAACATGATCACGCAAATCGAAGGGTTTGACGCGGCGGCCTTGCGGCATCCGCGACGGAAGACGCACGGCGTGAAGGTGGGACACGTGCAGGTGGGCGGCGGCGCGCCCATTGTGGTGCAGTCCATGACCAACACGGACACCGCGGACGTGGAGGCGACTCTGCGGCAGACGATCGAACTCGCCGAAGCAGGCTCGGAAATTGTGCGCTGGACGGTGAACGTGCCGGAAGCAGCGGCGGCGGTGCCGGAAATCAAAAAGCGGCTCCGCGATGCCGGCTGCACTGCTCCGATCATCGGAGATTTTCACTACAACGGACACGTGCTGCTGACGAAATATCCTGAATGTGCCAAGACTCTGGACAAATACCGGATCAACCCGGGGAATGTGGGAGCCGGGCAGCGGCGCGACGAGCAGTTCGCGACGATTTGCAAAGTGGCGGCGGATAACGGAAAGCCGGTGCGCATTGGCGTGAATGGCGGCTCGCTGAACCAAGAACTTGTGATGCGAAAAATGCAGGAGAACACGGACAAGAACCTGGGGAAGAATTCGGAAGAAATCATCAATGAGTGCATGGTGCTTTCGGCGCTGCAATCGACTGAACTGGCGCTGGAGAGCGGTCTGCGGCAGGACCAGATCATCATTTCGTGCAAAACGTCGCGGCCGCGGGATTTGATTACCGTGTACCGCGATTTGGCGAGCAAGACCGAGCAGCCGCTGCACCTGGGATTGACGGAAGCGGGAATGGGAATGAAAGGGCAGATCTGGTCGGCGGCGTCGCTGGGGGTGCTGCTCTACGACGGGATTGGCGACACCATCCGCATTTCGCTGACGCCGCGACCGGGCGGCGACAGGCGAGAGGAAGTCTACGCAGCGTGCGAGTTGTTGCAGGCGCTGGGGCTGCGGTCCTTTGCGCCGAGCGTGACGGCCTGCCCGGGCTGCGGGCGAACGACGAGCAGCACGTTCCAGGAATTGGCGGAAGCGGTGCAGGGGTACATCCGCGAAATGATGCCGGTATGGAAGACGCAATACGAAGGCGTAGAGACGATGACGCTGGCGGTGATGGGCTGCATTGTGAACGGGCCGGGGGAATCGAAGGCGGCGAATATCGGAATCAGTCTGCCGGGAACGGGAGAGGCGCCGCGCTGCCCGGTCTACATCGACGGGAAGAAGGAAGTGACGCTCGAAGGAACGTACGAGGAGCTGGCGGCAGCGTTTCAATCGCTCGTGGATAAATATGTAGCGACGAAGTATCCGAGGAAGGCGGCGGAAGCCGAAGTCAGGAAGTGAGAGCCGGAATGAGGACGAATGAAAATTAGCCGGGAAGATGTGGAACGGGTAGCGGAGCTGGCGTATCTCGATTTGAGCGAGGCGGAGTTGGAGACCTATCGCGCGCAGATCGACGAGATTCTGGAATACATCGGGAAATTGAACCAGCTGGATACGGCGAACGTTGAGCCTATGGCGCAGGTGCTGGCGGATGAACTGCCAGGGGATGCGACGCTGCGCGAGGACGTCGTGAGGCTATGCGGCACGGCTGCCGAGGTTTTGAAACAAGCGCCGGATGCGGAGCCGCCGTATTTTCGCGCACCAAAGGTAATTGAAAGGTAGCGAAGGACGAGGTGCAAAGGCACGAAGGCAGTACACGAAATTCGAAAGGGAAAACGAAAGAGAAAAACGGAAGAGATACGCTCGAGGCAGGGCATGAGAACCGGCGTCGCGAGCGCCGCAGGTGATTGAGAATGGCGGAAACGTGGACGATTGACGGGGTGCGCGGGGCGATTGCGGCGAAGAAGATTTCGGCGCGAGAGCTGACGGACGAGTTTTACAAGCGAATTGCGGCCCGGAATACCGAGCTAAACGCCTATCTGACGTTATCGCAGGAGCGAGCTTACGCGCAGGCAGCGAAAGTTGACGCGCTGGCGGCAGCGGGGACGCCCCTGCCGCCGCTCGCGGGCGCGCCGATCGCCGTGAAGGACGTCATCAGCACGAAGGGCGTGCGGACGACCTGCGGCTCGAAGATTCTAGAGCACTACGTGCCGCCATACGATGCGACGGCGGTGGAACTGCTGGAAGCCGCGGGCGCGGTCATCCTCGGTAAGACCAACTGCGATGAATTCGCGATGGGCAGCTCGAATGAAAATTCGGCGTACGGGCCGGTGCGGAATCCAGTGGCGACGGACCGCGTACCGGGCGGCTCGAGCGGCGGCTCGGCGGCGGCGGTAGCGGGCGGTATGGCCGTGGCGTCCCTCGGGACGGACACCGGCGGGTCCATTCGGCAGCCCGGGGCGTTCTGCGGTATTCCGGCAATGATGGGGAGCTACGGACGAGTTTCGCGTTATGGGCTGATTGCGTTTGCCTCGTCGCTGGATCGAATCGGGCCCCTTGCCACGACTGTGAAAGACATCGCCTACGTTCTCCACGCGATCGCCGGGCGGGACCCAAACGATTCGACGTCGACGACTGCCTCCGTGCCCGACTATGTTGCGGAACTGGACAAGCCGGTGAAAGGCATGCGGGTAGGGATCCCGAAAGAGTATTTTGGAACGGGAATGGATGCCGGAGTCCGCGAGAAAATCGAGCGCGGGATTGAGGTGCTGCGAGGGCTGGGATGCCAGTTAATGGACATACGCATGCCGCACACGGATTATGCGATTGCGACGTACTACATCATCGCGACGGCCGAGGCGAGCTCCAATCTGGCGCGGTATGACGGCGTACGGTACGGGTTGCGGATGGATGGCGATTCGCTGATCGGCATGTATCGGAAAACGCGGGGAGCCGGGTTTGGGGCGGAAGTGAAGCGGCGGATCGTGCTGGGAACGTACGTGCTTTCGGCAGGATATTACGACGCCTACTATCTGAAGGGACAGAAGGTACGGGCGTTGATCGCACAGGATTTCCGGGATGCGTTTACGAAGGTGGACGCGATTGTGACGCCGACTTCGCCGGTTCCAGCGTTTCGCTTGGGCGAGCGGACGGCGGATCCGCTCCAGATGTATCTCGCTGATATTTATACAGTTACGGGATCACTAGCAGGCGTGCCGGGTATTTCGGTGCCCTGCGGGGAAGTCGGCGGAAAGCTGCCAGTGGGACTGCAAATCTTTGGACCGGCGTTTGGGGAGGAGCGGGTGCTGCGACTCGCTCACGCCTTTGAGAAGGCTGGCGGCGCTTCGGCTTGAGTTTCGTTGGGGTCGCCAACCGGCTCGCAGTTGGGCAGGCATTTCCTTTTCCGGAACCAATTGAAAAGACTCGAACCCATCCTGAAGAGTCTTGCCGAGTCGCAGAGAACGCTGCTGCGCAACGCCGACGCCATTCCTTCCGAGCTGTGGAGAACGGCACCAGCGGAGGGCGTCTGGTCAGCCGGCGAATTGGCCGTGCATCTGGTCATGGTGGAGCGCGAGGTGCTCGGGGCGGCAGACCGCATAACGCAGAAACAACCGAGAAAACTTCCGATCTGGAAGAAGCTCAGGCTGCCACCAACGCTCGTGGCGACGCGCTTTGTGCGAGTGAAGAGTCCCTTGGCGGTCGACTGGCAATTGGTCAAGGCGAAAGAGGAGGCGCTCGGTCAAGTGCGCGAGATGCGCGAGCGGACACTGGCGTTTCTGGACGAGACGAAGGAGCGTGACCTAAGCGGATACCGGTGGAGGCATCCAATGCTGGGGTGGCTGGATACGTACGAATGGTTTGCGTTCCTTGCGGCGCACGAGACGCGCCACGCCAAGCAAATGAAGGAAATTTCCAGCAAGCTACCGAAAAGCGTAGAAAGTTTGCAAAAGTAGGACGTTTTTGCGCGCCAAGGGCGTTTACCTGGCCGAAGTACTAAGGGGCGCAACGGACAAAATATGCAGTGTTTTTGCGATTTTCGATGAAAGTACTAGAGCTAGGGTTTCGACTCCGAGGGAACGGAACGACTATTGCTCTTACATGGCTGCAACTTCTAAGATGCCACAGCGTCTTAAGTAGCAGACGGGCGGATCGGGAAGAAACCGAGGAACACGGCCATGGTAACGGTGAAATCCAGCCAGAAAATCTTCACGGATTCCGAGGTGGCTACGCTTACAGGAATCTGCATGGAGCATCTGCACAATTTCGCAAAGAGCCGGCATCTGGGATTCATTGCGCGGGCAGCGGAAGCGGCAGGACTCCAGGCCGACCAATGGCTTTTTACGCTATCGGATTTGATGGTGCTGGTGACGCTGTTTCCGAAGTGCACCCACTAAGATAAAGAAACCGAGCATCGCTTTAGCCAGAGGCTCCCAGCAACGGGGAGCCTCTTTGTTTTGAGGCAAAGATGAGCCTGGCCTCGGTTTGCGGACCCGAAAACGCCGGGATATGCTTGTGGGGCAAAGGGCTGAACCAGGCCCGCATCGAAGTCGTTAGGGAATTCCGGCGGATGGATTCACGTTTTCTTTGGACTGTGGTTATCGGCTGCGCCACGTGGCTCTGCGCGGCTGTGGCGCTCCCGGCTTTACCCCAGGCTGACCGGCAACCGGCGAATACGCAGGCAAACGCCAGCGCGGCTCCGACCGCCGCAGCCGATGCCAAGAAAGGGTCCGCGTACGCTCAGGATGCGGGCGCCCGAGGCAAGAAGCTCATCCTTAAGGACGGCAACTATCAACTCGTTCGCGACTATGCGCGAATCGGGGACCGGGTCCGTTATCTCAGCGCCGAGCGCGGGGAATGGGAAGAGATTCCAGCAGCTATGGTGGATTGGGACGCCACCGCCAAGGCGGAGGCGGCAGCGGCAAAAGCGGAAGCGGCTCTGGTTAGCAAGCTGCACGCGCAGGCCGCGGAACAACAAGTCGTGCCAGTACTGGACGTGGACGCCAGCCTGATGGTCGCCAAGGGTGTGTACCTGCCTAGCGGGGAAGGGATGTTCGCGGTTGAAGCGAAATCGGTCCAGCAACTCGAGCAGGTGGGAGCCTCCTCGCACGCCGACAAGAAACGCACATTACTGCAAATGGTTTCGCCCGTGCCTATGGTTCCGGGAAAGCGGAACATCGAGATCCCCGGGGCCAAGGCCAAAGTTCGGATCACGACATCCACGCCGGAGTTCTATTTGCGGGAAGCACCGCCCGATCCGGACCGAACGACACCGATCCTGCACAGCAGCCGCCCGGGCGAATCCGGGCCGGAGGTGGAATTGATCCGGGCGACAGTGAAAGGGAACAAGAGGCGGCTGGAATCGATCCGAGACCTCTTTGGGCAACAGACAGGGGAAGAGCGGACCACCGTGCCTATTCAGAGGTGGGAAGTGGCGCCGAATGTCTATCGCTTTACCCTGGGGGAGCCGCTGCCGCCCGGCGAATATGCGCTGACGGAGATGCTGCAAGACGGAATGAATTTCTACGTGTGGGACTTTGGGGTGGACCAAACCGGTGCGGTAACCACCAAGAGATGAGCGGTGGCGGAGCTCAGCTCGCCGCGCCGTGGCCATCGAGCGGGACGATTCCCCTTAGCAAGGCAAGCACATCGGAGATCCGGAAGGGCTTTTGCAGCACGCGATAGCCGCCGGTGCGAGACTCGGCTTCCGAAGCCTCGATGAAATCGCCGGTCATGAAGACGACAAGAGGCTTGGCGGAATGAGCTGCCGCGGAGAGGATTTGTGCGGCAGCGTCCTGACCGCTGACGCGAGAACCGTTTTCGGACAAGTTCAGATCACAGAGCAGAACGTCGTAGGAATCCTTGGAGGCGAGCGCGACGGCTTGCGCCAGGGTATGTGCGGTGTTCACACGGAGCCCGTGAGCAGAGAGCCCTTCCTCCAAGAGCATGCGGATGCTTTCTTCGTCGTCCAGCACAAGGACGGACAGATTTTTCAATGAATGCTGGTCCGGTGAGTCACCGCGGGCAAGGTTCGCGATGGCCGGTTGGGCGAGCCGTGCATCGGGAGGAG
Organism: Candidatus Acidiferrum sp.; assembly: GCA_035652855.1. GTDB lineage: Bacteria > Acidobacteriota > Terriglobia > Acidiferrales > UBA7541 > Acidiferrum. The sequence continues at coordinate 13,762 of DASRCZ010000256.1, forward strand.
CTGAAACGGGCCCGCCAGAGGCAACTGGGAGATAGACGACGAAGGCCGAGCCGCCCGCAGGCAAAGCCTGAGCTTCGATGTTGCCGCCGTGCTCGCGCACGATAGACATGCAAATGCTAAGGCCCAGGCCGGTGCCGCCGCCGGGACGCTTGGTCGTGTAGAAGGGATCGAAGAGGCGGGGAATGGTTTCGGGCTTGAGGCCGATACCGTCGTCTTGGAAGGTGACGGAAAGGCGGCCATTCCCTTGCGCAAGCCGAATCTGAATGCGCCCGGTGTCGCGCACTTCGCGAATGGCTTGCTCGGCGTTGGTGACGAGATTGAGAAAGACCTGAATGAGCTGGTTGCCGTCGCCGACGACCCCGGGCAAGCCGGGCTGGGGACGGAATTCAACGGCGATATTGTTGCGGCGGAGCGAATGCTCGTGAAGCTGCAGAGTGCGTTCGATGAGGCTGTTGAGGTCAAGAGGCTTCTTCTGCGGCGAGGCCGGGCGGGAAAACTCGAGAAGATTCTGAACGATGCGCGC
>DASRCZ010000257.1:0-11684 GCA_035652855.1 Candidatus Acidiferrum sp.
AAACTACGACCCTCGCCGCGTGGTCTGGCCTCCGCCGGTCACGTATCAACGCGAACTCGTGCGCTACATTCATATGGGCGAAATGCCGTTCATGGACGAGGAGAAGCGCAAAGCGCTCGCGTTCATCGCGGCCCATCCGCGGGTAACGTGCGCGTTGATTGGGAAGCGCGTGACTGAATTCTGGTCGGGAACAGCCGCACCGCTCGCCGCTTTCCAGAGACATGAATCGGCGCTCGAGCGCTTCCTTCTGATTTGCAACGTGTTGCTGCCCGCTTTGGTCGCGCTGGGCGCGGTCTTCTTGCTTTTGAGGCGGCGCGAACTGGGCGTACCGCTGCTGGCGTTCCCCACGCTATATCCCGTGATCTACTACGTCACTCACGCCTCGCTCCGCTATCGTCACGCTATCGATGCCAACCTCTGCGTTCTTGGAGCGCTGGCTATCGCGGGATTGGCGCCTCGCGTTCGGCGGCCGGAGCGCGCTGTTTTGCCGCAAGAAGTTGCATAAAACCAAAACTTCTCCGCCGTATCCAACAGATGACGGAACTGGAGGACCTGTGACAAAAAGACTCGAAGGCAAGGTCGCGGCCATTACCGGCGGTAACGAAGGGATAGGGCTAGGCATTGCGCGGCGTTTCGCGGAGGAAGGTGCCGCCGTTTCGTTTTGCTATTTGTCGGGCAAGGCGCAAGCCGATGCGGCGCAAACCAGCCTGAAGGCTATGGGGGTCCGCACCTTCGCGATGCAGTGCGATTTGACCCAAGTGAGCGAGGGCCGGAGATTCGTCGCAGAAACGATTCAGGAGCTTGGGCCGATCGATATTCTTGTAAACAACGCCGGAATCGAAAAGCGCGCGGAGTTCTGGGAAGTGGGCGAAGCCGATTTCGATGCGGTACTGAACGTGAATTTGAAAGCGGTTTTCTTCGTAACCCAGGCCTTCGTAAAGCATCGGATGCAAGTGAAGCAGCCCGGGAGAGTGATCAACATCAGCTCGGTACACGAAGAACTGCCGTTTCCGCACTTCGCGTCATACTGCGCCAGCAAAGGCGGGCTGAAAATGCTGGCGCGCGATCTCTCGATCGAGCTCGCACCGCTCGGGATCACCGTCAACAACATCGCGCCCGGCGCTATCGAGACGCCCATCAACAGGGCGCTGCTGAACGATCCTTCGAAGCTTGGTCCGCTCCTGAAAAACATTCCGCTGAACCGGCTCGGCAAGCCGGAGGATGTGGCGGGAGTCGCGGCTTTTCTCGCGTCGCCGGACGCCGCCTATGTTACTGGCGCCAGCTTCTTCGTTGACGGCGGCTTAACGTGGAACTACACGGAACAGTAGTGGCGCGCCGGTTCAGATCCGCGTAAGAAGCGATTCGCGGGCGGCCTGCAAGAGCTTTCTCGCGTTTTCGCGAATATCGCCGTGGCCGAAGACGGCGTTGCCCGCCACCAGGATCTCAGCCCCGGCGCGGACCACATCCCCGACTGTATCAAGCGCCACGCCGCCGTCCACCTCGATCCGAAAGTCCAGCCGCCGCGACTCGCGAATGCGCGCCAACTCCTCCATTTTTTTCAGCGAGCCACGAATGAATTCCTGACCGCCAAATCCCGGGTTTACGGACATCACCAGGACGTGATGGACGATTTCGAGCACTTCGTCGAGCATGTGAACCGGGGTCGCCGGATTAATAACCACCGCCGGCCGGCAGCCGTGATCGGCAATGTGATGCAGGGTACGGTCCAGGTGCACGCAGGCTTCCTGGTGCACCGAAATCCAAGTCGCGCCGGCTTCGGCGAATGCCGGAATAAACTCGTCCGGATTTTCGATCATCAAGTGGCAATCAAAGGTCGCTTCAGGAATCGCTTTCCGCAGCCACTTCACTACCGGCGGTCCGATGGTGATATTCGGCACAAAGTGTCCGTCCATGATGTCGATATGCAAAAGCGAGCCGCCGCCTTCGAGAGCAGCTTTGGCATCGACGGCCAGTTGCGCGAAATTCGCGGACAAAATGGAAGGCGCAAGCTCGATTCTCGGGGCCAAGCAGCATGACTCCTTCGTCGTTCTTTCGATTATACGCAGAGCGCCGCCGCAACTCAGCGAATTTGTGAGTTAGGGGCAGAGCGGCGCTCGCCAAGATACTGTGGTATGGGTTTCGCTACTCTCGCGAGCCAGCATCATTACTTGCATTACGTCAAGCGCCCATTCCGGAGAAACGGCCGGCTCGGCATGGCCCAGCAACGCATCTCGCAGATTCGCGTAATAGTCACGATAGTCACACGCAACGGGCGCAACTCGCGTTTGTCTCGGCTCGCCGCCTTCAACGCGAGTCAGAATGCCCCAGTTTTCCTCCGGCTCAGGGCCCCATGCTCCGCTGACCGGTGTACGGTCGTGGCGCAAGTTGTCCTCTTGCGGATCGAAAGTACGCTTGATAAAGGCGCCCGCCGTCCCCTGCAGCACGAACCTCGGACGAATCGCCGCTGCCAGCATGGTGGAGCGCAGCACGGCGCGCAATCCCCGCGGATAGTGAAGCATTACATCGAAGGCATCATCCACAACGGCTTGTTCGCGTTCGATGCGGATATCCGCGGTAACCGCTTCCGGCAATCCGAAGAGCAGCAGAGCGTGGTCAACAAGGTGGGGAGCCAGGTCAAAGAAGAGTCCTGATCCAGGCCCAACACGTTCGCGCCAAACTCCGTCCGGCTTTAGTTTGGGCCGGTACCGGTCATAACTCGTCTCGAAGCGCACAACCCGTCCCAGCCTGCCGGTCCCAACGAGATTCCGAATCGTCTGAAAATCTCCGTCGTAGCGCCGATTCTGATACACCGTCAGCAATCGCCCGCGTTCCTTCGCGAGCCGCACCAGCGCAATCGCTTCCTCGATCGTTGGCGTGAACGGTTTGTCGACCAGGACGTTTTTGCCCGCCTCCAATGCCTGGCGTGCCAACTGATAGTGAGTGGCATTCGGCGTTGCCACAACGACCAGTTGCACGTCATCTCTTGCCAAAAGCTCGTCCACGCTATGCAGGAGCGGCACGTCCGGGTATCGCTCCGCGGCTTGGCGTCCGGTGCGTTGCACAATCGCGGCAAGCCGCAGCCCCGGCACGGCGCGAATCACCGGCGCATGAAAAGCCCGCCCGGCCAGCCCGAACCCGATCAGACCCACACCAATCATTGCTGCTCCGTAATGGCGGCGAAGAGAGTAGCAAGTTTTCCGCCGAAGAGAGAAACGCGGCTCTTCGCGAGTTGCTTACGCGTCGTGTGTCCTTCAGAATGGCAACGAGCGCATGAACGCCCCGATGGCCGCCACCCAGCCGCGCAGTTCGCAAACGACGCTGTTTGGGCTTTTGTGTGCGGGCTTTGTGCTTACCGGCATTGGCACGGTGATCGCCGGCCCTATCCTGCCAACCTTCATCGCACGCTTTTCGCTCACCGATTCGCAAGCCAGCGTCTTTTTCACCGTGCAGTTCACGGGCTCGCTCGTTGGTGTTCTGGCGTCGAGCGCGATCACGAGTTCCCGCGGTTACAAGCTTCCCATCGTGCTTGGTTACGTGACCATGGGCGCGGGCTTCGCGTTGCTGTACGCGGGTTCGCATGTCTGGGCATTGATTGGCACGGCCGGCTTGGGACTCGGCTATGGCCTGGTTGTCCCTGGAACGAACCTTTCGATGGCGGAAACGGGAGGAGCGGCGCTTCTTAACATCGGCAATTTCGCATGGGGTGCTGGAGCTGTCGCATGCGCACCTCTCATCGCATTCTCACTGCGACATGACTTCCTGCCGGCCGTTCTGGACGTCTGCGCCGCGTTTTGCGCCGTGCTGGCCGTCGCGTTTCTCTTGACGCGATTCAGCCATGCGCAGGCAGCGGAGCCGCGCCGAAGCGCATCCACTCCTTCCATCCAAACGAGTGGCGCGTTGACGATCGCGATTGCCACTCTCTTCTTTATTTATGTCGGCGTGGAAACGAGTTTGGGGGGATGGTCCGCGGCCCACACCGCGCGTCTGGCCCACGGCCCCGCGAATTTCGCGACCATCGCGCCGATGTTTTTCTATGGTGGGATCATGACCGGGCGCGCTGTGGCGCCGCTAATTCTGCCGCGAGTGAAGGAAGCGCGGCTGATTTTCACCGCCCTTGGCACGATTTTTCTTGGCACCGCGATTGTGCTCCTCGCAAAGACCCAAGGAGCAGCGATTGCAGGATTTTGTATCGCCGGACTCGGCTGCGCGACGGTGTATCCGAACTACATCGCCTGGTTTTCGAGGTGGTATGGCGTTCGGGCAAAGGCGCTCAGCGCGCTCATGTTTTCCGTGGCCAGTGTGGGCGCCGCCCTCGTTCCGCGCATTGTTGGCGCGGTGTCCACGCTTGCCGGCAGCCTGCGCGTTGCGCTTACCATTCCCCTCGGGGGCACGGCAGCCATGATCTGCATCTTGCTCGCGTTGCGCCGCCGCGCGGTGTTTTGAGGGCGTTTGTGCATCGTTCCGCGCCAACCCCTGCTTTGCAAAAGAGTCCGACGACGGCGCTGCTCTTTGGACTCGTCATAACCCTTGGGGCCGTGCTGGCGTTCGCCGCATACATGACCGTGCAGCTTTCCGGTCTGCGCCGCCTGCAAAGCGAGCTCGTCGAACGCAACCGCCGCGATTCACTGCAGCTCTTGCGCGTCCAGAACGACTTGAACTCACTCTCGCTAGCGATGCGCGACATGCTCGACGCCCAAGAGCCTTACCCGCTCACCGCATGGACCGCGCAGTTCGAGCGCATTCGGGAAGACCTCGACGCCGGCTTGCGGCTCGAAGAGAAGTTGGCCGCAAGCAGCCGCACGCAAGAGCAGCGGCGGTTTCTCTCGCAGTCGCTCGCGCAATTCTGGGATGCCGTGGACCGGATGTTCGCTCAAGCCGGAAACGGACGCGAGGCCGAGGCGCGGGACCAGATTCGGCTCTCCTTGCAGTCGCGCGCGCAAGCACTCAGCACGGCGGTATCGCGGTTGCTCGTCGAAAACAACGAAGGCGAACAGCAAGCCGCGGCAAGAATCGCGGATATCTATAACGGCGTGCAGCGCCAACTGTACTTTTTCCTGTGCGCGACCCTGGTTGCTATTGTTCTCACGAGCCTCTACCTCATCCGCAGCAACCGGCTGATTTTCGCGCGGCTTGCCGAGCTTTCCGCTCAGCGCAGCGATTTAGCGCAAAAGCTCATTGCCACACAGGAGTCCACGCTTCGCCATATCTCGCGCGAACTGCACGACGAATTCGGCCAAATCCTGACGGCCATCGGCTCAATGCTTACCCGCGCCCGCAAACAAGTCCCGGAAGATTCCGCTCTGCGGGAGGATTTGCAAGAGGTTCGCGATATCGCACAATCCACGCTGAACAACATTCGCAGGCTTTCCCAGGCGCTTCATCCTGTTTTGCTCGAAGAAGCTGGACTAGAAAGCACGCTCGACTGGTATATTCCCACGGTGGAGCGCCAGACTGATTTGCGTATTCACTATCTCAAGTCCGGAACTTCGTTTGCCGTCGAAACCTCGGCGGGGGTTCATATCTACAGGATCGTTCAGGAGGCGCTAAATAACGTCAGCCGCCACTCCGGCGCTCGCGAAGCCTGGCTCCGCATGAATTTTTCGGCGGAAGCTCTCGAATTCGAAGTTGAAGACCACGGCAAGGGCCTGCATCCCGAAAAAGGGCAGCGCGGCATCGGTCTTGTCGCCATGCGTGAGCGCGCCGAAATTCTTGGCGGGGTGCTTTCCATCTCGCAGCCGCCTCAGGGTGGAACCTTGCTATCGCTGAAAATTCCACGGGAAAGGGTGGAGGCGCATGCCGTCGCGTAAACTCACGGTGCTCCTGGTGGACGATCATGCGCTGGTCCGCCGGGGGTTTCGACGGTTGCTTGAAGACGACCCGGAGATTTCGGTCGTCGGCGAGGCTGGCGACGGCAAGCAGGCCGTGCGGCTCGCTCTTGAACTTGAACCGGCTGTCACCGTCATGGATTGCGCGCTTCCGGAAATCAGCGGCATTGAGGCGACGCGCCGCATTCGGGAAAGATTGCCGCAAGCCCAAATCCTAATGCTCAGCATGCATGGGGAAGAAACGCTCGTCCGCCAGGCGCTGGACGCCGGTGCTCAGGGGTACATCCTGAAAAAAGCCGCTGACCTCGACCTCGTTCGCGCGATCAAAGCAATTGCCGCCGGAAAACAGGTCCTTGATCCCACTCTCGCCAAGCCAGCCGCGCTAAAGGGGGAGCGTGCGGCCGGGCTTACACCGCGGGAACTGGAAATCCTGCAGCATATCGTCGCCGGCAAATCCAACAAGGAAATTGCCGGTGATCTCCATCTCAGCGTCAACACCGTTGCCGTCCATCGCGCCAACATTATGGACAGTCTCGGCATTCACAAAACCGCGGAGCTTGTCGTCTATGCCATCCGCAACGGTCTGGTCAGTTTGCCATGAGCGGGCCTCTCCTGAATCGCCGCGATTTTCTCTCGGGCGCCGCGGCCCTCTCTTTGCTCTCTTCTCCTCGCCTCTTCGCGGCAATGCCGAACCTCTCGCTCGGATTCCGCTTGGTTGATGTCACCGCGGGCGCCGGCATCGATTTTCGCCACAATAGCGGGGCATTCGGCGGGAAACTTCTTCCTGAGACACTCGGCTCCGGTTGCGCCTTTCTTGATTACGACTCCGACGGCTGGCAGGACATTCTGCTCATCAACGGCATGGACTGGCCCGGCCACAAGCGCCAGCGCAGCACTCTGCGCCTCTATCGCAACAATCGCAACGGCACTTTCACTGATGTCACGAAGGCGGCCGGCCTCGACATGGAGTTGTATGGGATGGGCGTCGCCGTCGGCGATTACGATAACGACGGCTTCGCCGATATTTTCATCTCGTGCGTCGGCCAGAGCCGCCTCTTCCGCAACACCGGCAAGGGCTCGTTTGTCGATGTCACCTCGAAGAGCGGCCTCCGCCATCATCTTGGCTTCAGCACTTCCGCGCTGTGGTTTGACTACGACCGCGACGGCTTGCTGGATCTCTTCGTATGCAATTACGTGCGCTGGTCGCCGGAACACGACGTGTTCTGCAGCCTCGATGGCACCCACAAATCGTATTGCACCCCCGAAGCCTACCGCGGCGATACTTGCTGGCTTTTCCTAATCGCGGCGACGGCACGTTCGAGGACGTCACCGCTACCAGCGGCATCTTCGACAGCAGCTCGAAGTCGCTGGGTGTTGCCATGCTCGACTACGACCAGGATGGCTGGCCCGATCTTCTTGTCGCCAACGACACACAGCCCAACAAGCTCTACCGGAATTTGCGCAATGGCAAATTCAAGGACATTGCCATCGATGCCGGACTCGCCTTCAGCACCGAAGGCAAGGCACGCGCGGGCATGGGTGTGGCTTCCGCTGATTTCGAGAATTCGGGCCAGCCTGGCATAGCCATCACCAACTTCGACAACGAAATGATCGGCCTGTATCGCCGCTCGAGCCCAGCCTCCTACGACGATATCGCCATGCTCGCCGGGGTTGGCGCTGCTTCGCGGAGCACACTCGGCTTCGGCTGTGTCTTCTTCGACGCCAATCTCGATGGCTTACTCGATCTAGCCGTAGCCAACGGCCACATCGACGAGACGGTCCGTAACATTCGCGGCAACGTGGGCTATGCGCAGCCGCCTCACCTCTTTCTGAACCTTGGGCCTGGCGGAAGCGGTTCGCGGTTCCGCGACATTGCCGCCGAAGTGGGCGGCGCCTTCGATACTCCGAAAGTGGCTCGCGGATTGGCCGTTGCCGATTTCGATCGCGACGGCGACGTCGACCTGCTTCTCACCACGAATGGCGGCCCTGCGTTTCTGTTTCGCAACGATCAGCTTGCAGCCAACCATAGCATCCGCTTCTGCCTCACTGGCACCAAATCCAATCGCGACGCGATTGGCGCAAGCCTGCGCATTTACCTCGAAAATCAGGTGCAATCCCGCATGGTGCATTCCGGAGGCAGCTATCTCTCCCAATCCGAACTCCCCATTACGTTCGGCCTTGGCCCTCGTAACAACGTCGATCGGCTCGTGATTGACTGGCCTTCCGGCCGCTCAGAGGAATTTAAGAATCTCACCGGCGGCCGCGCCTACCGCATCGTCGAGTCCCAGGGCATCTCGCCGCTCGACCGCTTCTGACTCGCTAACTTCGGTTGTTCTCCCCTCTTTTGCCCCTTCCTGGCATTCGGTCGCGGCTAGTTCTTTTGCATTATTGTGGCGAATCCGGGCTTTGCGTATAAAGCGCACAACAGGACCTCAGCTTCCGCCAGTCCCCCTGGCGGGAAGCACCCCAAACACGAGAATGGCGGCCGGGTGCAGCATCACCCGGCCGCAAGTTCTTGTAGGATAGGAGTCTTCTCAGGTCCTCGAGTATGGTGACCCAGACCGACGTGTCGCGCGCGAACCGCTGGTTGAGCGGCGGTGTTCTCTTCCTCACAGCCAGCGCTGTCTACCTCTACGCCTGGCCAACACCTACTCTCTTCTACGCGGCCGTCGTTTTGCTGCACGTTTTTGCCGGCGCCGGCGTAGCCGTCCTGCTCGCATGGCGATTCGGGCGCCTTCTCCGCTCCGCCGCGCTTCTCGGCCGCCTCGGTTGGATCTTCCTCTCTATGGGCACGATTCTCGGCCTCGTCCTCATCCGCCTCGGCACGCCCAACCATCTGCGGGGCTGGCTCTACGCGCATATTGGCCTGTGCGCGCTTGGCGTCGTCTTCTTGATCGGCGCGTGGCTCAACCACCGTGGCTGGGTGGCGAACGCTGCGCCGCAGCGCGCCGTTGCCTTGCTTCTACTCGCGCTCTTGACCGCAGCTATCGCCTACGGCGCCTGGTGGTCGCGCACCGTTGCGTGGGACCGCGCATTCCGCATCGCCAACCCTCCTGAGGCGCCCGCCGCGATGGACGGCGAAGGCGACGGCCCATCCGGTGACTTTTTCCCGAGTTCCGCCCAAACCAGGCACCACGGCAAGATCCCCGCCAGCTATTTCATGGAGTCCGATGCCTGCCAGCGCTGCCACGCCGATATCTACAAGCAGTGGGACAGCTCGATGCACCACTTCTCGTCCTTCAACAATCAGTGGTACCGCAAGAGCATCGAGTACATGCAGGACGTCGCCGGAGTTCGCTCTTCAAAATGGTGCGCGGGCTGTCACGACCCCGCTCTGCTTTACAGCGGAATGTTCGATACCCCCATCAAGCAAATCGTCAATCATCCCGCCGCGCGCGCGGGACTCGGCTGCATGATGTGTCACAGCATTGCCCAGGTGAAAAGCACGATGGGCCAGGCCGACTTCTATCTCGAATATCCCCGGCTGCACCAGCTCGCCGCCAGCAAGAATCCTCTCATGCGTTCTCTGCACGATTTCATGGTTCGCCTCAATCCCGAGCCGCACCGTCGCACCTTCCTCAAGCCGTTCATGCGCACACAAACCGCCGAGTTTTGCTCTTCCTGCCACAAAGTTCACCTCGACATCCCCGTGAACCGGTATCGCTGGGTGCGCGGCTTCAACGAATACGACAACTGGCAAGGCAGCGGCGTCTCCGGCCAGGGGGCGCGCTCGTTCTACTATCCTAAGACGCCTATGAACTGCGCCGATTGCCACATGCCCCAGGTTCGCTCGAACGACGACGGCAACATCAACGGTTTCGTTCACTCGCATCGCTTCCCCGGCGCCAACACGGCTGTTCCCACGGCCAATCAGGACCAATCTCAGCTGGAATTCGCGCAGCATTTCCTAAAAGACGGCCAGCTCAGCGTCGATATCTTTGCCGTGTCGCCTGCGGGCAAGGAATTCTCCGCCGCTCACAATCAGCCCGCTGGACCCGAAATCGCAACCACTTTCGCCGTGGGCGAAGAAGCGGACATTTCGGGGCCAAAGGGACCCGCCGGCGAAGAACGCCCCATTACTGCCCCGATTGACCTGACCGACGCCGCCGTCCGCCGAGGTGATGACGCATTGGTGGACGTCGTGGTCCGCACGCGCAAAGTCGGCCACTTTTTTCCCGGCGGCACCGTGGATGCCTTTGACGTTTGGCTTGAGTTGCAGGCCGTCGATGACAAAGGCCAGATCATTTTCTGGAGCGGCAAGGTCGAAGACAACGGCAAGGGCCCGGTCGAACCCGGCGCCCACTTTTATCGCTCGCTGCAAATCGACGCGCATGGCAATCAAATCAATAAGCGCAATGCCTGGTCCACTCGCGCCACCGTTTACGCTCACTTGATTCCGCCGGGCGCCGCCGATACTGTCCATTTCCGCCTGCACATCCCCGAGGACGCCGGAGATAAAGTCACGCTGCACGCCAAGCTGAACTACCGCAAGTTCAGTTGGTTCAACACGCAGTTTTCTTTCGCCGGCGTCGAACAGCCGGCTGCTCAGGAAGCCCCCAATGTCCTGGCAACCACGCCGTCTTATGACGACCGCAAATGGGCCTTCACCGGCGACACCTCACAAGTTTCGGGAAATCTGAAGTCCATTCCCGACCTTCCCATCACCGTACTCGCCGAAGACACCAAGACCCTTCGCGTTCTGCCGCGTGGCGCGCCTGCTCCCCGGCCGCAAACCGTTGCCACCAAGGACATTTGGACTCGTTGGAATGACTACGGCATCGGCCTGTTTCTGCAGGGCGATCTCAAAGCTGCCGCCGCTGCGTTCCAGAAGATTGCCGACGCTGACCCGCAGAATCCCGACGGCTGGACCAACATCGGCCGCGTTCTGCTGCAGGAAGGCGATACCTCTGGCGCCCGCAGAGTCCTCGAGAAAGCGCTCGCCATCTCTCCCGAACTCGCCCGCACCAACTATTTCTATGCACGCGTCCTAAAGGACGAAGGCGACTACGACGGCGCGTCCTCACGTCTCAACCTCGTCCTCGCGCAGTATCCGCGCGATCGCGTTGTCCACAATGAGCTGGGGCGCATCCTCTTCCTGCAAAAGCGTTATGCCGATGCGGTGAAGGAATTCCAGCAAACACTCGCCATTGACCCCGAAGATCTTCAGGCCAACTACAACCTCATGCTTTGCTATAACGGCCTCGGCGACGACGCCAAAGCCAACGAGCACAAGGTCCGCTATCTGCGCTTCAAGGCTGATGAAGCCTCGCAGGCCATCACGGGCCCTTATCGCCAAAATCATCCCGAGGACAATAACGAGCGCCAGCCTATCCACGAGCACGTCAGTGTCGCGCTCGATGCGCCATCGCACTCCGTATCGGCGCCTCAGGCTTCGGCTCGCCTGACCTCCGGCGCGCCTTCCCAAGGCTCCCGTGCTCGTGCTCTCCGCGCCGGTTCACTCCGCGAAAGTAAGCCACTGGTCGTCCCCTCAACACAAGGAACCTCGTCCGGTGGCAAAGATTAGGGTCAGCCGTTGCAGCGCGCTTGGCAACGAGGCGGCTCTGCCGCGCCTCGTTCGCCGCGGATTTTCCAATTCTCCCGAGGAGACCTCCGCATGACGTGGATCAAAACTTTCCGCATGGATCAGGATGAAAACGTTAAGCGGGCCATCGAAGCCGAGCGCCGATTCTATCCACAGGAGTACCGCACGCCGGTTCCCGCCGTGGACCGCGGCGAGGAAAACAGCATCACGGCTTCGCACTCCCTGATCCCCGACGCGCTCTACCACTCCTTTTCGGCGTTTGGCGCGATGATGGCTCCGGACCTGCCGCTGACGCGCGCCCAGCACGAAATGATCGC
>DASRCZ010000258.1:0-3097 GCA_035652855.1 Candidatus Acidiferrum sp.
CATTGTGAAGACGCGCATTCCGAACGCGACCTATTGCGAGCCGCAGATCGGCTCGATTGGCTTGACCGAAAAGCAGGCGCGCGAAGCCGGCTATAAGGTAAAAACGGGAAAGTTCCCCTTCGTTGGCAACAGCAAAGCGACAATTCTTAACGCTCACGGCGGCTTCATCAAGGTTGTTTCCGAGGAAAGATACGGAGAAGTGCTCGGCATCCACATCATCGGCCCGCTGGCCACGGAGATTCTGGCCGAGGCGGCCACGGTGCTGAACCTCGAAGGCACCATCGATGACATGATGAACATGATTCACGCGCATCCAACCGTATGGGAAGCGATGGGCGACGCATTCGCGAGCGTGCGGGGTCTTCAGATCAACGTATAGCCGTGGTGACTCTGGTGACGGGTGACTGCAAAGAGACGAAGATGGCGGACGGCCCTGGAGTCGCAGGAGAATCCGGGCTTTGCAACCGCCAGGCGGGCAGGGGTCAGGGCTATATCGTCGATCTGGGGCTCATCGGTTACGGGGACGCTTCTGCGTTACAGAAACGCATGGTGGCTTGCCGCAAGGCCGGCGCCGTCGGAGACGTTTTGCTGTTCTGCGAGCACCCTCACGTCATCACGCAAGGCCGCAACGGCAAGCGATCGCATCTGCTTGCCGGCGAACACGTGCTTGGCCAAAAAGGCGTGGAATATTTCGAGACCAGCCGCGGCGGCGATATTACCTATCACGGTCCGGGCCAAATTGTCGGCTACCCGATTCTGCAGCTCGGAGCCATTCGGCGTGACGTCGTGTGGTATGTGCGTATGCTGGAAGAAGTGATGATTCGCACCACCGCTGAGTTCGGTTTGCCGGCTGTACGCGAGCACGGAAAGACGGGTGTTTGGGTGGCAGCGAACCAAGCCGCTTCGGGCGATGCTCCGCCCTGCGCTCCGCAAAAAATCGGAGCCATCGGCGTGCACATCAGCCGCTGGGTGACTTCACACGGCTTTGCCTATAACGTTTCGACCGACCTGCGTTTCTTCGACCTTATCGTGCCGTGCGGCATCGCCGGCCGCAAGGCGACGTCGCTCGAGAAGCTGCTAGGCCGCGCGGTGGACCCACAAGCCGTCAAGCCCGTGCTCGCGCGGCATTTCGGCGAGGTGTTCGGGCTGGCGCTGCAGCCTGCCAGCGCAGCGGAATTGCAGAGGCAACTGGAATGCTTCGAGCGAACACCGCTCGCCATCTCGGCGTGAATCGAGGGCCCATGGCATCCGGGAAATCAGCAACGGCCGCAAAACGCGAACTCAGCCGCCAGCAGTACCTCGACCTCTACTATTTCATGCGGCTGAACCGCGCCGTGGAAGACACCATGGTCAAGCTCTTCCGCCAGAACAAGATCGTCGGCGGCTTGTACTCGAGCCTGGGCCAGGAGGCCATCTCCGTGGGTTCGGCCTACGCTCTCGAGAAGAAGGACTGGCTGGCGCCGATGATTCGGAATATCGGGGCTCTGCTGGTTAAGGGCGTGCCGCCGCGGGACATTTTCATGCAGCACATGGCGAAATACGATTCGCCAACGAAAGGGAAGGACGGCACCAGTCACTTCGGCGACCTCGAGAATCTGCATATTGTTTCGCCCATTTCCATGCTGGGCGACTTGATCCCGGTGATGACCGGCGCTTCCATCGCGGGCCGGTACCTTGGCCAGAAGATCGTGGCGATGACCTGGATTGGCGACGGGGGCAGCTCCACGGGCGTATTTCATGAAGGCCTGAATTTCGCGGCCACGCAGAAAGCGCCGTTTGTTCTGGTCCTGGAGAATAATCTTTGGGCTTATTCGACACCGGTCCGGCGGCAGGTGCCGCTCGACAATCTCGCTGATCGTGCCCGCGCCTACGGGATCACGAGCTACACGGTGGACGGGAACGACGTCGTGGCCATGTACACTGCGGCGAAGGAAGCTGTGGATCGCGCCCGGGCGGGGGAAGGCCCCATCCTGATCGAGGCCAAGAGCTTCCGCCGCATGGGTCACGCGCAGCACGATCCCGCCGAGTACGTCCCCAAGGACATGCGCGCGTATTGGGAGGCTCGCGACCCCATTCTGCTATACGAAAAATTCCTCACTGGCGCCAAGGTGCTCAATGCAAAGGGCAAGAGGGAAATCGAGGAAAAAATCGATGCCCTCCTCGCCAAGGAGCGCGAATTCGCGGAAAACTCGCCTATGCCTCCGGCGGAGTTTGCCGCCGAAGGCGTTTATTGCATAGGCGACGATTGCCACAAAATTCGTCCGCAATGGGTCCGCGACAAATCCGAAGTCATGCCTCCGAAGTCCTCCGTCAAGCCCGTCTGGGTGATCGAAGGTTTCGGCGCCGGCAAGGGCTCGGACGGCAAGAACGCACCCATTCACTTCGGGGATACGGCCACGGCAACGCTCGGCGCCAGCGAAGAAACGCTTGCGCCGAAAGCTCCGCCCAAACTCGCCACCAAGAAGTCGGCGAGGATCGCTTCGCCTTCGGGACGCGGGGCGCTTCGCCGTCCGGGGGGAAACGGGAAACGAGGATAGCCATGGCCAGCGGCAAACTCAACGGAAGCAGCGCGCCGGGCGGCAACGGCCCGGGTACGCAGGTCACGTTCCTGGAGGCCATAAAGCAGGCGATGTTCGAGGAAATGGAGCGCGACCCTGCGGTTGTTCTTCTGGGCGAAGACGTGGGCGTGTATGGGGGCGCCTTCAAGACCAGCGAGGGCCTGCTCGAGCGCTTCGGCTGGGAACGCGTCATCGACACTCCCATCAGCGAAAGCGCGATCATCGGCGCGGCCTGCGGAATGAGCTATCTCGGCCTGCGTCCCATTGCGGAAATGCAGTTCATTGATTTCATCGTGTGCGCCTTCAACCAGATTACGAACTTTGTGGCCAAGGGGCACTATCTTTGGAATGCTCCCGCTCCGATGGTCATTCGGGGGCCCGCCGGAGGCGGCGTTCATGGCGGTCCGTTTCATTCGGCCAATCCGGAAATGTATTTCGTGCACACACCGGGGCTGAAGGTCATCTACCCCTCGACGCCTTACGATGCCAAGGGTTTGCTGAAGGCAGCGGTGCGAGACAACAATCCGGTGCTCTTCTTC
>DASRCZ010000259.1:0-13198 GCA_035652855.1 Candidatus Acidiferrum sp.
GAACCCTTCCACTACCGGCTTGAAGCTCGCGCCCGTCAGCCGGATGATCTCCGCATAGTTCCCCGCCGGCTCCGGCAGCAAATCGCTATAGCCCGAGATCAAATCCGTTAGCCTCATTCCGTCGCGATACGAATACCGTCCAGGCCGGATAACGTGTCCTTCGAGGTACACTGCTCGCGTGTTGAATGGCGCAATCGGGAAGATGTGGATGTCATCGCCGTCCAGCACCGCGAACTGACGCATCTTTTCCCGCGTCGCTCCGGGATCGTTTGTCTCTCCCAAATCCAGGCTGAACATCGTCCGCTTCTCGTGCGCTACCAGCCGTTGCACCTCGACGTGCCGGAGTGCCGCTGCTGGCAGGATCCCGCCCGCCAGGTCCAGCACGTCCTCCAAGTTCTTTTCCGCCCTCAATTCGTATGTGGCCGGGCGCCGCACCATGCCATCGACCGTCACGGTCGGTCCGAGCGGCGGTACCCGCAGGGAATCCCCGGCCTCCAGCCGCCGCAACTTCCCGCGCACGCCATGCAGCAGCAGGTCGTATGCATCTACTTCCTCCAATAAATCCGTTCCACGGTAGTGCTGGATCCTTCGCAGCGAACCGCGCGTCGTCACTCCTCCCGCGCTAAAGATCGCGTTCAATGGCGTTGACATTGAACTGACGTCGTACGCTCCCGGTGCCGCCACCTCGCCCACCACATACACGCGCACCGTTCTCAACCGCAGCAGCGATACGTCCGCCGAAATGTCCCGGAATTGCGTGCGCAGCACGCGTTGCGTCTCCGTTTGCACTTCCCCCAGTGTTTTGC
The DNA here is from genome assembly GCA_035652855.1 of Candidatus Acidiferrum sp. Lineage (GTDB taxonomy): Bacteria > Acidobacteriota > Terriglobia > Acidiferrales > UBA7541 > Acidiferrum. Next base: position 807 of record DASRCZ010000259.1, read on the forward strand.
CGGCAACCAGCAGCGGTCCGGATTCCGGCAACGCCACACGTCCTTCCCGGTCCACTGTTCGAAACAGCCGCTGCGAAATTCCGCCCCACAAATCAATCGCCAGGCTGTCTCCCGGTCCAATCACGTAGTCCGGTCCAACCGGAAGGTCCATCGGCAACAAATCGCTTTTGCTCGCGCCGCGTTGAAAGACATTCAGCCCAAACCGCTGCGTGGGCAGCAGATTCGGCGCCGCCTGCACATACAAGTCATAGAGCGCCGGCACATCCGCATACGGATTCGGCTGGTGAATCATGCTCACAGGCTCGGCCGATTCATTCCCCCCCGATGGCGTCCGGTAGTCGCGGACCAGTTGATCCAGCCCGCTCGGCCCCCGCAGCGAGTCCGGCAGTAACCCGCTCTCGGGATTTACTCCCGCCGATGCCATCAACACGGCTGCCATCGCATCGGACGAAGACGCCGGCAGCGCCATTGGAGATTGCGCCAGGCTCGAAGTGGGAGACTTCGTCGTGGGTTGCCCCGATGAACCCAGTGCGTTCAAAAAGCTCGCCGGATTCCCCGCTTCGCCATCCTTCGCGGACGCCAGCAGAGTCTCCGGACCATTCGTCGGATTGGTTTCCGCTTTCAGAATCGGTTCGTTGGTTGAAGGGGCGAGCCGCGGCACGTTCTGATTTGCTTCGGGGAGCCTGGGCTCTTGCGCTGGCGCTCCCGCCGCACCGCCGCCCTCTTGCGGAAATGCCGCTTGCCACTGCGCAGCGCATTGCAGCGATTTGCGTGGATCGCAGTTCGGCAATTGTGGTCCCGCCGCTATCGCCGGGCCCTGCGGCAGTCCGGAAACGCGCTCCATCTGCATTTGTTGCCGAAGCAGCAGCGCGCGCTCCTGCGCTTCGTCCGAATCTGGATTCAGCTTCGGTTCAAGGTATCCGTATTTCTGTAGCAGGCGTGTCGCCAGCGCGCGCAACTGCAGATCGCTGCGCAGCCGCTCCGCGATCGCTGCGTCCGTCAGATCTCGCTCTTCGACTAGCTGCCCCTGTTCCCCGGCTTCGCGCGCGTAGAGCTTCTTCAACTCCATCATCAGGCCGGAATCTCGCCCAAGGACCCCCAGTATCTGCTCCGCGCTCGCGGCCACTCGTTCCAAATTGGCTTCGACTAGATTGCTGGGCCGCTCTGTCTTGATGATTCCGGCGGACGCTCCGTAGTTCGAAGTTGTATCTTGTGGTTTTCGCTGCGGCGCCTGACCCGCTAATGCCGCCCCGGCTACGCTCAGCAGCAGCGCGCTAGTCCACCGCCAGCCCGCCTTCAGGGACGTTTTCCCCCCCGGGAAGCACTTCGCGAGAACACTTTCCACTGTGGGTCTCCCCAACCGGCCCCGCTGGGAGGGACCCAAGAACAAACGACAGTTCGGTGTCTTGTAATTTACGGAGTAACTTGTGCCGCCCCAATCAGCCGTTCACTGTAGCCCGCAACGTCGCGTCGCTGTACCCTGCTGTTGGCGCACTGATTTTAGCTTTCACGCAAAAACGCCTATGCGATTAGCCGGCGATCGGTCTGCGCCCTCGAATCAGCACTCTGAGATCATCCCGCCATGCGGTTGCTCACTATTTCCCGCGCGTCGACACTTTTTTAGGAGCGCTGTTTTCGGAGCGCTGATTGTTACGTCCCCAAACGTCCACACAGACTCACACCCAGGGGACTAATCGCCGTCGTGCGGGTCAAGCTCCCCGCTCGGCCTCACCAAAAACGGCCGCTCGTGCCGTTCCTCCCGGCGGCCCACGCCTCCGCCCGCACACTCCACGCAGAGCCGCGTCCAGGGCAGCGCACGCAGCCGCGCCTCCGGAATCCGCTCTTCGCAGCTTCCACAAATCCCGTACTCTCCCGCTTCAATCCGTCGTAGCGAAAGCTCGATTTCAGCGAGCGTCCGCACTTCGCGCTCCATGTTCGCCATCGCCAGATCGTTCGTCACGCTGTGCAGGGCTTGTGCGCCCTCGTCGTCCGGCTCCCGCTGCAGCACGATCTCTTCGCGCCGCTGTTCAATTCGTTTTTGCAACTCGTCCCGCTTGGCCAGCAGCAACTCCCGGAATACATCCGTGCTGCTTCCCTTCCTCTTTTTCAACGCTTCCATAGGATCCACCTGTTCTCTTCTCTCCGGATTCCAACCGCTACCCTTCATCGAGAACCGCAAGGCAGGCAGTGTCGCGCTCCCCCGGATACCCAACAATCCCTGCCTTCCTGCATGCCTTTTCTCAAAGAACCCTATCCCTTTTTGCTCACTTGCCCGGCAGCACCCCGGTCTGTGTTTCAACCGGCGTTGGATGCACTCTGTGTCAAAAAGTTCCATCCGCAAGTTCACCGCCACGCTGGACATGAGTCCGAGCCCATGTTCCCCGGTGCAGAGAGGTGTTTCGGGTTTTGGCGCAAAACGTGGGCGGTGCAGGCCGGCGGAACCACGCGGTCCCTCAAAGGCGGAGAAGCACGAGAGGCGATGCGTGTCCGCGCGCGAGCTAATGCCCCAGAAAGCCGCTCAGCCCGGCCAAAAAACCCGCTACGCCCAGCAGCATGCCGCCATACCAGAACATTCGCTTCTTCGTCAGCAGTGTCAGCGAACAAATCACCAGCGCAATATCCAGCAGCGTTTCTCCCCCGTCAAACCGGTCGGCCCGCCGCCGTACTACGTCGCGCTCTGCTTCGAACTCCTTGGCCTTCTCACCGATATCCTCTTTGTCGCTCTGGTACTTCTCAATTTCCTGCTTCAGTTGTGCGCTCGCCTGCTCCGCTTTTGCACCGTCCCGTGTCGAGATGCTGTCCAGCAAGCTAACGCCCACTTGATCCTCATGCAGTCGGATGTTTTTCGCCTGATAGTAGGCCCACTGATCCACGGCATGCGATTGCAGCAGCAACTCTTCCGTGTGCGCGCGATGTCCCAGCAATGTCATCGCCGCCACGAGCACCGCCAGAATCGACATGGTCACGGAAACCGGCAGCACGAGCGGATTCCCGGTATGCTCCTCGTGTCCTTCGTGCAGTTCTGCAATGTCGTGCATTGCGCTTACCCTCCGCTGTGAATGAAGTGGAAACGAAACTTACCGCGCGCCGGCTTCTAGGGACTCCCGTGCCGCCGCGATCGTGTGCTCGATGTCTTCGGCCGTGTGCACGGCCGACACAAATGCGGCCTCGAACTGCGAGGGTGCCAGCAGAATGCCACGCTGCAGCATCTCGCGGAAGAACCTCGCGTACCGCTTTGTGTCCGACTTCTTTGCGCTTGTGTATTCGCGCACCGGCTCGCTCGTGAAGAAAATTGTAACGAGTGAACCGATCGCATTCACCTGTGCTGGCGTTTTTGTATCCGCCGCCGCCTTCCTCAATCCCATGGCCAGCCGCTCCGCATTCGCCTGCAAGCCCTCGTATAGGTTCGCCTTCTTGAGCTGCCGCAGTGTCGCAATCCCCGCTCGCATCGCCAGCGGATTCCCCGCTAGCGTCCCCGCCTGGTAGACGGGCCCAAGCGGCGCCACCTGGTTCATCAGTTCCGCGCGGCCCCCGTACGCCGCCACCGGCAATCCGCCTCCGATGATTTTCCCGAAGATCGTCAGGTCCGCCTCGATCCCAAAAAGCGGCTGCGCCGACCCGTAGCGCAGGCGGAACCCCGTGATCACTTCGTCCGCGATCAGCAGCGCGCCGTCCTTTTTTGTGATCTCCCGCAGCCCTTGCAAAAAGCCCTTCTGGGGAGGCACTACCCCCATGTTCGCGGCCACCGGCTCCACGATGGCGGCAGCAATCTTCCCGGAGTGTGCTTTGAAGACGTTTTCAACCGCTGCCAAATCGTTGTATGGCGCGTTCAGCGTCAGCGCCGCAAGCGCCTGTGGGACGCCCGGGCACTCCGCGATCCCGAGCGTCGCAAGTCCCGAACCTGCCTGCGAAAGAAAACTGTCCGCGTGCCCGTGGTATCCGCCCTCGAACTTCAGCAGCAAATCGCGTTTCGTGGCGCCGCGCGCCAGACGCACCGCACTCATCGTCGCTTCCGTACCGCTTGAGACGAACCGGATTTTCTCGATGAAAGGAACCGCTTCCGTTAGCAGCGTCGCCAGCTCCAACTCGAGCTCCGTCGTCACGCCAAAACTGGTCCCCCGCTGCGCCTGCTCCGCCAGCGCCGCCGCTACCGTTGCATTCGCGTGCCCCAGCAGCAGCGCTCCCCATGAGCAGACGTAGTCGAGAAGCTCATTACCGTCAGCGTCATAGACGAATTGGCCCTTGCCGCGGTCGATCACCAGCGGCGCGCCGCCAACCGAACGAAACGCGCGCACCGGGCTGTTCACGCCACCCACCAGCACCTTTTCCGCCCGCTCGAAAATCTCCCGTGAACGCTTTCCTTCTCTCTGCATGCTTGTTTCCGCCGTACTCATCGCGAAGCGCCCTTTTTCCGCCTCGGCGGCTGCGGTTTGACTCGGTCTCTCGCCCAGCCGCTTCGGAGGTTCAAAGTATCACGGCTCCAGCCAGCGCGCCGCATCCTTGGCGTGATAGGTAAGAATAAAATCCGCTCCCGCTCGCTGAATGCCGGTTAGAATCTCCAGCACCACCCGCTGTTCCTCGATCCACCCCTTTTGCGCGGCGGCCTTCACCATGGCGTATTCGCCACTCACGTTGTACGCGCCCACGGGAACCGGCGTCATTTCGCGCACACGCCGAACAATATCCAGATACGGCACCGCCGGCTTCACCATCACCATGTCCGCGCCTTCTTCAAGGTCCAGCGCGACTTCCTTCAGCGCCTCGCGCGCGTTCGCCGGATCCATCTGATAGCTTCTCCGGTCGCCGAACTGCGGCGCCGATTGCGCCGCTTCGCGGAAGGGCCCGTAAAACCCCGAGCAATATTTTGCGGCGTAAGAAAGAATCGCCACGCTCTCGAACTTGTGCTCATCGAGCGAGTCGCGAATCGCGCCCACGCGGCCATCCATCATGTCCGAAGGCGCCACAATATCCGCCCCCGCCCGGGCGTGCGAAACCGCTTGCTCCGCCAGGATTTTCAGCGTGGCATCGTTGGCTACTTCGCCGTTTTCCATAACGCCGCAGTGCCCGTGGTCCGTGTATTCGCAAAGGCACACGTCCGTAATCACCAGCAGCTTTAGATTCGCCCTGCGAATCCCGGCAATCGCCCGCTGCACCGGGCCTTCCGCCGCGAGCGAACTCGAGCCGCGAGGATCCTTCGATTCCGGAAGTCCGAAAAGAATCACCGCGAGAATGCCAAGCTGTTCGATTTCGCGGCACTCCTCCACGATCTGATCCGCCGATTGCTGAAAGACTCCTGGCATCGAGCCGACTTCATTGCGCACGTTCGCGCCCGGGCAAACAAACAGCGGATAGACAAGCCTCGCCGCACTTAAATGCGTTTCGCGCACCAGTCCGCGCAATAATTCGTTTCGCCGCAAACGGCGCGGCCGCTGTGCCGGAAAACTCATCGTCTCTGTGCTCCAGTGGATATGCGATCCGCGGCTCCGCTCAGCGATTCCTCGAGTACGCCTAGTATCGCGGAAACCGAGGCGTCGCGCGCCTGCGCCGTTCGCTCTAGCTTCAGCCCGCGAATGGCCTCTAGTGTAACCGGCCCGATCGCCACGAACAGCACATGCCGGGCTTCGCCACGCAAAATCGGCAAAGTTACAGCCTCGGCAAAATGCCGCACCGCTGATGGACTGAAGAACAACGCCGCCGCCACGTCCTTCCAGCAAATCTCGCTCAGTGCGCGCCGCTCTTCCCGGCCCGGCGGCAGCGTCCGGTACGCAATCACGTCGCTGACCTGCGCGCCAATTTCCCGCAGTTTCGACGGCAGCCGGAAATCCGCCAGATTGCTGCGCAGCAGCAGTACCTTCTCGCCGCGCAGTTCCCCCGCAAATTCATCGGCGAGTTTGAGGCCCGTCTGTTCGCGAGCGACGCGCTCCACGCGAATTCCAGCTTCCCGGGCCGCCTCCGCCGTCGCGGGCCCCACCGCAACTACCCGCACTCCGCGAGCCGCTTCAGCCAGGTTCACTCCGATTTGCGCGCCCCTCATCACCGCGAACGCAACGGCGTTTTGGCTCGTAAGCAGCCACCAACCGAAGTGCGCAAGGCCGCGAAGCTCCGCATCCAGCGCGCTCGTCTCCTCCGGAAGCTCAAATCGCAGCATCGGTACGGCAATCGGCCTCGCGCCGCGGGCTTCCAGCTCCCGGCACAACTCTCCCGATTGCGCCGCCGCCCGGGTAACCAGAATTCCCCGGCCGGCAAGAACCGAATCGCCCGCTTTAGCCACGCGCCCGGCTCACTTCTTCGAGAATCGCTTGCGCCCCGGCTTCGACGAGCAGCCGCGCCACGTGCTGGCCGAGTTCGGCCGCCTGATCCGGCGCAGCGCATCCCGCCTGGCGAATGTAGTGCTTGCCGTCCCGCGAGCAGACACACGCGTCCATCACCAATTCCCCGCGTTCGAGCCGCGCCCACGCGCCGAGCGGCACCTGGCAGCCGCCTTGCAACGCGGAAAGCAGCGCACGCTCCGCGATAATGGCGTTGCGTGTTTCCGGATGATCCAGCCGCGCAGCCATATCATTGGCCTCCCCGTCGGCGAGGCGGCACTCGACGGCAATCGCGCCCTGCCCAACCGCCGGGAGAAAATCGCGCGGATCGAGAATCTCGGTGATGCGCTGGCTCAACCCAAGCCGGTCCAGCCCCGCCTTGGCCAGCACAACCGCTTCGTATTCGCCGCTTTCGACTTTGCGCAGCCGCGTATCGACGTTTCCGCGCAAATCGCGCATGTCCAGGTCGGGCCGCAACCGGAGAACTTGCGCCTGACGCCGCAAACTGCTTGTGCCGACTCGCGCGCCGCCACGCAAGTCCGCCAGCTTCGCGCCTTTCGCCCCGATTACGCAGTCGCGAACGTCATCGCGCCGGCACACGGCAGGAAAGCTCAGCCGCGACGGCACGTCCGTCGGAACATCTTTTACGCTGTGAACCGCCAGATCAATCGTTTCCGCAAGCAGCGCTTCTTCCAACTCCTTGATGAAGATTCCCTTCCCGCCAACCGCGCTCAGCGGCGCCGGGTTCCGGTCGCCTTCCGTCCTGATGATGATGATCTCCGCTTCGTCGCCCGTCGCGGCGAAAAGCTGTTTGCGCACCGATTCCGCCTGCCAGCGCGCCAGCAGGCTGCCGCGCGTTCCGATGCGCAGGTGCCTCACGGCTTCTCCTTCTCGCCCAGAAAAATGTCGCGGAGCGCCTCCACGTTCCGGATTTTGCGGCGCAACTGCTTTTCCGTGCGCAATCGCTGCGCCGGTTCGAGCAGCAATCGCTCCAGCAACTGGTCCATCAGCGCTTCGACGTGCGCGCGATCCGCTTCATTGAACCGGCGAACCGCTTCGGACTGCGCCCGCAGAAACGACGCGCGCTCCTCCCGCATCCGCGCGCGCAGCGCTTCCACCATGCCCACCAGCTCGACGCTCGCCTGCCACGACAGGAACTTCTCCACGTGCTCGTCGATGATCGCTTCGGCCTTTGGCACTTCGCTTTCGCGTGCGGTCCGGTTCTGCTGCACGATGTCCGTCAAATCATCCACGTTGTAGAGATAAATGTTGTAGAGCGCCCCCGCGGCTGGTTCAATGTTGCGGGGCAAACCCAAATCCATCAGCAGCAGAGCACGGTTGCCCCGCAAGGCCATCAGACGCTCGAGTGTGTCGCGCTGCAGAATTGGCTGCTCCGAAGCGACCGACGTGACGACAACATCCGCGTCTTGCAGAACGCCGTCCCAATCGCCCCAGGCGACCACTTCGCCGCCGAATTGCGTTGCCAGCGCCAGCGCGCGCTCCTGCGAGCGGTTCATGAGGTAAAGGTGAGCGATGCCGCGGTCCCGCAACTGCGAAACGACCTGCTCGCTGATCGTTCCGGCGCCGAGTACCAGGGCCGTGCGCGCGTTCAGCTTGCCAAAAATGCGTTCGGCGAGCTTCACGCCCGCCGATGCTGCCGACATCGGCCGCGTGCCGAGTTCCGTTTCCGTGCGAACGCGCTTGCCAACTTCCAGCGCGCCCTGGAATAGCCGGTTCAGCACGGGCCCGGTCGCGCCAAGCTCATGCGCCCAGCGATACGCCTCCCGCACCTGACCGAGGATTTCCGCCTCGCCTAGCAGCATGGAATCCAGCCCCGCGGCGACACGGAAGAGATGGCGAATCGCTTCGCGGTCATGGCGGTGATACAGCGCAACGCTCAGGATGTCCGGCTGAACGGAATGAAACTCGCTCAAAAACGACGAAAGTCCCGATGCGCATTCGCGCGACGTCTCTGGAGGCACGCCGTACACTTCGCTGCGATTGCAAGTGGAAAGGACGAGCGTCTCCTCCAGAATTCCCCGCGCGCGCAACTCCTGCGCCGCCTTGCGCGCCTGCTCTTCGGTAAATGACACCCGCTCGCGCACCTCGACCGGCGCTGTGCGGTGATTCAAACCGACGAGAACAATTTCCATGCTGCGCGCGCTCACCCTAAAAGTACCGATGACTCGGCGAAAAATAGAAATTCACCACCGTGAAGCTGAGAATGACCAGCGCGAAATTGAAAATACACAGCTTCGAGGCTCGCGCGCCGCGCCACGCCGTCGAACGGGCCAGACGAAAATAGATGACGTACAGGAGCAGCACGATCAGCGTGACCACGTACTTGGGATCGTAGTACCAAACGCGCCCGGTGAGCCGGTCCACCCAGATAAAGCCCATGATCGTGCCGGCCGCAATGGAAATGAGCCCGATCAGCACGCTCGACTGGCTCATGCGCTCCAGAAGTTCAAGCGAAGGAAGCCGCCACACAACGCTGTCGAGCTTGCGGCTGCGCAATAGCCGCTCCTGACTGAGAAAAATAATGCTGAGCACAAAGGAAAGCGCGAACGCAGCATACGCCAGAATGCTGAGCGTCACGTGAAGCGCGAAAGTTGTGCCGTGCGCTGGCGGGGGCGAAAGCCGGTCCGGGGGCGCCACGCTGGCCGCCAGGAAGAACACCAGGACGAAAGGCACAACATACGCGCCCACGGAGCGTTGCCGGTGAAACACCTCAAGCAGCAGATACGTGAGCGCCAGCAGCCAGCCGAAAAGCGAGAGCGCGCCGTAGAGATCGTGATACGGAACCGTATGCAGCGCGCGGGAGCGGTCGAGCAGCGCAAAATAATGCGCCACGAGCCCCCCGGCCAAAAACAGTGTGGCGAGCCGCCCCGAAGTTTTCTTCCCCGTATTCAGGAAATAAACATACCAGCCCAAACTGAGCAAATAGGCGAAGGCGGCGAGACTGACATAAAGAGGATGCATTTGGCGGCGCCAGAGCGTTAGCAGCACATTATAGCCCAGCCTGCTAACGCTTGCCGGAAGCGCCCCCTTCCCCTCGTGCAGCGCATCCCGTGGCTTCGCACCTTGCCGAGACCGCGTGGCGGGCAGAGAAAATAGCGATTTGTTAGACTGGAGAATACATGAGCTGCCGCCACGATACGATCACGCCAAAGGAGCTGTTTCTGCGGGCTTGCCGCGGCGAAGAACTGCCGCGCGTCCCGGTCTGGCTGATGCGCCAGGCCGGGCGATATTTGCCGGAGTACAGGGAAGTGCGCGCAAAACATCCGTTTCTCGAAGTCTGTAAGCAGCCGGACCTGGCCGCGGAGGTTTCCCTTCAGCCGTTGCGGCGCCTTGGTGTGGACGCCGTCATCGTTTTTTCAGACATTCTAATCCCGGCCCAGGCGATGGGACTCGCCCTGGAAATCGCGGACGGCGGGCCACGCTTGCCCGAGCCCGTGCGTTCGCCGCGCGACGTGGAACGGCTGAAGGTTTTCGATCCCGAGATTGAGACCAAATTTCTCGGAGAAGCGATACGGCGCATTGTGCGCGCAGCGGGCGCGGACGTGCCGGTACTCGGCTTTGCGGCGGCGCCCTGGACTCTGGCCTGCTACATGACGGGAGGACAATCGAGCGACGGATTCGCGCTGGCAAAAAGCTTTCTTTACCGCGAGCCGAAAACTTTCCGCGAATTGCTGCGCAAAATCTCCCGCGCGACGGTTCCGTATCTGAAAGCGCAAATTGAGGCTGGCGCGGCAGCCCTCCAACTGTTTGACACCTGGTGCGGTGAGCTGCGCCTTCGCGACTACGAGGATTTCGCTCTGCCCGCTGTGCAGGAAGTCATCGCCGGCGTCGGCGGCCGGGTCCCCGTCATCTACTACACGAAGGCGTCGCGCCACTTGATTTACGCCGCCGCGCGCTCCGGTGCTAGCGTGCTCAGCGTGGACTGGCGCGAGGACCTCGCCGCGCTGCGCCGCGAGCTGGGGCCGAAAATCGCGCTCCAAGGCAATGTCGATCCGTCGGCATTGCTCGGCCCGGCCGCGGAAATTCGTGCGATAACGCGCGAGACCCTCGCGGCACTCGCGGGCGTCGGGCATGTCCTGAACCTGGGCCATGGCATCCTGCCAAATACCCCCGTCGAGAATGCGAGGATCTTCGTGGACGAAGGGAAACGGCCCTTCGCGCAGGCGGTGGAACCCGCTGCGCGTGCCTAGGCGGCTGCTGCGAGCGATATCGCCTGAAAATTCGGAGCGAGTGTTGAGCCATAGCAATTCCAATCCGCACGCCGCAGAAGCCCGGCGCGAACTGCAAGTCAGCGAGGAGTTCCTGGCAAGGTACAACCGGCCGGGTCCGCGCTACACGAGCTATCCAACCGCGCCGGTTTGGAACGATTCCTTCGGGCCGGCGGATCTCGAGCAGGTGCACGAGGAGGCGAACCGCGCGGGCAGCCCCGTATCGCTCTACATGCATATTCCGTTCTGCGAGAGCTTGTGCCTCTTCTGCGCCTGCAACGTCATCATCCAGAAACAAAAGGATGTGGCCGCCCCGTATATCGGCGTCCTGCAGCAGGAAATCGCCTGCGTTAGCCGCGGCGTTTCCCGCACGCGTGAAGTCGTGCAATTCCACTGGGGCGGCGGAACGCCGACCTATCTCTCCCCCGCGCAAATGGAAGAGCTGTTTGGGTTCGCGCGCGATCGTTTCACCTTCGCGCCCGGTGCCGAGATTGGCGTCGAAGTCGATCCGCGCGTGACCTCGCGCGAGCATCTCGAGAGCTTGCGGCGCATGGGCTTCAACCGGCTAAGCATGGGCATTCAGGATTTCGAGGCCCAAGTGCAAAAAGCCATTCATCGCATTCAGCCGTTTGAAATGACCCGCCAGCTGATCGTTTCGGCGCGCGAACTGGGATTCGACAGCATCAATGTCGATTTGATCTACGGGCTGCCGTTTCAGACGGCGGAGTCTTTCTCCAAAACGGTGGACCAGATTCTCGAGCTCGCTCCGGATCGCATCGCACTCTTCAGCTATGCGCACGTGCCCTGGCTGAAGAAGCAGCAAGGTTCTTTCGCGGGGCACCTGCCGCAGGGAATGCGGAAGTTCGAGATTTTTCGCACCGGATTGCTGAAATTCCTCGAAGCGGGATATCTGTATATCGGGATGGATCACTTTGCCAAGCCGGGGGATGAGCTCGCGCTTGCGCAACACGAACGCACGCTGCACAGGAATTTTCAAGGTTACACCACCAAAGCGGGTGCCGACCTTTACGGAATGGGCGTGACAGCCATCAGCGGTATTCAAAATGCCTACGCGCAGAATCAACGCGAACTGGCCGCGTGGGAAAAAGCGGTGAAGGAGCGCGGCATCGCCACAATGCGCGGATACCGCCTCTCCAAAGACGACCGATTGCGGCGCGCCGTCATCAGCAGGCTGCTCTGCCACATGGTCATTTTCAAGGACGAGATTGCGCGCGAGTTCGGCATCGACTTCGACCAATACTTCGCCGCGGAGCTGAGGCGCCTCGAGCCGGCGCGCCATGATGGACTGGTGCTCCTTGGCGATCGCGAAATTCGCGCGACGTGGCGCGGACGGATTTTCATCCGCAATTTGGGCATGGTGTTCGATCCTTACCTCGAAAAACAGCAACTCGATGCCAAGCCGCTCTTTTCCAAGACACTTTAGGCGCGAGCGGTTCCCGCGATGAGTTCGCCGGCTTCAGTCCTGGTGATCGGCGGCGGCATTTCCGGTTTGTCGTGTGCCTCCGCGCTGCGCGCGGCGGGAATTGCCGCGCAAGTCCTCGAGGCAGGCCGGCAGCCTGGCGGCGTGATCCGCACCGAACGGCACGACGGGTATTTGTGCGAGCTCGGTCCCCAGAGCTTTCTCTTGACCGAGGAGCTGCTGCAGCTCAGCCGCGACCTCGGGATCGAACAGCAGTGCATCGAAGCAGAGCCGCGGCTGCCGCGTTACGTCGTGGTGAATGGCGCGCTTCACGCCGTTCCGATGAGCCCGCCCGCGCTGGTGGCCAGCTCTCTGCTGTCCTTCAAAACCAAGATGGCTGTTCTGCGAGATGCGTTCGGCCATTCGCGGCCCCCG
>DASRCZ010000260.1:0-7613 GCA_035652855.1 Candidatus Acidiferrum sp.
GGATGGCTACGACGTCGTCGAATGGTTCGCCACGCAGCCGTATTGCAATGGCAAGGTCACCATGTGGGGCGGTTCCTACGCCGGTTTCGACCAGTGGTCCGTTCTCAAGGAATTTCCGCCGCACCTTGCCACGATTGTCCCCGCTGCCGCCGCGCATCCCGGCGTGGATTTCCCCTTTCAGTACAACATCTTCGGGCCTTACGACATGCAATGGCTCACGTTCACCAGCGGCGTGACGGGTAATCCGATGCTTTTCGGCAGCGGCGACTTCTGGGGCGGCAAGGCGCGCGAAATGTACGAGCGGCACTTGCCCTATCGTGAGTACGACAAACTCGTCGGTAATCCCTCGGCGGTCTTTCAGAAATGGGTCCAGCATCCGGAGCCGGATGCCTATTACGACGCCATGGTGCCGGCTGTCGAGGATTACAAACGTATTTCCGTGCCGATCCTCACCATCACCGGCGACTACGATGGCGATCAGCCTGGCGCCTTTGAATATTACAAGCGGCATATGCGCTACGGAACCGCCGAATCAAAGGCAAAGCACTATCTCATCGTTGGCCCTTGGGACCATGCCGGCACGCGCTCGCCAAAAGCGGAAGTCGGCGGGCTGAAGTTTGGGCCTGCCAGTCTGCTGGATCTCAACAAGCTTCACACGGAATGGTATGACTGGACCATGAAGAGCGGTAACAAGCCCGGTTTCCTCAAAAAGCGGGTCGCCTACTATGTCGTTCCGGCGGATGAATGGAAATATGCGGATAGCCTCGAGGATATCTCCCACGAAAGGCTGATTCTACATCTCAGCTCTAACGGAACGGCTTCCGGCGTATTTCATTCCGGGGACTTGAAAGAATCGGCGAATGGAAGCGCTCCCGCGGATCGCTGGCTTTATGATCCGCTGGATACGCGGCCCGGCAAACTCGAGGTAAATGACGATCCCGGCGGCCTAACCTCGCAACGTGGTGTGTTGAATCTCTTCGGGGAAGGCGCCGTGTATCACAGCGAACCGTTTCGCGAGCCGGCCGAAATCACCGGTTTTGCAAAGCTCACCGTTTGGCTCAGCATGGATGTGCCGGATACCGACCTCGAGGCCGGCCTCTACGAAATCCTGCCGGATGGAGGCTCGGTTGTTCTTAGCGGGGCCATGATGCGTGCTCGCTACCGCAATTCGTTGCGGGAGCCCAGGCCGGTTCCCGCCGGTGTGCCGGAGAAGTATGTCTTCGAAAATTTTACGTTTTTCTCTCGCCGCGTCGCGGAAGGGAGCAGATTGCGATTGGTGGTGCGGAGCATCAATTCAACCGGCACGGAAAAGAATTACAACAGCGGCGGTACCGTGGCGGATGAGACCGCGAAGGATGCCCGAACTGCCCACATCACTCTCTGGCACGATGCCAGCCATCCTAGCGTCCTGGAGCTGCCCTTGGTAAATCCGTGACGCCCGCAAAAGGGGACGCCGAAGCGGGCCAGGCTTTTTAGCCGGAATTCGTGGCGATGCCCCAGGAAGGCGAACGCGAACATCGATACGGATTTAGCTATTTCGTTAATGGTTGTTCCGAATTTACGCGAGATGGTAATGGCCTTGAAATTCTTGCAGGAACAATTCCCCACGTCACAGCCACAGACGCAGCCGGGACCCGAGCACGAGCATCCTGTTCCCGTGCAGACTGCAATCAAGCGGGGCCGCCTTCTTGCTGCTTGCGGAAGGGTTCCGGTTGTTCGAGTTTGACTTCTGGCTGGCCGCGGTGGCCCTTTGGCCTCCGCTCGTCGCCGCTGCGGAGGCCGCTACCGTATGAGCTGCGGGATGCGCCATGATTCCTGCTAGAATCACTGCGCAGGAAAGAATCAACGATTTCAGCGTCATCTCACACCTCCTGGTTCCACTCATTTTGGTTGCGGATTGACGGCTGAAAGCGAATCCCGCGATGATTGTGGTTCCCCTTGTTTTTTTATGTCAAGGCCCCGAGAACATAAGAGCGAATTTCGGTCCGGCTTTGTAGCCATTCTCGGGCGTCCCAACGCGGGAAAATCGACGCTAATCAATCGCCTTGTCGGGCAGAAAGTGGCCATCGTCACCTCCAAGCCGCAAACAACGCGCAACCGGATTCAGGGCATCGTCACGCGGCCTGAGGGGCAGATCGTCTTTATTGATACGCCCGGCTTGCACGCCGCGCAATCCGCCCTCGGCCGCCAAATGATGCGCGAAGTCGCGGCAGCCCTCGAAGGCATTGATGTGCTGCTCCTGATGGTGGATGCCAGCCGGGCGCTGCCACACCCCGATGAATTGCTCCTCGAGCGCGCTAAGCGCTTCCCCGGCAAATGCATTCTGGTATGCAACCAGATTGACCGTATGCCGCGGCAAAAACTCCTGCCGCTCATCGCTGCGTTCCAGAAGGCTCACGACTTCGCCGCCGTTGTCCCCGTTTCAGCCTTGAACGGCGAAGGCTGTGATGGCTTGTTGCGCGAGATCTTCCGCCTGCTGCCTGAGGGCCAGCCCCTTTTTCCCGAAGATCAGGTAACCGACCAGCCCGAGCGGTTTCTCGCCTCTGAAATCATCCGGGAAAAGGCCATCCAGGTCACCTATCACGAGGTGCCGCACGCTTTGGCGGTCTTTATTGACAAGTGGGAGCAGGCCCCGAAATTGCTGCGGATCGAAGCCACCCTCAACGTCGAACGCGGCTCCCAGAAAAAAATCCTGATCGGCCGCAAGGGAGAAATGCTCAAGAAAATCGGCACCGAAGCCCGCAAAGAACTGGAAGAGTTGCTTGGCACCAGGATTTTCTTGGGACTCTTTGTAAAAATAGCCGAAGGGTGGCGGGAAAATCCTCAGCAAGTCCGGGAACTGGACTGGCACGCTCAGCTGGAAGCCCTCGGAGAGGATCAGGCGCGAGCCGCCGCCGGCGGCGCCAAACCGGAGAGCTAATCCGGCGCCGCGATGCCGAGCGACTTCATCTTGCGGTAGAGATGGCTCCGTTCAAGACCCAGTGCCGCCGCTGTTTGCGTCATATTCCAGCGATTCTCTTGCAGCTTGCGAAGAATAAACTCGCGCTCATAGGCGCTGCGCGCTTCGTGCAATGTCGAGTAGGGCTGCTGCGGCGCTTCCGCCACTCCGCGAAAGAGCTCCGGCGGCAAATGGTGCGGTTCGATGCGCGGCTGCGGGCATATAATCACGAGCCGCTCGACCAGGTTGCGCAATTCGCGCACATTGCCGGGCCACGGATAACGCACCAGAATTTCCATTGCGGCGTCGCTTAACTCTCGCGGCTTCTTGCCATACGCCGCGCTGAATTCGTTCAGAAAATGCCGCGCTAGCACCGGAATATCCTGCAAGCGGTCTCTTAACGGCGGAACGAAAAAGGGAATCACGTTCAGCCGGTAGAAGAGGTCCTGCCGGAATGCGCCGCGAGTGATTTCCTGTTCCAGGTTCTTGTTCGTCGCCGCGATCACGCGCACGTCCACATGGATGCTCTGGTTCGATCCGACCGGTTCGATCCGCTGCTCTTCCAGCGCCCGCAGCACCTTGGATTGCGTACGCAAGCTCATGTCGCCGATTTCGTCCAGAAAAAGCGTGCCGCCGTCCGCCTTTTGAAACTTGCCCGCCTTGTCATCGGTCGCCCCCGTAAAGCTCCCTTTTAAGTGCCCGAAAAGCTCGGATTCAATCAGCTCTTCGGGAATCGCCGCGCAATTTACCTCGACGAACGGACCCTTGCTGCGCAAGCTTGAGGAATGCAGCGTGCGCGCCACGAGTTCTTTCCCGGTGCCGCTTTCTCCGTAGATCAGCACGCGGCCGTTTGTCGGCGCCGTCACCGCAATCTGCTGCCAGCGCCTTCATCGGCACGCTCTCGCCCAGTACCTGATACCGTCGTCCCAGTTCTGTTTTCAGCGACTGGTTCTCTTGCTCCAGGCGCCGTTGCAGCACTGCATTCCGCACCAGCACGATCACTTTCTCCAGGGAAAGCGGCTTTTCGATGAAGTCGAAGGCCCCTAGCTTCGTCGCGCGGACGGCGGTTTCGATCGTGCCGTGGCCCGACACCATAATCACCACGGGAGGTTGCGGCATTGCCTGCAAGCGGCTGAGGGCTTCGAGGCCGTCCATTCCGGGCAGCCAAACGTCGAGCAAAATGACTTCAATTTCGCCGCCGGCTGAGCGTTCCAGCGCCTCTTCCGCGGAACCGGCCGTTTCAACTTCGTAGCCCTCCTCGCGAAGAATGGAAGAGAGTGACTCGCGAATCCCCGCTTCATCGTCAACGATCAGCAGATGGGGCCTTGCGTTCATCGAGGAGCCTCGGCGGAACTGGACACAGCGGATGCCGGAGCCAAATCCGCGGCGGGAAGCACCACCACAAACCGCGAGCCCGCCGGAAAATTATCTTCCGCGTAGATGACGCCACCGTGCTCCGAGATGATTCGCGCCGCGATGGCGAGGCCAAGGCCCGTCCCGCGCCCCTTCGTCGAGAAATGCGGAAGGAACAGCTTGTCCTTATCCTCCGGCGATATGCCGTGGCCCGTGTCCGCCACCTGGATTTCCACGCTGTCGGCGTCCCCTTGGGCGCGGGCGGTCACCGTGATTTCGCGGACCGGCGAGCCTTCCAGCGCCTCCGCGGCATTATCAATCAGATTCACAAAGACGCTGCGTAGCAGGGCATGGTCGGCGCGAACCGGCGGCAAGTGCTCGGCGAGTGATGTTCGAACGGTGATGCCGTCGAGCCGCCCGGCAAAAACCGCGAGCGCCTCCTGGATGATCGCGTTCGCGTTGGAAGGTGCGAGCTTGGCCATGGGAAAGCGGACGAACTGCGAAAATTCGTTGACCAGTGACGCCAGCGTCGCCACTTCGCGCTCGATCAGCCGCGAGCATTCCTCCACCAGGCTCGCCAGCTCGGGATCGCGCGCGTCCTTCGGCGCTTCCGCCCGCCGCTCCAGAAAACGCGAAAGCCGCTGCGCGGAAAGTTGAATCGGCGTCAGCGGA
Source organism: Candidatus Acidiferrum sp. (assembly GCA_035652855.1). Taxonomy (GTDB): domain Bacteria; phylum Acidobacteriota; class Terriglobia; order Acidiferrales; family UBA7541; genus Acidiferrum. Next base: position 4,964 of record DASRCZ010000260.1, read on the forward strand.
TTCTTGATCTCATGCGCGATGCGGCGCGCCACTTCTTGCCAAGCGGCGGATTTCTGCGCCCGCAGCAGTTCCGTGAGGTCATCCAAGACCAATACGTAACCTGTGTTGGCTCGCCGAGGTCCCAGCGAGCTGACGGTCACCGCCAGGTGCAGCACGCGCCCCGAGACCACTGTTTCGATCTCTCGCGAAACAACTCCAATCCGCAGCGAACGCCGCATGAGCTGCTGCACGATACGAGTAACATCAATACCAAGCAATTCCTCCAGGTTTCGCGCCTCCAGCCGGTCGAGGCCGAACATGTGGCTCACGGCCGAATTGGCCCGCAGAATCGCTCCGCTGGCATCCAGCGAAAGCACGCTGGTCGGAATGCTCTCGAGAATCGTCTCCATCAGTTGACGGCGCCTCTCGAGTTCCTGGACTGCCTGCTGCAAGTTGCGCGTGAACTGGTCGATTTGGGTGCGGCTGTCCCGCAGCTGCCCGGTCATGGAATTGAAAGAGCGGATCAGCAAGCCCAATTCGTCCTGCGCTTGCTCCGGCACCTGATAGTTAAAGTTGCCGGCGGAAACCTCTCGTGTTCCCTCGGCAAGGGCTTGAATCGGTATGGTGACCTGCTTCGCCAGGAATAAAGCCACCCACGTCACCGCAAAAAGCGCCAGCGCCGTGAACAGCAGGAGTATCAGCAGCATCTGGCGCTTAAGCGCGCGCAGATTCCGCTTTTGCGCGTAGTACTCGCTGGTTTGCGCTTGAATTTGGTTGTAGCGCGCGAGGAACTGCGGACTGGCGCGGAAGCCCGCGAGGACATAACCGGCGGCTTTTCCAGACGCCGCTACGGGAATCCGCGATGCGAAGAAGACCGTCGCGCCAGCCTGCCAAACCTCGATGCCACTTGGAAGCACACGCAATTGTTTTGCGGTCAGATCCTTTCGGATGCAGGGATACGCGGTCCAGCGCGTTTCGCTTGCCGGTGCTGGCTCGCATGCAATATCGCCATCACGAATCTCGCCGTCACTTCCCAGCAGCCAGATTCCGTCGGCGCCCGCCGCAATTCCGGACCGAGCAAATGCGTCGGCTCCCAGGGGAAGGGCGTGGAGGCCCTGGCGCGCGGCTCCCTGCAAACGCCGGATTTGCGTGCCGCCGAGATCTTTCAAGAGCAGGTCTGTTTGCTCGGAAGCGACTTCCAAGGAGCGCGGAAACCAGCGCAGCAGGGTCCGGTTAAGCAAGGAGTAGCTGACAAAAAACATGAAGAGAATGGGCAGAAGGGAAATGGCCATGGCGCCAACGACCATCTTCGACTTGAAACGCGCGCCTAGCTGGTCCTTTCTGCGCTCCGTCCAGAGGCGCAGTAGCGTGCGGCCGAGGACCAGTCCCAAAACCAGCAGGCTGGCGGTGATTACGGTTGAGACGGCATAGAGTGTCAGCACGTCGCGCCAGCTCTTTGGTTCGAACGGTACATCCAGGGACCCGAAGGTAAACGCAGCGGCCAGCAGAAGCGAGAGGCCAATGCCGCCCAGGACCAGCTGCATGCGGTGCTTGGAGTGCGCTTCTTTCATTGAGGAGAGCGCTGAGGTACGGCTTTGCCGCCTTTCGCGCCAGGAGCGCTGCCGCCGGAGGAACCGCCGCAGCGTTTGGAAATGGGGAAAGTCATTGCTTCTCCCGCAAGATAGTCGCCGCTAAGGGGCAAGTCAAGAAAGGCGCGTGTCCCGCCGCGCCTAGCCTGTACCGTGGTACAGGGGTTAGCCATTTCAGTACGATAGCGGAAATTCTCCCGCCGCGGTCCTCTGCTTTTGCTAAGGTGAGCGCTGGGTGCCAACCGGCAGGAGTGCTGCGGATGTCCGTCCGTTTGGGCGAAATCTTAGTTAAAGAAAGCCTGATCACCCAGGACCAGCTCCAGAAGGCGCTCGAGTTTCAGCGCGCCAATGGCGGAAAGCTCGGGAGCTGCCTGACCAAGATGGGCTTCATCACCGATGATGACATCACGGGTGTGCTCTCGCGCCAGTACGGCGTCCCTTCCATCAATCTCAAATACTACGAGATCGATCCCACGGTCATTAAGCTGATCCCTCAAGACACCGCGCTGCGCTATCAGGTTGTGCCGCTGTCACGCGTGGGCTCCGTGCTGACCATCGCCATGACCGATCCGACGAACGTCTTTGCGATGGATGACATCAAGTTTATGACCGGCTTCAACGTGGAGCCGGTAGTCGCCTCCGAATCGGCCATCGGCGAAGCTATCAGCCGCTTTTACGGCTCCGGCGGAAACAACGCCGAAGAAATCAGCAATCTGATGAAGGACCTAGTCGAAGAGGACCAGGAACTTGAGCTCGCCGCCGAAGAATCGGAAATGGACGCAGCTTCGCTCGAGAAAGCTGCCGAAGAAGCTCCCATCATCAAGCTTGTCAATTTAATTTTGACGGATTCCGTCAAGCGGGGCGCCAGCGATATTCACGTCGAGCCTTACGAAACTGAGTTGCGCGTCCGCTTCCGAATCGACGGCATGCTCCAGACGGTGATGACTCCGCCCCTCCGCCTCAAAGACGCCATCACCAGCCGCATGAAAATCATGGCCAAGCTGGACATCGCGGAGAAGCGCCTGCCGCAAGACGGCCGCATCATGATCAAGTACAAGGCGGACGGAAAGAGGAAGGAGCTG
>DASRCZ010000261.1:0-14346 GCA_035652855.1 Candidatus Acidiferrum sp.
GTCGTCCACAAGACACCTGAAGAGGTCCAGTGGAGCTGTATTTCGGACGGCGTTCAGGCCGCAACCGGTGCAAGCCCCGGCAAACTGAATCTCAGAATCCAGAAGGCTCCCAAAGATTCGGTCGAGACGATTATCCGAAACAGGAAAACAGGGCAGGGCTTCGTCTTCCGCCTGTCACCGGATTTTGTTAAGCGTTACCTCGGCTTGCCGCATGAAAAGCTGACGGAAGCGGGCAAGGAGGTGTTGTTCCTGCGTGATGACCAGATCTTCGTCATGAAGAGAATGCCGTAGGCGCCTGCTCATTTCATCTCATGCCAGGAGCGCCCGCCGTTTTTCGTTCGAAATCGCCGCCCATCCGCCGCAATCACCACCGCCGTCCGCGCATTTGTCGCGCTCACTCCCACAAAGTCAAGTTCAGCTGGCGGCGGAATCTTCCTCCACTGCGAACCATCGGTCGTCAGGTAAATATCGCCGCCGCGCCCCACAACCCAGCAAACATCAGGTCCGGGCGCCGCGCCCGCAACCAAATCCGCGTTCCAGCTCACGTCGCCGCCAAACCATGTCGCGCCTCCATTCTCGGTCCGGCTCACGAAGGCTCCGCCCTCAATCTGATACTGCACTCCGGGGTCGCTGGTTTTAATCACGGTGCCTCGGGAACGCGTTTCAAGGGTCTGCGACCTCCGCGGCAGCAGGGAGGCTTCTTGTGACGGGAAATCCGGGTGCCGTGCCTGTGCCGGCGCTGGCAACGGAACGCTTCCAGCCCACAACGTACCCAAAGCCAGTCGTAAGAACCACCGTTTTGTTCCCGCGTTTCGCACGTACCTCTCACGAGCGGTTTGCTGTTTTTCCGCCGCTCGGCATTTCACGTTAGAGCCGTGCGCGCTCGCGTGCAACTGTCACTATCTCCGGGGCGTCGAAAACGCGGCGCAATATTGCGTGTGCTGGCCAGTATAAGACTCCCACCAGCGCAAGGAATGTAATCCCGAAATGCGCCGGCGCGCCCCCAAGCGTGCGGCGCAGCACGGGATCCCGGTAGACAAAGTTCAAGTTGGCCCGCGGTCCAAAGAGAAGCGAAAACAGAAGCAATGTCAGCGCAATAACCGATTGCCAGAAGAGCGCCCTGCGGTGATAGCCCACGCGCCGCAGCCCAAGCAGCAGCACTATCGGCAGCGCCAAATGGAAGAGCGAAAGCAGCCGCACCCACAGCGGAATGCTCGCGTCCCACATGTACTCCGTCCCACCCACAACGTGAGCGCCCGTCATCCACGTCCAGCCTGCGTCAATGCACCACAACGCGCCCGCGATCAGCGAGGAAACAGCTTGCGTCGAAAGCAGAAGGGAATTGCTGAAGAAAAAGCCTAAGCACGTCAAGGCGGCCGCGAGGTCGCAAAGGTGCAGAAAATTCGCCCAGCCCCAATAGTGCGCGTACGCCGGCACCCAAACCGCCAGCCACACCACGCTTGCCGCCCGAACCCAGCTTGCGAATTGCGCGCGCGGCGCGGTCGATTTGTTCATCAGCGCAAGGTTCGTACTCTGGGCTCCACTCGCGGCGAAATTCTGACTCTTGACGTGCCGCCGGTTAACTTCGTGTTGCACAGGCAACGACGGACTCGCGGCTGCCGCTGGCCTTCCGTTAGCCTGGGCGCTTCCGCGGCTCAAGTGCCTCTTACCGCGCCATCACCACGTTGATCTCGCCCGTGGCATAGTTAATCGTCGCCAAGCCGCATCCGGTGGGATTGCCCATCGCGTCGAATTTGCAGCCATACGTTCCCGACTTCTGCGCTCGGCACTGGCCCGCGTTCAAATCAACAATGTACCAGCCCGACCCGACAGGCTTCCCTTCTTTGTTGCCCTCGGTGTAAAGTGCTTCTAGAATGCCCCCGCTTTCCGGCTTTCCGTCTGGACAGGAGAAGTCATCCTCCCGATAGGTATACAAGACCCCTTTCGCCGCATCGTAGAGAAAGTCCGACGTCTCCACGTTGCCGTCGTCGTCCACGTCCATGGCTTCCGTCCAGAACGAGCTGGGCTGCGCCACTTGCACACTCGCCGCGCCTTTTCCGATCGTCGATTTCTTGGTGACATTCTGGGCCGATGCAGACGGCGCAGGAGCCGCCGCTTTAGCCTTCAGATTTGTGCCAACCTTGACCTTCGGCGCCGCCTGCGTACTCTGTTGCTGTGCCTGCGTGCTCTGCTCCGTTTGTTGCTGCTGCTGGTTTCCTGGCTGGGCCCGGACGATCTTCGTTGCCCCGGCCAAACCTAAGACGAACGATAGGCCCGCAATCATCGCTTGCTTCATCACATTCCTCCTCGCGTCTAACAGCCTCGAGAGTCCCTGCCGGGCTGCCGCCGCGTGCGGGCGGTGCTTCGGGCCGTTACGTCGCAACTCGCATGCTAGAGAACGCTCGAATCGCCCAAAACTGGCAAAAACCGCAACCGCGCCTAGCATATTTCCCTCAGATGGGAAGTCTCCTGGAACACGCAGCGCGAATCGGCGCGACTCGATGCACAGGCAGAGCTCTCCGTCGCGAGCAAAGCCGGGCCCCAGAAAAGGGCTGCCACCAAGCCGCCCTCTTCCGAAATCGTTTGTAAGGTGTACGCGCTTATTGCGCGCGATCAGGGTTGCGAATCCGGCCGCCGTTTCAGTGTCGGGCGGTCATCATCGCTCGGCGGAGCGCCGGGATCCGAGGTCTTCGTCTTGTTCGTTTGTTCCGTCTTTTTCCTCAACGTCGGCTTGTTCGCCTGATTATCCACAGCCTTGCGCGAGAACATAATGTTGCGCAGCCGCGCTTTTACCGAATCGAATTCCGAGGTCGTGACAATGTATTCCTGTTTCGCCGGCAAAATCCGCGCGATCTCTTTCTGCGCGTTCTCGATGCGCTCTGAATTGGGAGGATGGGTCGAGAATACTTTTGGGATGGTTCCCGGCCGCCGCTTTTCGTCGGCCTGAATCCGTTCAAAAAAAGTGATGTATGCGTTTGGGTCGTAACCTGCCTTGTACATGTACTGCAAACCGAGGAAGTCCGCTTCGCGCTCGGCGTCGCGCGAAAACTTCAGGAACGTCAGCGGAATTGCCAAATTCATGCCCTCGTAGATTCCGTAGCCTGCCCAGCCATAGGGCAGGAAAATCATCGCTGGAATCGAGGCAAGCTGGATAATGTCGCCCTTGGTCGCCTGGCGCGTGCCATGCCGCGCCGTCACGTGCGAAATCTCGTGTGCCATCACGCCCGCCAATTCCGCTTCTTCCTGCGCGTGCAGAATCAATCCGCTGTTGACGTAGAAAAATCCGCCAGGGAGCGCGAACGCGTTCACTTCGTCCGAATCGATCACTTTGATCGTGAAAGGAACCTTGGCGTCCGAGTTGCGCACCAGGTTCTGTCCCACGCGATTCACGTACTCGGTGACGACCGGGTCATCGATCAGCTTCGAGGAGCGCTCGACTTCCTGCGCCAGCGATTTGCCGAGGGCGATTTCCTTCTCCAATGAATAAAAATTCACCTTGCCGCTGACGTTACGATTTCCGATCGCGTCGACATCCTCTTTTGCATTCTTCGGGTTTACGGTCTCCTGTTGCTGGACCGGCTGGTCGCCCGGCTTCTGCTGTTGCGTCTGTTGCTGAGCCTTGGCTTTGTCGGCGTCTTGGGTGGTCTGCTGCTGCGGACTTGTCTGCGATCCTGGATCTTGCGCGAGGGTCGCAATCGCGGCTCCCCCGCCCAGCGCGCTGGCGAGAGCAAACCGCAACGCTAACCGGACAATGCGCCTTGGCGAAGGCTTGGTTCCGAGGTCGTTCATGTTGTTACCTCTGCTTGCGGACGATTATACACCCGCTTTTCATGGCCAGCGGGCGTGGACCCTCGTTTTTACGATGTCCCAGAGCGGGGGAAGGTTTCCTGTCCCAACATTGAGATCTGCTTCTTACAGGACCTCCACGTGTTCACCTCCTATGCGAGTCTGCATAGGGCCGGCCTGCGCACCGGATAACGCTCCCAACCCTGCCGAACCCATTAAACCAGCCTCGCTCGGCCGATACCTGTCCGCACTTTCCTTCTTCGATTCGGTTGACACTCCTTTCCGCCCCCGCTACATTCGATGGCAGCTTCTCGAACACTTGTCCATGGTTTCCAAAATTCAGGTTGGCCAGCTCTGGAAAAAGGATGGTAGCGGCGAGACCTACCTGGTGACCCGCGTTTACACTGAGGCGCTCGCAACCTTGGCCGTCCTCAGGAAATCCGGCGCGGAGAATGAACAAATGATTCGCGTCCGCGTCGAGCGCGATGGACCAGGCCAGAAACTTCCTGGCTTCGTACCGGCCCAAAGCGAAGAGCACTTTTAGCTGTTGTTTAGGTCGGGCCGGATGGATCGGGCAGGCCGGCAAGCCACTCGAAACCGAGCTCCACAGTTTTTTTCTCGCCGCTCGTCCTTCGCTTTTGGCCGTATTCCTTGCACATGGCGTCCAGCGGGATCCATGTTAGACGGACCGCACGGCAAGCATGACCACGTCCTCTACCTTCATCAATTCCTTCTGCAGGAACGGCTCGCCATACCTCACGCCGATCATTTCCCCATAGTGTCGCGCGAGCTGGTTCATCTGATCTTCGAGCCGGTCAATGGCCAGAAACACTTGCTGCCTCCGGTACGACCTTCGTGATTGGCCCTTCTCAGGCCGGAACTGCGACGCAAAAGCGAGGATTGCTCGTTTCCGTGTTTCGTACTGCGCGGTGATGTCCACCACGAATGTGGGCCGCACATTCGCGTACGCGGTGGAATATAAAATTTTGAATGGCCGGAACGGCTCGCCCTCGATTGGCAATTGTTTCAGGCCCGCGAGAAAACAGCCTTCGTAGCCAAGCGCGGACGCGTGATAGTGGTCGGGATGCCGCGCCTCCCAGTACGGAAGAATCACCGTCTTCGGACGCAGCCGCCGAATCGCGGCAGCGAGCCGCAGTTTGTGCTCCCGGCTTGCCTGCACGTCCGAATCGGGAACGCCGAGCGTTTCTCTGACCTTTACCTTGAGAATCTTCGCCGCAGCCGCCGCCTCGCGCGCCCGAATCTCCGGCGTCCCGCGAGTCCCCATTTCTCCCGCCGTCAAATCGAGAATGCCGGTCTTGTAGCCGCGCTGCGCCATTTTGAGCAGCGTGCCGCCGCACGTGAGTTCCACGTCGTCGGGATGCGCCGCGATTGCCAGCAGATCGAGAGTCATTTTCGCCTCGGGATCAAGTAGCGATTCGATGCGGAAAGATTGTAGTGGCAGCGCGGCTCGGGGTGAAGGTAAAAGCTGCCGGGGCGAGCGGCGCTTCATGATAAGTTCTTGAGTCATGAGCGTAACCCTCGTCGGAAAAGTGGCGCTGGTTACCGGCGCCGCAAAGCGCATCGGACGCGCGGTCGCACTGCGGCTGGCGCGCGAAGGCGCGGACTTAGTGGTGCACTACAGCAGTTCGGAGAAAGAAGCCGAGAGCGCGGTATCCGAAATTCGCGGCCTGGGCCGCCGCGCAATCGCCGTGCGCGCCGATTTGCGTTCCGTCGCCGAGATACGCGCGATGTTTGCGCGCGTTTCGGAGGAATTGGGTCGCTTGGACGTGCTCGTGAACAGCGCCGCGAATTTCCTGCGCGCGGATTTTGCCTCCACGACCGAGGAGCAGTGGGATAGCGCGCTGGACACGAATCTGAAGGGCGTCTTCTTTTGCTGCCAGGCCGCGGCGCCGGAGCTCAAGCGGACGCGCGGCACGATCGTCAATTTCTCCGACGTGGGCGGCATTCTCGCGTGGACCGGATACATTCCGCACTGCGCCGCCAAGGCGGGCGTCGTGCTCCTGACGAAATGTCTCGCAAAGGAGCTGGGGCCCGAGGTGCGCGTGAACGCCATTGCTCCGGGCACAATCACCATGCCCGGAGACGCTCCGGAAATCGAAGCGGAATTTGCGCGGCGCGTGCCGCTGAAGCGCGGCGGCCGCGCTGGTGACGTGGAAGATGCCGTTATGTATTTGATTGGAGCCAGCTTCATGACGGGACATGTACTGGTCCTGGATGGCGGGAGAACCCTGATGTGAGCAGGCCGTTGAGCGGCGAACGACCGCCTTGCCAGTAACGAAAATGCCTACTTCTGGGGCGTGGAGTGATGGCCGGCGGTTGTGAGCGACTCGAAGGCCGCGCTGGCTTGCTGCGGAATATGGCCGTAGCTATTTTCCCAGATCCCTAGCAGCAGGAAGGGAATCGCCGTCGCGGCGACCAGCAATTTTGCGCGCCGCGGCACTTTCGATTCCGGCTCCCAGCGGAAAAGCTGCACGGAGAGGAAGAACGTAAGGACGGCCCAGAACACCAGCGACCCGAACGCCACTCGCGCGTCCCAGGCGCTCGCTCCCGGATCGAAAATCGAATGCCGTAAGCCCTCTACCAGATAGGTCGCCGGCAGGAATAAGGCGAATTTTTGCGCCACGGCGGGAAGAAACGCCAGCGGAAACGTTGCGCCCGAGAGAAAAATCAGCGGCAGCCACAGCAATTGGTTGATCACCTGCGTTTCCTGCATGGTGTTCGTTACGCTGGCAACTACCAGGCCGAGAGCCGCGAAGGAAATGGTTCCCGCCGCCAGCAGGACAAAAGCGACCCCAAGATTGCCGAAGTCGGTGACGTGAAAAAGGAACCGCGCGAAGAGAAATTGCAAAATCACGGTCGGCATGATCAAAATGAAATTCGCGACCACGCTCGATGCCAGCATGTCGCCTGCCGTCACCGGCGTCACATGAAAACGCCGCAGAATGCCCTGCTCCCGGAAGGTGACGAGCGCCGCGCTAAGCCCCCAAAAGCTACCCATCACCGTCAGGGAAAGAATCGGCCCCAGAAAGAAGCGCACCGCGTAGGGATTGCTCTTCGCGAATACGCCCGCGTACAAAAAGAAAAAAGCGAAGGGCATCACCACGCTGAAGAAGAGAAACATGCGGTTGCGCAGCGTCAGCGCGATACGCATCCGCGTCAGCGAACCAAAATTCCTCAATCGCGCAACCTCCGTCCCGTAAGTTCAATGAATACGTCCTCGAGCGACGGAGTGGCGATTTCCAGACTGACCAGTTCATTGCCTCGCGCTTCGAGATGCTTCACCATCGCAACGATCGCTTGCGGCGGGCGATGCGAATGGATTACGTACGCGCCATCCACCTCCCTCGCGTCCGCCACGCCTTCGAGAGTTTTTAGATCCCCATTCGCCTCGGGCTTCGCCAGCCGCACTTCAATCCGCGTCGCCCCGCCGGAATGCGCCTTAAGCTCGCGCGGGCTGCCCAGCGCGATGACCTGGCCGTGGTCAATGATGGCCACCCGGTCGCAAAGCCGTTCGGCTTCCTCGATGTAGTGTGTCGTCAGAACAATGGTCTTGTTCTCGCGCCGCAACTCTTCGATGATGTCGTAGATTTCGCGCCGCACCTGTGGGTCGAGTCCGGAAGTCGGCTCATCGAAAAAAAGAACCTTCGGATCGTTTACCAGCGCCATGGCCAGCGCCAGCCGCTGCTTCTGTCCCCCCGATAGCTGGCTGTAGAAGGCGTTGCGCTTTTCCTCGAGTCCAAAGCGCCTCAGCAGGTCCTCGGGATTGCGCCGCCGGTGATGCCGGTAAAAGCTGCCAAAGAGCTTCAGCGCTTCCATCACGCGCAGCTTGTCGGGCAGGGAAGTGGACTGCAACGCAGCGCCGATCTCGTGCTTCAGTTCTTCTGGGCTGACCGCCGGATCAAATCCGCAAACCGAAACTCTGCCGGAATCCGCCGTCCGCAGGCCCTCGAGAATCTCCACCGTGCTGGTTTTCCCCGCTCCGTTCGGGCCAAGCAAACCGAAGACTTCACCTTCGCAAACGCTGAAGCTGACTCCGCGCACCGCACGCACATCGCCGTAGCTCTTGACCAGATTTTCGACTTCTAGGACAGGGTTTGCCATCGCGTTTGGGTGCCGTTGATCAACCGTTTAGGATACCGCAGAAGCGCGGCGCGCTGAAAAATGCGCAGGCCTTCCTGCGGGACACACCGTATTCCCGGAGGTATTCCAGCCCTTACCCGGAATGACGCGCGCGGCGGCTCGTTTCTTTCACTGAATTTCCGCCGAGGCTCTTTCTGGCGCTCGGCGGCGCCCAAAGGTGCCGTCCCAGGTCCACGCGGCCTTCCACGAGGGTTACTCCCTCGGTTTCGAGAAGCTTTCGTTGCAGAGAAGCGTAGGGCTCGCGGACCAGCAACTTGCCGCGCGCGCCCACGACCCGATGCCAGGGGATACCTTTGCCGGAAGGAGTGGCGGCCATCGCGCGGCCCGCTGTCCGAGCGCCACCTGGAAGGCGCAGTATTCGCGCCACCGCCCCATACGTTAGAACCCGGCCCCGCGGAATTTGTTTCACAAGCTGGTAGATGCGCATCCAAGACACGGCAGCGCTGCTCCATCGGAAATTCGCGATGGTATCGGCGGCCGCTCCACTGAGCAAGAGAAAAACGCTGCCGCCGGGTTTGATCGACTAGAGTCAAAAGCAGAAGAGTAAAGACAATGACCGGCGGAAACGAGCAGCAAGCAGTCGCCACTGGCGGAAACTCCCGCGCGGACCGGCACGCACGGAGTTTTCTGAATCTGCGCCGGTGGTCGCAAATCAAATCAGGAGGAGCTCGGGCGCGGGTGCGTCGGCGCGAGCGCGTTGCCAATTTGAGCAAAATTCAGCAAACGTTGCGCCTCCGCACGCATCTAATGATTGACGGGCGTAGTGGAAGGTGCGTACACTACACGGAATCGCCCGGTATTTTGAGGTGATGCTATGGCCTTCGTCCGCCGAAAAGGCAATGCGTTCTACTTGGTGCACAATGTGCGCCGCGGCGGAAAAGTCCGGCAAATTCACCTTGCCCGGCTCGGAGACCGCGCTCGAATCACCGATGCCGTCGTCCGCCAGGTCTCGAAGAAACATCCGTTCGTGAGCCTCAACTGGAAGGCCCTTCGCGAACAAATCAACGACCGAATCAACCTTGCTGATCCGCATTCTCCCGCCGTGGAGAAGCTGATTGCCACTCTTCGCGCCATCAATCTCGAGTTGGCGGACTTGTTTCCGCCTTTCCTCCGAATTTCCCAATCGCCCGTGGTTGCGCGGGAGCTGCTCGTGCAGTTGCGGCTGCTGCAGTCAACCCTCCAGGTGAAGCTGGAACAGCTTAGCCAGGGAGCCGCAAGGCGATTTGGTGAAACGCCCAGGTTTCGGCATGGGCGCTAGGAGGCAGCCATGAGCGATATCCTTCTTCCATTGGATCCAACGCGGCGCAGCAATGCGACCGTGGACTTCCAATCCGCGCTGAGCCGGAAGATCGTCGGCCAGGAGGAGGCGGTGCGGGCGCTCGTGGACATGTACCAGGTGTTTACCGCAGGCCTGAATTCGCCGAACCGGCCCATTGCCAACCTGCTTTTCCTCGGTCCCACCGGTTCGGGCAAGACGCGCATCGTGGAAGCGTCGGCCGAAATTCTCTTCGGCGATCCGCGCCTCTTCATCAAGGTGGATTGCGCGGAATTTCAGCATTCTCATGAAATTGCCAAGCTGATTGGTTCGCCCCCGGGTTATCTCGGGCACCGCGAAACCCATCCGCTGATCACACAGGAAGAGCTGGCCAAGAGCCACACGGACAAGCTGAAGCTGAGCTTCCTGCTCTTCGACGAAATCGAAAAGGCGAGCGATTCGTTGTGGCAGTTGCTGCTGGGGATGTTGGACAAAGCGACGCTCACCCTCGGCGATAACCGCCGCGTGGACCTGTCTCAAACGGTCATTTTTCTCACTTCGAACCTTGGTGGCGGTGAGATCACCGAGCTGATGACCGGCGGCATGGGCTTCATCCAGCCGAAGGACAAGCCCGCCGACCAGATGGACCGGAAGGTCGAGCGCACTGCGGTCGAGGCCGCGCGGCGAAAATTCTCGCCGGAGTTCATGAACCGCCTCGACAAAATCGTTGTATTCCACCCGTTGCGGCGCGAGCAGTTGCAGCAGGTTCTCGATATCGAGTTGGGTCACGTGCAACAGCGCGTCCTCGAAACCGCCAAAGGCCAGTTTCTTTTTCATCTCACGGAGGCCGCGCGGGACTTCCTGCTTCAGGAAGGGACCGACCAGCGCTACGGCGCGCGGCACCTGAAGCGCGCCATTGAGCGCCACGTCGTTTACCCACTTGCGAATCTGCTTGCGACGGAACAGGTTCGCATGGGCGACCTGATTTCAATCGACTGGGATCGCGAGCATCCGGAACTAATGTTTGTGCGCGAAGAGGAGGGGGCCATCGCGCAGCCGGCCCCCAAGGTGGAGGCAGCGGCCGCGGCCGCTGCGGCTGGTGCCGGCGGCAACGAGCAGGCGGAATCCTCTTCCCAAATCCCTGCGTCCGAGCGGAAGTCGCGCACAGCGATAACGGTAACTCCCTCCGGCGCCCAGGCGCGGAAGAAGCCGGAGCCTAAGACCTAGGCGGGTGAGCGGCTGTCCCTCTCTCTTTTGACAAGTGCTTCAAAACAAAGGACGTCCAGCCCGGCGCTGCCTGGCCTTGCCCTTGCCCTTGCTCTTGGAACAGGCAGCAGCGCGTAACTTGGATTGATTGGAAAAAATTACGCGTGGCGGCGCCACGGGGACGTTCAAGGGGACGTTCTGGATTGGAGAAGTTTTAGGCTGGCCGGCCACTGCGGACTCGACGGTCATAGGAGAAGCTGGTTTTTTGGCGGGCGCCTGTGGACGGAAGTGGGCAGCCGGTCGCATTTTGTACGCGAATGAAACTGTGTCTCACAGTGTGAGACAGTCGCAGGGATTTTGTATTTTGTATCTCGTTGAGGATTATCGGTTTTCCAGACACGCAAAGGTAAATACGAGTGGCCCTCGTGGTGCTCAAAATCCGCCAGGCGCGTTGCTGAGACGCGCCTCGCGTCTGGGGGGAACGGACGCAGAAGGAACGGCGGGTATGAGATCTGCGGCTCGGCATCAATTGGATCCCAACATTCGCAGCAGCGATACGTGCGAGTTTGAGTCGGCGCTGCGGGCAAAGATTGTGGGACAAGCGGAGGGAATTCAGGCGCTGGTGGACATGTATCAGGTGTTCTGCGCCGGGCTGAATTCGCCGGGGAGGCCGGTGGGAAACCTGTTGTTTTTGGGTCCCACGGGGTCGGGCAAGACGCGGATTGTGGAAGCGGCGGCGGAGATTTTGTTTGGGGATCCTCGCGCGGTGATTAAGGTCGACTGCGCCGAGTTCCAGCACTCGCATGAAATCGCCAAGTTGATTGGTTCGCCGCCAGGATACCTGGGGCATCGCGAAACGCATCCGCTGATCACGCAGGAAGCGCTGGCGGCTTCACATACGGAAAAGCTGAAACTGAGTTTTCTGCTTTTCGATGAAATTGAGAAGGCTAGTGACGCTCTGTGGCAATTGCTGCTGGGCATGTTGGACAAGGCGACGCTGACTTTGGGAGACAACCGGCGCGTGGATTTATCGCAGACGGTGATTTTCCTGACGTCGAATTTGGGCGGCGGCGAAATCACGGAGCTGATGACCGGCGGGATGGGTTTCGTGCAGCCGAAGGACAAACCGGCGGCGCAACTGGACGAAAAAGTCGAGCGCACGGCGGTGGAAGCCGCGCGGCGGAAATTTTCGCCGGAGTTCATGAACCGGCTGGACAAGGTGGTCGTGTTTCATCCTCTGAAGAGGGCGCAGCTCGAGGAAGTGCTGGAAATTGAGTTGAATCATGTGCAGCGCCGGGTGCTGGAGACGGCAAAAGGCCAGTTTCTTTTTCGCGTGACGAGCACGGGGCGCGAGTTTTTGCTGCTGGAAGGGACGGACCAGCGGTATGGGGCGCGTCACCTGAAGCGCGCGATCGAGCGGCACGTGGTGTATCCGCTGGCGAATCTGCTGGCCACCGAACAGGTGCATCTCGGCGATTTGGTTTGCATTGATTGGAACAAGGAGCAGGACCGCCTGACGTTTATTCGCGAAGGCGAGAATCTGGCGCTGCCCGCGCGCAAGCCGGAGCCGGCGGTACCCGTGAAGGCTGCGCAGGCACGAAGCGGGAAGTCGGTGGAGACACCAAATTCCAGCAACGTCCCGGAACCGTCTCCGCGCATGGCGAGATAGCCCTCAACACTGTCGTATCGAGCTCGGCGGTCTTGCGTTCCAGCCACAGCAACGCTGATAGCGCACCAGTCCGCCGGCGTTTTCTTCGTTCAATATGCAGGTGTAATAGCAGAGAGTGCGGGCCTCATCGAGCGGCTGGCAAAAGCAAAGGCAGTCCTTGGCGGCACCCTATACTTTGGCATCATCCACCGGGATCGGAATCCGGCGGGACTTGTCCCTTTGCGATGGTGTCCACGATTCCGCCATGCTCGAAGACAATTTGCTGACTCGCCCAATCGGCTGGTCCATCGCGATGATTTGCAGTTGAAGTTACGGCTCCGAGCTTGTTGTGGCGGGCTTTTCGTCAACGTCGATGAGCTCCATCTCTTCGATGGATTCGCTTCCGTTCTTATCCTGGCTAAGCCGGGAGACCGTAAACTGAGCCGATTTGCTGGCAAGATCCCAAATGAGCGGAACTAAGGCGTAGGCTTGGCCTCTTGAGGCTTCCAATTCGCCATTCCTCCCTCTTTGACAGCACTTCGGAAAGGTACGGTAAGACAGTGTCTTCGGCACCTTGTGCGTGACTTAGCTTTCTGGGGGCCGAGGTTCGATTGGCGGTGACTACTTTAGGAAGTCGAGCAGGGTGGGGAGGTTGAGGACGCGTGCAGTGGCGCTGAGGACGGACTGGTTGGCGACCTGGGCCTGGACGAGGTCGGAGGCGGCTTTGGCGGGGTCGGCGCCCACGAGGGAGTTTTCCTGGGAGCTGAGGTTGAGCTTGTCCTGATTGAGAAAATTCTCGCTGAGATCGATCTGGTTGAGCGCATTGCCGAAGAAAACGCGCTGGGTGCTGATGGTGCCGAGGGCGGCCTGGACCTGAGAGACGGCGGCAGGAATGTTCGTGCCGCTCTGGAGAGACGTGTAGAGGTTTTCGAGAGCGCCGAAGACGCTGCCGGAAGCGTTGAGGAACAGCTGGTCGCCCGGGACGTTGCCGCCGATGGAATTGCCGTTCGAGAGTTCGACGGAAGTGGTGTTGGCATTGCCGTTGTAAGTGACGGTGTTGCCGCTTTGCGTGAAGGGCTGCGTGGAGACGGCGGTTCCCGCGAAGAGATAAGCGCCCTGATACGTGGTATTGGCGAGGCTGAGAATTTGCGAGATAAGGCCCTGGACTTCGCCGGCGATGGCCTGGCGGTCGGAGGCGTTGAGCGTGCCGGTGGCCCCCTCGGTGCCGAGAGTAACAGCGCGAGTGAGAGCGGTGACGACGTTGCTCATTGCTGAGTCGGCGACCTGAAATTTTGACTGAAGCGTGCTGATATTTTGGAGGAACTGAGCGTCCTGAGAGGACTGATCATGATTGCCGACAAGGGCGGCCACGGCGGCGGGATTATCGGAGAGCTGATTGACGGCGCGGCCGGAAGCGAGCTGCTGCGTGGCGGCGTTCTGGCTTTGCTCGCTTTGAGAGATCGCCGCCAGGAGATCGGGCAGAAGATTGGGATTGAGGCGGATGGACATTAGAGTTGCGCCTCACGGGAACGCAGACAACCGGGCACGGCGGGGGACGCGCTAAGGCTCGCCGCTGCGGAAAAAGGCCGGAGGAGAGGATCGTCGGACATTAGCTCACCATGTTGATGGTGGTCTGGAGCAGGGAGTTGATGACGGAAGAAACCTGGGCGGAGGCCTGATAGGCGTTCTGGAAACGGATGAGATTGGCGGCTTCCTCGTTGATATCCACGTTGGAGACGCCGCCTTGCAGGTCTTGAATCTGCTGGAGGACGAGGCTGCCGGATTGCTGGTTGGCTTGCGCTGCGGAAACGTCGTTGCCGAGATTGAAGACAAGGCCCGAGTAGAAATTGAGCGGTGTCTGGCCGCTGATAAAAGGCTGATTCTGCAGCGCCAGAAGAGCGTTGGCATTGGCGTTGTCGCCGGGAGAGCCGTCCTGGCTGGCGGCGATTTTCGCAGGATCCGCAATGGAGACGGACAGAGAGGCTGCCGCGCCGGCTCCGCCCGCGGGCGGAGGAACAAAGAAGTTGCCGCCGGCGGCGCCATTCAGATCGAATCCAGCGGCTTGCTGGGCATTGACGGCATTGGCGAGGCTGGACGCGAGAGTGTCGAGTTCGGTTTGCAGCTTGGGGATTTCCTGATCGCGGATTTGCAGTTGACCGGCAAGCTGGCCAGCGGTGATTTTCGCGGTGATATCGGTGCCTTGCGAGAAGATGCTTTGAAAGCCGGCGGCGTTGGTTTGCGTGGAGAGCGGGAAGCTTTGGCCGGCGACGACAAGCGGAGCGCCGTTCGA